>CAZJNY010000506.1:0-1528 GCA_964547405.1 uncultured Flavihumibacter sp. | reverse complement strand
TGAGGTTGCGTTTTCAACAACCAATTCTTTTTCTTCAAAACCGACTGAAGAAACCAGGATGCTAAAGGGTAGTTTTATTTTGGAAAGGGATAGGGTAAATTCTCCTTTTTCATTGCTGGTAGTTCCGGCCAGTTTGTCTTTTACGCGTATGCTTGCGGTTCCAATCGGCTGCTTGTTTTCAGCAGAGAGGATGGTGCCCCGGACTTGAATGTCCTGAGCCTGAACAGAAATGGATATCCATATCAATAGAATTGAAAGCAGTTGTTTCATGATTTGCGACGTTTGGTTAGCTTCTTTTAAGAATTGTTTTTCAGGTGGTCATATCCTTGTGGAAGGCGGTTATAACCATGTTGCACCAGTCTGTCAGCCAGCTGGTCGAAATAAGAGAGATCATCAGGCATGGCAGTAGCCAATCCGTCTACGTATCGGTTATACAGGCAGAATAGCGCCGCTATTAATACTGTATCATGAATTTCGAGATCGGTTGCGCCTGCCTGTTTGGCTGTTTCAATAGCTTTTTCAGTTACAGCTTTACCGCTTATGCGAACCAGTCTGGCAATCTCAAGCAGCGCTCTAATTTTTTCCGAAACAGGGGCCTGAAGGTGATTAATTTTTACAGAGTTGGAAATGGACGGGTCGCCTAATAATACATCCGCTGCGGCAGCATGTGCGGTAGTACAGAATTGACATTCATTACCATTGGATACGATGGTGGCAATCAGTTCACGTTCTCCTTCAGAGAGTGAATTGGGTCCTCGTAATAAGAATTGCGTGAGTGCCCGGATGGGTGCTGCGGTGTCCATCCGGTATTCCAGCAACCCGGTAATCCCGGGTAGGTGGGATGCTACAGGAATATAGGGCATAGCCTTTAATTTCAGGTGAATAAAAAAGTCTCCGGGAACCGTTAGGGCTCCTGGGAGTTGACTGAATTCAAATGAAATCAGGCGGTGGGGGGATGAAGTTTTTCCCTGCAATAGCCATTGGCAGGAGCTGATTGGTAGCGGGGGAACTGTTTTTTTATAGTGTACTGGGGAATTGTCAGCACATAGGTCGGAAGGGATTGATTAAAACCGAATAGCAGATTCGCTTTTTTAATAAGCGATGTATTTTCTTCTTCCCCTCCGGGCAGGTCATTCAGTTTTTTACTTACTGCCTGCCGGGCCAGTACTAGGTTGTTTTTTTCTGTATTGGGTAAACATTTCAGGAAGATGGTATCCTGACTGATTTTGATTTTTACATAACTATAATAGCGGCCTTTAATTTCAATTTCTCCATCTTCTCTCCGGTAATCTGGCCAGTCGTTGTTGTAGGGAACCTGAAAGGGAATTTTAATTTCTACTAATTCTTCTTCACGGTATTGCTGAAGATCAAGTTTTTGAATCAGTTGGGAATCTGATTTTGCCTCGAGATAATCAAAGAGCCAGCCATAGCCTGCAAGGTTGAACAGGCATATAGATAACAATCCTATGGCAAAAAGCTTTTTCAGCAGTTAGTTTTGGTGAATATACAAAAAACGTCAAACAGATTA
>CAZJNY010000505.1:0-1536 GCA_964547405.1 uncultured Flavihumibacter sp. | reverse complement strand
GAACTGGATGGTCCGACTCCGATCTTAAAAATATCGAAAACAGATATGGCTTCGTATGGCAAAATGAAAGATTTGAATCAAAATTAAGGCAAAAAGAACCCCGCCGCTGCAAGCAGGACGGGGTTAGCAGAGCATAAGCAGTAAAGGCTCAGCAATTATTGAACATCTACAAGTTGAATTTCAAAATAAAGTACCGCATCACCCGGGATCGTACCAACACCAGTACAACCGTACGCCAATGATGATGGAACCAGGATCCGGATCAATCCTCCTTCCTGGATCAGGGGCACGGCCAACTGCCATCCCGGAATCACCTGGTTCAGGGGGAAAGTAACCGGGGTGCCGGTGGCCGAATCAAAGATCGTCCCGTTCATCAGTTTTCCGGTGTAGCGGACGGATACGGTGGAAGTAAGCGTTGCCGTTGAACCGGCCCCTTGTGAAATGATCTGGTACTGTAATCCACTGCTGTGTTCGGTCATGGTTAGCCCGTTTGCGGTGGCAAAACTGGCCATCGTTGCCCGTTCACTGTCCACGGATTTGGGGTTGCAGCTGTTATCTTTCAGGCATCCGGTACCGGTTAATAAAAAAAGACTTACAAAAACACTCAGAAATAAATACTTCATACTCAACAATTGGTGCATTTCCGGATGAAGACCTCTCCGAAACCGGATTCGCTGCAAATGATTAAAAAAATATTTAGTTTTTTCCAGCCTTATGCAAAAGCTCCTGGTAACGGAGTTCATTTTGTTCCCAGCGGTGCCGGGCCGAAAAAATGACGATGAAAACCACGATCGCCAAAGCCGCCACCAATAAAACGATCACGAGTGATGAGGACTCCCTTGACATGACCATCTGGGCTCTTCCATACCAGCCGGAAAAGAGATTGGCAAAAATCGCAACAATGAGAATCATGGCCAGCGGCAAGCCTGCATAAAGCTGTTTTAACACCTTTTTTTTGGATAATCTGTTGGCCGCCCAATACTCCATAAACGCTTTTTCTTCAGCACTTAGCATAATTCATGCAAAATTAAAGCATCCGGAGGAACAGTTCTTGTCCTAATCCTATAAAATCTATATATTGTTGGCTGTAAAAATCCAAAACATTGAAACTAGCACTGCTTCTCGCCCAGTATCTGTATGCTAATAAGAAACTGGACCTTCCGGGCATTGGAACATTTCACCTCGATCCGTCGGTGGTGATCGATCCTGATGCGGACAAAAACCATAAAGCAGAACCCATCAGCGGAATACAGTTCGATTACAATAGCTCAATCAAAGAAAATACGGAACTGACTGATTTTATTGCGGCCAAGTCCGGAAAAATCAAGGCCCTGGCCGCAGCGGACCTGGACTCCCACCTTTGGCTTGGACAGCAGTTTCTCAATATCGGCAAACCCTTTGTGCTGGAAGGAATTGGTCAGCTGACCAAGACCCAATCCGGAGCACTCGAATTTTCGGCAGGTGCATTGCAGCCGGAAGTACTGAAAGTGCAGGAAAACTGGCAGCCAATGGCGGACACCAGTTCCCAACCGGGTG
>CAZJNY010000504.1:0-1543 GCA_964547405.1 uncultured Flavihumibacter sp. | reverse complement strand
AAACCGGGCGGTACCTCCTGAAGTGGTGATGCCCAACCTGGTTGGAATGAGTGTTCGGAATGCAGCCATTGTGCTAAAACAATTCGGACTAAAAATGGGAGATACCAGCTATCGGCCGGATTTTGCAAAAAACTCGGTGCTGGTTCAGAAATACGATGGTAAAGAAATCAAAGCAGGTACTAAACTGCCAATGGGGGCTCCTATTTCACTTGTGCTGGGAAGTGGCCTTTCCAATGTGGATATGGCAGTTCCGGATTTGTTTGGTTTAACCTATGCCAGTGCCCGCGATTTGTTGCAAACCAGCGGAATCAGTTTTGGTGCGGTAGTACTGGATCCGGAAGTAAAAGATACAGCCGCCGCTTTTGTTTACCGGCAAAGCCCGGAACGCCTGACATCGGATCGGAGAGCCAACAGGATTCGACCTGGACAAATGATCGATATCTGGCTGAGTACTAAAAAGCCGGTGCGTGATACCACCACGGTTGCTCCACGTGTTGTAACACCAGTTGAAAATAATTATTAAACTTTTGCCATATGGATATTATCAATGTTGAAGAATTGAAAGCAAGAATGGATGCAGGAGAAAAACTGCATATCATTGATGTTCGCGAACCTGAAGAATTTGAAGCGTTTAATATTGGTGCCAGACTCATTCCCCTGGGGCGCTTCCAAATGATGGATGTTGATGAGTTAATGCCACTCAAAGAGGAAGAAGTTATCCTGCATTGCCGCAGTGGAAAAAGAAGCATGACCGCCTGCCTGATTCTGGAATCGATGGGTTTCACCAATACCAAAAACCTGGAAGGCGGTATGCTGGCCTGGCAGGAAAAATTTGGCAGCTAAGCTTCACCGTTATTTACCGGCCGTAAGGCTGAACAGGATGTAAAAGATCAGAATGATCAGTACATTGATTACAATGGTTTTTTTCATCAGGTACGGAATTTGGCATTTAGCACTATCCTAAATAGTGCCAAATGCCAAATTTTTTGATAGGAAATATACCGGGATATTTACCCCGTATTTTTTACAACCTGATATTTACGCCACCCATAAAGTTGATTCCCGCCATTGGATATACGTAGTTTTCCGTGGTCAGTTCCTGATTGTAGATATAACTGAACGTGTACCCATTCGGCTCATACAATTTGTTGAACAGATTATTAACCTGGAAAATCATCGTCAGGTCCTTAACCGCTTTTCCTTTAACAGTATAGGATAACCGGAGATCCTGTGTATAAAAAGCATCCAGGCTTCTGTTTTTGTTGGAAGTATTATCAAGGTATTGTCTGCCTACGTATTTACCGATCAGTGCAATTTCTCCATTTTTCACGGGGCTGAGAATAGCTGATGCGCTTCCCATTACAGATGGAGAGAAAGAGATGTCGGTTTTTTCATATTGAACAGACTTCTGGTTGTCTTCATCATAATCGTCGTAGAATTCTTCAAAATCAATCACCTTGTTTTCACTTAGGGTGAGGTTCCCCGTTAGTTTTAACCAGTTACTGAATTTGTAGCTTCCCTGCAATTCGATACCCATCCGGTA
>CAZJNY010000503.1:0-1546 GCA_964547405.1 uncultured Flavihumibacter sp. | reverse complement strand
GGCTATACGCAATCGGAATATGTAATGACCAATCTATTGCCATATCAACTGGTGCCCGGCAAATTTTACGGATGTGTACCGGTTGAGAGTACTACTTCAAAATCATAAGTATGGGTTATCTGAATACAAAAGGAGTGGATCAAAATACCTTTGATGTTATTGTGATTGGATCGGGCATCAGTGGAGGTTGGGCCGCCAAGGAATTTACAGAAAAAGGATTGAATACCCTGGTGCTGGAAAGAGGGCGCGATGTAAAACATCAGAAAGATTATTCTACTACCAATAAAATGCCCTGGGAGTTTGAACATCGCGGACAGCTAACGCGTCAGCTGATTGAAGAGAACCCGGTGGTGAGTAAATGTTATGCGTTCCGGGAAGATGCGCTGCATTTTTTCGTGAAGGATAACGAACATCCTTATGTGCAGGATAAACCATTCGACTGGATCCGTGGTTACCAGGTAGGAGGGAAGTCGCTTTTATGGGCCAGGCAAACCCAGCGCTGGAGTGAATATGATTTTGAAGGTCCGGCTCGTGATGGCTTTGCGGTTGACTGGCCGATCCGTTATAAGGATATTGCGCCCTGGTACAGTTATGTAGAGAAATTTGCGGGTATATCCGGAAATAGAGATGGCTTGGATATTCTGCCCGATGGTGAATTTCTTCCGCCGATGGAAATGAATTGTGTGGAAGATTATTTCTCCAAAAAAATGGCCGCTTCCTATAACGGCAACAGGCCGGTTATTATAGGCAGAGCTGCTCATATTACTTCGCCACAACAGATTCACCTCGACCAGGGCAGGGCTCAATGTCAGAATAGAAACCTGTGTCAGCGGGGTTGTCCGTTTGGCGGGTATTTCAGCAGTAATTCCTCCACCATTCCCTGGGCGATGAAAACGGGGAAACTGACACTGAAACCCAATTCTGTAGTGCATTCCGTTATTTATGATGATGCCAAACAGAAGGCAACCGGTGTTCGGGTAATCGATGCCGTTAGTAAGCAGGCTACCGAGTATTTCGCCAAAGTCATATTTGTAAATGCGGCTGCTCTGAATACGAATTTGATTTTATTAAACTCGACTTCTTCCCGCTTTCCGAATGGCATGGGAAATGATACTGGATTGCTGGGTAAATATGTTGCTTTTCACAACTACCGGGCAAGGGTATCCGCCGTTTATGAAGGGCATCTGGATAAAACCAGTTCTGGAGGCAGAAGACCCAACAGCGGATATATTCCAAGGTTCCGGAATGTTAAAAAACAGGAGACCGATTTCTTACGTGGTTATGCGGCAGGTTTTGGCGGTTCGCGCTATAACCAGGGTGCAGAAGGCTGGGGTGAGGACCTGAAAAAGAACCTTCTGAATCCAACCCTGGGTCCCTGGTATGTAGGCTCTCATATGATGGGAGAAACCATCCCCAAAGAAAGCGGACAGGTAAGCCTGGATGCCAGCAAAAAAGATGAATGGGGTATACCGTTGTTACATGTGAATGTGGACTATGACGACAATGATGAAAAAATGGTGAAGGATTACCTGGAGCAATTGACGGA
>CAZJNY010000502.1:491-1548 GCA_964547405.1 uncultured Flavihumibacter sp. | reverse complement strand
TTGTTCGTTTTTAGGGAAGAATATTTCCCTGTCTAACAACACTTCATTTCTTTTGAACTGGTTGTTAAATGAATGAATAAGTAAAAGAAGCAGGACGCCAACTGCTGTTACGGCAATTAATTTAACCGGATTAACAAAGCCAGTCGGTTGGATTGCACCAACACCCGATTTATTCAGCGTGTAATCTTTGTTGAAGGCTTTTTTTAACTGGTTATTCCCAAGATGCTGTGCGTGTAGCCAAATGATGCTGTCGTCACCTCTTTCTTCTATCCACATTTCAGGAGGTGAAATAAATTCACTCACCCTTGTTTTGATGCCATCGCTGATATTGCCAATGCATTCTCCTCTGGCAGTGATGATTTTATAGGTGTAGGAATTAAAAAGCTGAAACGGTTCACCGAAAAACGAAAATTCTTTTTCGCTGGTTCCAAATAGCACAGGATGTTCTGCTTTTTTTTCAAGAAAAATCCAGTGGCCATCATATTCACTCAAAAAAGCATATCCATGATAGGAATTCCATAACGTGTATTCACGCCAATTCGAAGCATATTGATTCTGTTCTTCTTTTTGCTGTATACCGATGACTTCATAGGATCTTCCAAAGAGGGTGCCCTGTTCTCCCAATTCGAGATAAAAGGGGCCGGATCCTTCTTTATACCTGCTATTTAAGCGGAAGCTTTTTCCAGTAGTAAATTGATACTGGCTACCGCAGCTTGGGCAGGTAAATGAACGGGTATGCGGGTATGCTTTCAGGCTCCATTTCGCAGAGCAGGATTCGCAGGTGAGTTCTCGTTGTGAAGCAGATTCCTGCCTCAGATTACCCAACTCAAGTTTAAATTTATGAACAGGAAGGGCATAAAACGAAAGAAGTTCTTTTTCGTTTTTCTGAAAAATATGAATGATCTTTCCTTCTGCGGATTTGAATTCATACAGTACCAGTTTTTCATGAATAAAGGGCATGACAGATTCACCCTCCATTTCCCTGTGGTGCACGGTTTGTTTACTGCATAGCAAATACCGGATGCCTTTTTCCAGGCTTCTGAATTTTCCGGGCTGT
>CAZJNY010000502.1:0-481 GCA_964547405.1 uncultured Flavihumibacter sp. | reverse complement strand
CGCAAGTCAATTGTCATTTTCCGGCAGATTTTAAGTCACTATTTGGTTTATAAAAATAACATTGAGTATCCCACTCTACCAGATAAAACAGTTCATCCCGATCAACCTGTACGGTCCAGCATTGCAATATTGATTCATCAAACCATAGGTTGAACCGCCCGGTTAATATAAATGGCCTTCCTTCAATAATCCCGGTTGTACCAGGCTGTAACTGACTGTATTTATCCTGGACAGGAAAAAGATTCGCTGTATTCCAATTACCTGTTATAGCAGATTTTTCGAGTAAATGAAAACAGTGTTGACATTTGGTCAGATTGGTTTTATGGCTATACAGGAAGATCGTTTTCGAACATTCCGGACAACTGATTGGAATTGTCGGCTTCTCCCTACTCATCTTATTAAAATATTTTCCTTCTTTACGGAGCCATTGAAAAATCTACACAAACTTGTATAGAGGGAATGCACTGTCTGATCATTGGTT
>CAZJNY010000501.1:0-1555 GCA_964547405.1 uncultured Flavihumibacter sp. | reverse complement strand
AACTGGACTTAAGGATAATGAGAGTATAATTGAGCATTGCTATAGACTAATTGAGAATCATTTTCAAAACTTCAAAGACAAAGCGCAAGTAAAAAATTGCAGCTTTTGGTTGGAAGAGAAAAAAGCGGCGTACAACATTGGTATTGCCAATAGTGGTGCCTGACATTGAAACAATCAGTAGTGGCAATTCAGTTACACTGATGTTCATGGCTTTATGAACAAAAATTGGCTTTATATCTTAATACCTAACTTTATCAAAAAGCCAGGCAACGGATCCGTACGGACGAAATTCTATTTCCCACCATCGGCAATACCTGCCCGTTAGTGGCAATTTTAAAGACACACCCTGCTTATGAAACAGTGCTTGACCATTTCGCTATTTATTATTTCATTAGGACACATTTCATGCAAGGACAGTAAAAAGGAAATTCAAAGTGTTATGCTCGAATTTGCCTGTTTTAAATCTCCTTCCACTTCCTTTACAATAGACTTCAATTCAAATACTCTGACATGTAAAAATTTTGGTTATGAACCAAAGGTGAATGAAAAAACAAAGGAACTAATCTCCGTTTATGAAAAAAGTTATAAACTAAATTCAGAATCCGCTGATGAACTTGGAGAAATGTTTAGAAAATATAAGCCCGACACAACCACAAGGCGTGGAGAAGAAGATGTAATGGATGGAGGAGGGTTTAGAATTAGCTATGTACGCTCACCTAAAGACACAGTAAAACTCACAGTAGTAAATCCCATTCATAACGACAAGTACAAAAAAGACCTTCTACAAATCGATAATTTCTTCAAAGTTGCATATATGTTTGTTAAAGACTCATTGGGAATTAATACCCTTGATGAAACTTACGAAGTATATTTTTCAGGTCCGCCAATTCGTAAAGTATCTGAAAATCCATTGACTTATAAAATGTGGGGGAATTTCAACGGTTGTAGAGAAGACAACAAAGAACTACTAAATTTTCTCAACGGTCTATCGAAGGACAATTGTGTAATTGTTGAGGTCGGTGAACGTAAGTTAAGCTACTGTCTTACCGAAGTGATTGCTGAGTATAGTTTAAAAGGGAATATTCACTTTGTAAGTAACGATGATTTGCCGTGGCTTTGGACAGAACTGAACGATTTAAAAAAACAAGTACTTGACGCTAAAAAGCAAAACAGGACAGTAAAAGAAACTCCAAGTAATGGTGTTTTGTTGGACGTTTATTTAGAATATTCAGTAATACTCAACAAATGGCTGGACATGCCTAAAGAAGAATTATTTAAATCAAAACAAGAGATAGAAAAAAACTGCAACTAACATGGGGCTTTGCGCAAGCGGGGCTGACGGAAAACGCATCGGATGTAGTTCTACTATTTGGCTTTGGTCCGGGCGGGACGAATAACATTGAAATTTAGTACTTTAATGCAGTTTTGGTAATTTTATTGGGCTGACGTACCGGGCCGGACGAATGCTAATTCCCCGCCTGACGCAAAGCCCTAACGTTACGCGGCATTAACTTAAACCTGTTTATGAAAAAAGCACCCTATTTACTTACTCTGG
>CAZJNY010000500.1:0-1571 GCA_964547405.1 uncultured Flavihumibacter sp. | reverse complement strand
ATCATTTTTCCACTTGTCGCCATAGGTGCTCTGAAGATGTTCAAAAACCACATGGTTGTATTCTTCTAAACAATTAATCGTCGCTGGTGCGACACAGCCAAACAGTTCATATCCTATTTTATATGTCTGTCGGAACGATTTATCAGTAGGATAGTAGACAGCAGCGATACCACCCTGGACTAGCAACCTGGCTTTTCCTGATTTGATGTCCATGTGCGCTTTTTGCTTACTATACAATCCACTACACAAAGAGTCAGAATTGGAAGACTTATTTAATTCAGTAATATATAAGTCAATATCATTCTTTTGGTCTGCTCCTTTGTCGCCCTGGTTTGCATATTCTTGATTATTACCCAGCATATATGTCGCCTTGGGGGTTCCATGGAAACCATTAAATGCTGTGGCTATCACAAGTATTGCAGCCAGAGTAAGTAAATAGGGTGCTTTTTTCATAAACAGGTTTAAGTTAATGCCGCGCAACGTTCGGCAGCTTTGCGCAGTGCTGGCAATGAAACACTACTTCCCGATCTGCTGTTCGTTTATTTGTTAAAGTTATATTTCCTGATCTAATGGTGAATCTGTACATAGCCTGGACTGGTGTACAGAAGGGATCTGCTGTTCATTTTACTGATGTCCTGCCAGCATTGCGCAAAACTGCTTGTTAGTGGCAGCCGTTATTACCCCAAACCTCATATATTGTATGCTTAAATAATTCGTCAAGTTTTCCTGTGTCAGGCTGTGAAATTTGGCCGATTGTTTTTATGTATTCAGTGTAAAATTGAATTTTATTTTCAAGGAATTCGTTAAGAATTTGAATTTTGGGTTCTTCATTAAGTTCTTCTCCAGCTATTTTTCGTTTCAGCAGGTTATTTATTTCTATTTTGACATTTTGGTCGGCCACTTGGCTATTTAATAGTTTATCAAATTCCATTGGAGCCATCGTATTCGTCTGTTTAATCCAGTCGCATGCAAGTATAGGGCGTAGAACATAAAAGTACTTTTTAACTCTTACTCTGTCCTTTTGTAAATATTCTCTGTAATTACCTTCTGCCATATGGAAATAATGGTGAAGGCATGAAGTTGGATTAAAATACTCTTTTGTCAAATCACGAAGTCGGTCTGCTGTTGAAAATTGTTGTAAGTAAATTATTGGACTTCTTAACCATTCTAACATTGGTGGATTTGATTTTCTGAATAGTCTTAAAGCTTTTTTAAGTTCCCAACCGGCAAGGTCAATGTCGTTTGGTAATATTTTTTCTTGATTATCCTTTTTATCATCAATTTTTAAATACCAGTCAAGTCTATGGATATAAATATATCTTACGTCCCAATCGCTGTCTGTTGAAGCGAAACCCCAAGCACGGCTGCCACTTTCAACCGCATACAGAATTTTTATGTCGTGTTGAGTTTCAAGTTTCAAAAGTTCTTCTCTTATTTCGTCTTTCATTGTTACGGGGTCTCTATACGGTTGCCACTAACGAATACGGCTTGGCGATAGGGTGGTATTTGAAAACCTTCAGGCCGAACCGTTGCTGATTTTATAAATAAATGTTCATTGTTAATTCCAATGC
>CAZJNY010000499.1:0-1576 GCA_964547405.1 uncultured Flavihumibacter sp. | reverse complement strand
GCCGTTGATGCAATTTATGGCGTAACCATGCAGGAACCGGGAGTAAGTAAATTAGTACCGGTAGATTTTAGAAATTTAAATTAATCTCTCTATATTTAATTATTAGTAACCGTCCAACCTGTTAAAGCATCTCCGTATGGAGGTGCTTTATATTTTATATACTAGCCGACAAAAGCCATCCATCATATGCGTACTATCATCCTACTTTTAGTATCCAATATTTTCATGACCATAGCCTGGTATGGTCATTTAAAACAAAAGGGATTACCACTCTGGAAAGCCATTTTGATTGCCTGGGGAATTGCGTTCTTCGAATATTGCCTGATGGTGCCTGCTAACAGGATGGGCTATGCGAACGGATTTTCCGGCTTCCAGTTAAAAATGACCCAGGAGGTGATTACCCTGGTTGTCTTTTCAGTTTTTGCAGTTCTCTATCTTAAGGAACCCTTTCGCTGGAATTACCTGATCAGCTTTGCTTTCCTGATCGGTGCCGTTTATTTTATGTTTAAAAAATAATCAGAGATAGAGATAATAAGGCTGAAGTAACCGGATAAACTCAGTCGAATACACTCCCTTATCGCGGATATTGATGCTGGAGCGCAATGGAATGCCCGCAGCATCTTTTTGAAACAGGCTGAAACTCCGGAAAGGGCTATGTTTTTCTGTTTGGCAAACATCCAACCGGTTGACCAGCCCGAAACCTGTGTGGCTGATTTTCTGCAATAAGGAGTCCATTCGCGAAAAAGGGAGCAGCAGGGCAAAATAACCGGCAGGTGTTGTCATTTCCGTAGCTATCCGGATGAGGGTGGCCAGATCCAGCTGCTGTTCATGTTTAGCCTGGTTCACCCGGGGGTCGGGTGATAATTCGGATTGTTCAAAAAAAGGCGGATTACTGAATACCAGCGAGTAAGCGCGGGGCGCGGTAAATTGCATGACATCCCCCTGATGCACCTGTATCCGGTCTTTCCAGGCGGAAGCCCGGATATTCGACGCGGCCTGTTCTGCTGCTGCCGGGTCGAGTTCAATGGCATCAATAATTGGCAGGGAAGTCTGCTGTGCCAGCATCAGGCTGAGCAATCCGGTACCGGTTCCGATATCAAGTGCCGATTGCAGGTTGTGGTGCTTTAACTGATCTGCCAGCCAGGCTCCAAACAAACAGGCTTCTGTGCACACTTTCATGGCGCAGTGCTCCTGGTTAATAAGAAATGATTTAAACTGAAAATACGTGTTCGGCAACAGTAGGTGTTTTACCAGCCAGCTCTGGCAGTGGGTGTAGCGGACAGATCCGCAAAATCATTTTCAAGGTATTTATAATAGGCGGAAAGGGCTATCATGGCAGCATTGTCGGTACAATAGGCCAGGGCCGGATAGTAGGTTTTCCATCCATTTTTTTTCCCTAGTTCTTCCAAACCTGCACGGAGCCCGGAGTTGGCAGACACGCCTCCGGCCAGGCAGATATTCCGTATGCCTGTTTCAATCGCTGCTTTTTTTACTTTATTAAGAAGAATTGATACAATCCGGGACTGGATGGAAGCGCAGATATCCGGTAAACGGTCTTGTATAAACGAAGGTGTTT
>CAZJNY010000498.1:0-1598 GCA_964547405.1 uncultured Flavihumibacter sp. | reverse complement strand
CCGCCAGGAACAAATACCGGAAATCCGATGGCTGTTATTATTGCTGCCGGGAATGCCATACGAGATAGAAAAATCAAAACCATGAAACGCCTTGTGTTTTTGCTGTTGATTTTATCCAGCTATAAATGTGCGGAGAAGAAAGGCGTGTACCTCTGCGATAGCCCGAATGCTACCAAATACCACAACATAGAAAACTGCCGCGGCCTAAAGGCCTGCAAACATCCGATCATCCAGGTAACCCTTGAGGAAGCCCAAAAACTGCGAAAAACCCTTTGCGGGTGGGAGAAATAATTTTTTTAGACGCCTTATTCTATGAGCAGTTGGTGTCTGTCTATATAACCATGGTTGGGTCATCCTTCCGTGGTTTTTTATTGAAATTCCAAATCAACTCCTTGTATCTGAGCAAATTATGTTTTATATTTCAGCTAAACCTATTCCCATTTAAAAGATGGAACCTTATACCTAATGATCCCAGCTATTACTTTTTTCGACCTGGAGGTTGATCCTAAATCAAAAAAAATTGCTGATCTGGGGTTCATTTCCTCAGACAATACCAAATACCATGGCACTTCTATTGAACAGCTTTTTTCCCAGTTTAACAGTACAGATTTTATAGCCGGGCATAACATTTTACTGCATGATTTACCAACAATAACCAGGCTATATCCAGATATTCATTTTAATCAGTGGAAATTTATTGATACCCTATTCCTTTCTCCCATTTTGTTTCCTTCTAAACCCTACCATCGACTTTTAAAAGATGATAAGATTTCTGATGAAGCACCCAACAATCCTTTAAATGATTCTATAAAGGCAAGAGACCTTTTTTTTGATGAGCTTGCCTCATTTCACAGACTGGATAAAGATTTACAATTGATTTTTTACCATCTCCTCTCTAACGACCATAGGTTTAAATATTTCTTTGAATATTTTTCTTTCAATTCCGAATCAACAGACAATATTGCAAACCTAATCCTTCATCGATACCAAAATAGAATTTGCCATCATACTCCGATAGAATCATTTATTGCCTCTGAACCAATTGAGCTAGCATATGCATTAGCGCTTATTGGAGCTCATGACCGACAGTCTATATTGCCACGTTGGTTATTATTCACTTTTCCAAGGCTTGAAAATATTCTTAAATTGTTGAGAGGTACCCCTTGCCTTGAATCCTGCCACTATTGTTCCGAATCTTTAGATGCCAGAAAGTCTTTAAAAAAATACTTTGGATACGATTCTTATCGGAGTTATGATGGGGAACCATTACAGGAAAAGGCAGTAACAGCTGCGATTAGAAATAAATCCCTGCTAGCTATTTTCCCAACGGGAGGAGGAAAGTCAATCACATTCCAGGTCCCAGCATTAATTAGTCACGATGCGGAGAAAGGCCTAACTGTAGTCATCTCTCCACTTCAGTCCTTAATGAAAGACCAGGTTGATAACCTGCAGGAAAAACATATTACCGCAGCAGTTACGATTAATGGATTACTGGATCCCATTGAAAGAAGTAAGGTGTTGGAGCAGGTATCAGATGGTTCTGCCGGTATTCTATACATTTCTCCTGAATCACTCCGGTCAGCAACTATTGAAAAAAT
>CAZJNY010000497.1:0-1603 GCA_964547405.1 uncultured Flavihumibacter sp. | reverse complement strand
AATCCATACATGCATTCAACATACTGGGATGATGTAAACAAGAAAGTCAAAGACGAATACCGGAATGATAATATAGTTGACAAGAGAGATTGGTACGAAGCTGATGATAATAGCTATTTGAAAGATCAAGTACGACCTAATATTACCAAACCCGAATTTAAAAAGCAACTTGAGAAAGAAAAATAGAGTATTCATCCCTTTAATCCGAATGATTTCAAAGTACATACCCTTTTTACAACATTGGGTGGCCTGTCAAACGACAATCCATTGCATTATCGAAGCACTTTAATAGTTGCATTGACGTATGGGATTTTGCTAATCAAGGAGGATCTATGATTTTAATCTGCTTATTTTGGGTTTATCATCATCCTCGCAGCGCAAACAACAATCAATGATCTCTTTTGAATGTGAACACGAAGAAGGCCTTTCCGGGTAATGCGGGATTTCGGAATCTTACTTATACAAAACCCATACATATATATTGAATTATAATTAAGAACTACAATTCCACTATGATGTTTCTTTACACTGCGAAATATATTAGGACCAGGAACGCTGTATTGCCTGGCCCTTTTTGCAGCCGATATTACAATGCCTTACGTAATGTAGCCGATATTTAGTTTCCTCAGTACTCAGAACTTTTGTACTACTAACGAACGTGACACGCGATTCTGAATCCTATTCAATGAAATGTTCAATAGCTCGTAAACATTTCCGGATGGAACTGTTGAGTCAAGTTTTGTTGTTGTTGCTACGGTAGCCAATGTTTCAGCCTGCTTTTTTTCCTTATGATAGTTGTTTTGTGCTTCTTGTCAAACCAAAATTTCTGAACGACATTATGTAGAATGAAATTTTTTCCGAATCAACTATCATCTTAAAATGCGACAGACAGAGAAAAAAAAATAAAACTGACTATTGGTTGTTTCGATTCAAAATGCAAAACATTGTAAGTGCTAATAACCTAGCGAAATTCTGGCTTTCGATGTCATGTTTCTGATTTATCTGAAACTGCTGTGGTCGTCGGAGCGTAAACAAAGTTGTCGAAACTCCGACCAAACGCTGACGCATTCTACTAATCGAAACATGTCTCACAAAGACACTTGGAATGGTCTCTTATTCTGGTTGAAATCCATCTATTAAATGCGATGTTTGTTTAATTCTAACTTATGTTTTGCTACAAGCTGATAGTATTTTTTAAGAAACGACCTGGAACATATCTACGCCCGTGCGTCTAATTGATAGTTATGGTGCTACCGACAACTGGAACTGCACCATCCTTGAAGAAAATCATGTAGCAAAATAAGTAAGTAGTAGTTTTGGGTTTGGAAGTCAAAATCCAATAGAACGATTTGTGTCCGATTGATACATACTCCCATCTTTTATATTTTTTTTATTCAAACAATTCAAAAGAAATGTTTCGTTCCATCATCCCATACCGCTTTGTATATCCTATCCCAGCAGGAGTGATAGCCCCTTTGATATACCGTGTAAATTTTGTCCATTTAATCAACAATGAATTATTGACTACTTTTATTTGCGGTGTGTGCTGTATTGAAAATTTTAATTAGATCTTGTTCTGCTAATAAATAAGTAGAAGGGAAGC
>CAZJNY010000496.1:0-1623 GCA_964547405.1 uncultured Flavihumibacter sp. | reverse complement strand
CCTAAAGTTTCATATTGTGGCCCCCGTATCCAATTCATGGTTCTCACTGGAAGCAACTGCCAGAGATACCAAAACCGGCAAAGAATATTCGATGGAACAGGGAGTCGAATATTATTATGGTACAGACTCAGATGGTTCCTGGACTGAGGGCAGCAAATCTGAGGATGGTTATCTGACGGGAATTCCTGGCGGAGAATATGTGATCGAACTGAATGCAGTCAGGCAGCTTTATCCATCCGGCACCGATCGTTATTACCTGACGATCACCTATGACACACCCAGTAGCAGAAATTTCTGGATGGCCGCTGTACTCTTATTATTGTGGCCGGCAGGAAAATACCTTTCAATGACCTATTATGAAAAAAGAAGATGGAGTAATAGTCCCTATTCAATTTACGACTAATGAAAAGCAATCCATTTAATACCGAGTCTCCCATTTATCCATTCCGGTGGTTTATCCTGGTATTTCTAATACTGGCAGGCTGGATGAGCTATAACGACTGGAAAGGAGAAAGAACCTTTGGTTCCACCAATCAGCAAAACTGGTCCAGCTCAGGGCCGGGTTATCATAAATAAAAACTATACAATGCCACAGCCAATCATCAATTCAATTGTTTATTCACTGCTGGGAGTTGGTATCCTTGTAGTTGTGTTTGTACTCGTTGAAATCCTAACACCAAAGCACAATCTCCGAAAAGAAATACTCGAAAATAAAAACATTGCCCTGGCCTTGCTGGCGGGATTTTTTATGGTTTCAGTTGCTATTATCATTGCTTCTGCCATTCATTAATCCATGCAGCAAAAAAGTTCAGATACCCAATGGATTCTACTGCTGGCTGTTTTTGTAATTGCCACCTGCGGACTCATTTACGAATTAGTGGCAGGCACCTTAGCCAGTTACCTGCTGGGTGATAGTGTACGGCAATTCAGTACCATAATCGGAACCTATCTTTTCGCCATGGGTATTGGCTCCTGGTTATCCAAGTATTTTTCCGAAAACCTGATTACCTGGTTTATCCGTATTGAATTATTGGTAGGATTGATCGGAGGTTTCAGTGCAGCCATCCTTTTTTTCGTTTTTCCACTGGCCTCTTCTTTTGGAATTATTCTTTATGGGCTTGTCCTGCTTACCGGCATGTTGGTAGGTTTGGAAATTCCGCTTCTCATGCGCATTCTTAAGGACAAGGTTGAATTCAAAGATCTGGTCAGCAAAGTTTTCACCTTTGATTACATCGGAGCATTGTTAGCATCCCTGATTTTCCCCTTGTTACTGGTTCCTCAACTTGGACTGATACGGACAGCCCTGTTCTTCGGCATGCTCAATACGGGTGTCGGCTGGTATCTTGCGCATACCCTTCAGAGTGAAATAAGAAATCCAATCCGGCTAAAAAGTACAGCCATCTTTATCTTGTTTCTCGAGCTGCTCGCATTTGTATATTCCAATGAAATAATGGCATACAGTGAATCAATGTTATTTAATGACCGGATAGTTTATGCCAAAACATCTCCTTACCAACGAATCGTATTAACCAGTAACCGCCGCGAGCTCCGGCTATTTCTGAACGGAAATCTGCAATTCAGCACAGCGGATGAATACAGATATCATGAAGCGTTGGTTCATCC
>CAZJNY010000495.1:0-1623 GCA_964547405.1 uncultured Flavihumibacter sp. | reverse complement strand
AGCCGGATGATTTGTGCCAGCACGGTATCGGAACCCACTTTTTCAGCGACAAACTGAAAGGATCCTTTCTGATTAATGGTACCGGCAAACAGTTTTTCACCGGCTTGTTTGAGTACCGGTACAGGTTCTCCACTGATCATACTTTCATCAACATAGGAACTGCCATTTTGAACGGTACCATCAACCGGGATTTTTTCTCCTGGTTTTACCAGCAGCAACTGTCCAGCCAGCACCGACTGAATCGGCAGTTCTTCCAGGCTTCCATCTTCCAATACCCGCGTAACTGTTTGAGGTTGTAATCCCATCAATTTTTTCAGTGCGGAAGAGGTATTGGATTTGGCTTTTTCTTCCAGCAGTTTCCCAAGAGAAATAAATGCGATCACAACCGCTGCGGCTTCAAAATATACATGCGCATGTAATCCGCGTGCATGCCAGAACTCAGGATACAGCGTATTGAAGGTGCTGAACAGCCAGGCAACACCGGTACTTAGTGCAACCAGTGTATCCATGGATGCTTTGCCATTGCGCGCCTGTTTAAATGCATTGATAAAGAAGTTGCGTCCGAAGTAAAAGACAACCGGTGTTGCCAATACCAGCATGATCCAGTTGGCGTAGGGCATATTCATGAAGAACATACCGATGAGCACCAGGGGAATGGAAAAAACACCGGCCCAGATAGTACGCTGACGAATAGCAGCATATTGTTTTTGCTGCGCAAGCTCCTGGATCTCCTCTGCATTTTCTTTTTCGATTACCAGATCATATCCAATGGAGCGTACGGTTTGCTGAAATTGCGCCGGGTTGGTAGTTTCCGGATCATAACTCACCCAGGCGGATTGGTTGGCGAAATTCACTCCCGCATCTGCTACCCCATCCACCGATTTCAACATCGATTCGACGCTGACAGCGCAGGCGGCACAGGTCATTTCCAGTACCGGGTAAGTTTCTTTTATAAGTTGAGTAGCCATTTTGCAGAACGTTGATTTGATCAATCAAAGGTCCGCTTACCGATTGGGCTGGTTGTTACAGAATCCCGGCTATCTGTTATATAATTATTGTCCCACTTTATCGAGTGGCTTTCTTCTGTTTTCCCGAATCTGTTTGAAATGAGTGGGTGTGAGTCCGGTTATTTTTTTGAATTGCTGCGAAAGGTGTTGCACACTGCTATAACCCAGTTTAAATGCAATTTCATTTAGGGTAAGTTCATCATAAAGCAGTAATTCCTTTGCTCTTTCAATACGCTGGGCGATTACATATTTTTCAATCGTAGTGCCTTCGGTAGAGGAGAAAAGGGAAGAGAGATAGGAGTAATCGTGCTGCAGGGCTTCTGATAATAAAACAGACAATTTGGTTGTGAGTTCTACCTCCTCTTTTCCATGAATCAATTGCAACACCACTGTCTTGATTTTTGAAACCAGGGCTGATTTTTTATCATCGAGCAATTCAAAGCCCAGGCTTTCCAGTCGGTCTTTGAATTGTGATAATTCTGTAGCAGAAGGTTCATTTACCAGTTCCACTTCTCCTAACTGCACCTGTTTATAGGGGAGATGAAGTTGATCGAGCTCCTGCCTGACCACCAGGATGCAGCGATCGCAGACCATATTTTTGATAAATAACTGCATG
>CAZJNY010000494.1:0-1636 GCA_964547405.1 uncultured Flavihumibacter sp. | reverse complement strand
CCACGATGCGGTCGCCTGCTGAAGACCTGCTTTACGTTACCGAATCTGTTTGCTGGGAAAATGCATGCTCTGCTCTTTCGTAATTGGGGTACAAGAGTAAAAGGCCGTGATTGGTACGATTTGGAATGGTATGTGAGAAAAGGAGTACCCCTTGACCTGAATCATTTTCTTCTTCGTACAAAAGATACTGGTGACTGGACCGAAGATGCAATTACCCGGGATCAATTAATTCAATTAGTAACTACTAAAATTAATTCAGTTTCCTTTGAGAGAATCCGCGAAGACATTGTGCGATTTATACCAGATGCATCCGTACTTGAGATTTGGAGTCAACAATATTTTAAAGATTTGGCAGACAAGATAAAAACTACTCAGAAAAGGAATTAAATGAACCCACTTTAGCAGTTACCGTTACTTAAATACCTGGTAGTGATGTTCAAGCCTAATTGTATCGACTGTTACAAACAAATGATTTAAGTCATATTTCTTTATTGTATCAATGCTTATATGAATTGATCGAAATAAGTTGTTCGTTAAAATGATACCTGGATTACTACGCAGGTCATTATCATCCACAAAATAAAATGTCAGTTGATTATCTCGGTGCTGCTTAATATATTCCAATTCACTGTTTGAATAAAAATCTTCAAAAAGGTGATATGCATGTACAAGTTCTTGTGCTTTGTGAAAATAGGGACGATTGTTTATTCTTAGCGTATCATACATCTTAAAATAATCGCCGGTTAAGGAGTCAATTACAAATACAGAATTTTTCGTTTGATTATGGATAAAAATTGTTTTTCCTTCAGGTGGCGGATCATATACACATGAAGCACATAATGTCAAAACAAGGCTACAAATACAAAATATCAGAAACCGGAGCATTTGATATAGAAGGTTTTACTTTTATAATGGAGTTAACATAATCCAGAAATGTTTTCACATTCAGGGCTATTTTGGAATATTCCCTGCTAAATACAGTGCATGATTCATCGATTTGAAATTGGTTTACATAGCCGTTTCCTTTTAGCTAGCCCCCAAACATATCCTCGTCTACAATTCCACGCCTCATTCTATCTCTTCTATATAAAACCCACGCCATCAATACTACTGCGCATAATGGAGAAATCCAGATCATCTTCTTCAGGTTAGATTTATTCTTTTCAAAATCTATAATTACTACCCCATCACTTAACGACACCAGTTCATACACTTCATACAGATGATTAGTGGAGCTAAAGCTAAAGCCATCTTCACTCGTTACATAGTTGCTAAAATAGCGAACTGATGGTTTGGTAAAAACAGTAGCCGAATCACCAATTCGCAAATAGTGATCCGCATGATTATCAAACCTGGATATTCTATACTGAATACGATTGTCCATTGTCAAAAGCAATACAGGCAATGGCTCTTTATCATATCGCTCCTCTTTTAAAAGCATTTTTTTCTGAACGGTTCCACTATATTGTATCAACTTAGTTTTATCATAATATGCTTCTTTAAGTTGCCAGTAAAATACAGTAAATAATAGCACAATTATAGCCAATAGAAGGTTTTGTATCATTTCCGTTTTCTTTTCAGGATCAACGCACTCACCAACGCAACCACCAAACCTATCGGCAGGACTTCCGAAAAT
>CAZJNY010000493.1:0-1641 GCA_964547405.1 uncultured Flavihumibacter sp. | reverse complement strand
TTCCATTTCAAATGCACAGATACAATATTGGACTGCAGGGAATTACTTCTTGTATAATGTCCATATCGCAGTTCCAGACTGTTCAGGTGCTGGATTCCCAGAATGCCACGTGGCGGTGAAAACCGGACGCCGGTTCCAAAGAAATGACTGCTGAACTGAGATAAATCAAAATTGCTGCTGTAAAATTCCTTGCCCGGCGCATGGGTCAGGTAAGGAGCAAAATAATCAATGGCCGTTTGATGGTAATACCTGTAAAACGGCGACAAGGAATAAAAGGGGCTGAGCTTCAAAGAGGTCTCCAGGCTGGCCGTATGAGCTGCTAAACCCCAGGAATCTTTGTAAAACCGGTAATAGGTTCTGAAAACAAATCTATCCCCCGCAAAATAATTGGCTCTGAAACCAATGGGGATTTTGAATCTGCTATCCGGTAATCGCTCCACATGCACCGAACCATCGGTGAAATAAACCCTGTTAAACGGAAGCGACAGATATCCTTGTTGCTGAATCAGATCCAATAAAAAACTAACCTGTAACCGCTGGTTGACAATCTGCGACCATGACAGTGCCAGGCTATACGAATTCCGGCTGTCGCCGCCTCTTTTTAGAGGTTCTGGTGAGTTGCCATCTCTTAGTTCGATGGGATAAATCAGGCTGATACGATCCATATATACCTGCCCCTTCGCGGTGAATTCACCCATTTTATTGGCTGTCTTTTTGGACCCGTGCAAATTCGCGCCGATAGAAGTGTAATCATATTCACCACTGTAGGACAATCCTCCTCCCCACTCTGTTCCTTTCTTTTCATTCTCGCGGCTGAAGGAAACCGAAGGATAAATTCTGGTATCCGCATAAGAGGCTGAGGTTACCGTCTTGGGATCAATTTTATCTGAGGAAGCAGAAGTGTAGTGATCCAGGCCAATATCTACCGACCAGGTCTGCTTTCGTTGCTGACGGTCGAGACGAATCAGTTTTACTTCCAGCGAATTGGACAGATCCGTTAATTTCTGGGAACCGATGCCACCTGTAACAGCAGCATGGTCACCATTCTGGTGATAATAACTGGATACCAGGTTGATCTCATCAATTTTCAACCGGCGTTTTTGATAGGAACTATCCTGAACTGTTTGAGAAAAAGCGGCTAATAAACCAATATAAAGGCCTATTACAGTAAGGCAGATTTTCTTCATGGAATACTTGATTTTTAATTGCAGCCACAACCACCGCCGGATTTACCGGCATTCGCGCCGGAAGCTCCTTCCCGGTAAGACTGAAAGCTGAGTTCTGTTTTCTCCACCTTGCGGTTTCCTAATATCATCTCTGAATCATTCAGGCGATTTTTCTGAAATTCCTTAACCACCTGGCAGCTGGTAAAAGCGGTCAGGAATAAACTACCTATCACAAGTTTTCGAATCATATCAATTGAATGTTACGGGTTGTTTTTAATCGGTTTGAATCATCAATAATGAGTGCAGCCACCTGTTTCATCTGGTTCAGCAGATCCAAACCAATATCTGTTCCCATGATCATTACGGGAGTAGCAAGCGCATCGGATAGTTCTGCAAACGGACTGATAATTGTTACACTTTTTATTCCACTAACAGGCATGCCTGTACGAGGGTCGATGGTGTGGGAGTATCGTTT
>CAZJNY010000492.1:0-1696 GCA_964547405.1 uncultured Flavihumibacter sp. | reverse complement strand
CCATCTGTATTCTGATTGCCGTATTTTTTTTCATCTCCTTCTGCCTGGATGATTTTCACGCTGTTCCAGTCGGCTCCCAGTTCATCTGCCACCACCAGTGGGAGAGAGGTTCGGATGCCCTGTCCCATTTCTGAACGATGTGCCACAATGGTTACTTCACCGGTATCACTGATGCTCAGGTAGGCTGTAGTAGAGAGCGTGCCTGTTTTTTTGCCTGCCGAATCGCAGGACCAGAAACTGACGCCAAGAATTAATCCTCCGGAGAGAATGCTTCCCAGTTTTAAAAAATCCCTGCGGGTGGCGTTGAATATTTCGGATTCAACCTGCTCAATATGGTTGGTATAAAAAGGAGCGGTCTTTTTCATGATCGGGAGCTTTGAATTAAGGAAGTGCGGGTTTGCCGGAAGCAGCTAATTGAATGGCTGCTTTGATGCGGTTATAAGTGCCACACCGGCAGAGGTTACCCTGCATGGCCTGGTCAATTTCCTGGTCGGTTGGATTGGGCTTCTGTTTTAACAGGGCAGCTGCAGTCATGATTTGACCGGTTTGACAATAACCACATTGAGGCACAACCAGTTTCTCCCAAGCCTGCTGCACAGGATGATTTCCCTGCTCCGACAAGCCTTCAATGGTGGTAATACTAGCGGTTCCAACTGCCGATATCGGATAACTGCAGGAGCGAACCGGGTTTCCGTTTACATGAACCGTGCAGGCGCCGCAGAGGGCTTTGCCGCATCCGAATTTGGTGCCGGGAAGGTTGAGCAGATCTCTCAGTACCCAAAGCAGTGGCATGTCTTCCGTTGCTTCTACGGTTTGGGATTTGCCATTAACCTGGATGGTATAGGAGGCCATGATAAGTTTGTTTTAGGCGGATATAAGCTACGATAATTTTTGGTATTGCGGAAATGAATGCTATATTTACCCTCCTTGCGGTGCCGCCTCCGGCACAGATTTTAGCCTCTATTTTAGTTTCGTCAGCTTTCTTTGTTTTTACGTATCAGTTTTTTATTTCCGATTTAATCAACTTAAAACCGGCATTTATGAAACTATCTGAATTCATTACGTTAACGGAAGATCAAAAAAGATCAACTGTTTTATCGAAAGGTGTAGTCCTGGCAAAAAGAGTTCTTGATGAGCAGGTGGTCTTTCTCTTTCAGCTATCAGAATATTACGTGGAAATTTACTGTTGCAGTAGCAGTAAGGAAGTGCTGGAATACAGGGCTTTCGGAGATACTCTGCAGCTGGCTCCTTATCTGGAAGGCATTCCGATTAATGACCTGTTTAAACGCGCCTGAAACCTTTCGGCTGTTTAAAACTGGTAAATGATGGCATTGATATTCATGCCTGCGCCAACAGAAGCGAATACTACTTTGTCTCCCGCCTGAATCTCCTGATTTTCCACTTTGTGTTTCAGGATCAGATCCAGCAGGGTTGGAATGGTAGCTACCGAACTGTTGCCGAGGTAACTGATTGTCATGGGCATTACCGACAGATCTGTCAGGGGTAGTTCATAGAGGTTGTACAGTCGTTCCAGAATGGCGATATCCATTTTTTCATTGGCCTGGTGGATCAGTACTTTTTTGATTTCAGACAAGTGTATTTGTGCTTTGTCGAGTGTCTCTTTTATTACCAGCGGTACATGGGTTAATGCGAATTCGTACAGGGCTCTGCCATTCATTTTCAGGTAGAGATTGGA
>CAZJNY010000491.1:0-1699 GCA_964547405.1 uncultured Flavihumibacter sp. | reverse complement strand
ACAAGCGCATTGGTGGAGGGGATGGCATGCAGGCGCAGGTAGATACCCGAACCAATCAGACAGTTTATACCGGATCACAATTTGGTTTTTATACGCGTATCAACCTGGCTACGCGGGAACGTAAAATGATTCGCCCCCAGCATACAATGGGTGAGTTCCCGCTCCGGTTCAACTGGCAGACCCCTATCCTGCTGAGTACGCATAACCAGGATATACTGTATTATGGATCCAGCAAGTTTCATCGATCACTGAAGCAGGGAGAAGAATTGCAAACCCTGAGCGGAGATCTGACCAATGGAGGAAAAACCGGGGATGTGCCATTTGGAACCATCACTACCATTTCCGAATCACCGCTACGCTTTGGCTTACTATATATCGGTACGGATGATGGATTGGTACAGGTAAGCAGGGATGGTGGCAATAGCTGGACAAAAATCGGTCAGCCAGCAAAGAAACAACCCGGACTTCCACAGGGTTTGTATGTATCCAGGGTAGTTGCCAGTAAGTGGAAGGAAGGCAGAGTGTATGTAACGCTGAATGGTTATCGCAATGATCTTTTTACTGCGTATATCTATGTCAGTGAGGATTATGGACAAAGCTGGAAGCAGCTTGGAATGAACCTGCCGGCTGAACCTGTGAATGTACTCCGGGAAGATCCGAAAATGGAAGGAATTCTCTATGCAGGAACTGATGGCGGATTGTATGCCAGTATGGATAAAGGCAACAGCTTCCATGCTTTTACCAAAGATTTACCGGCAGCAATTCCGGTACATGACCTGGCCATACAGGAAGAAGCCAATGAACTGGTGGTGGGTACGCATGGCAGAAGCATTTATATCTGCTCACTAAGCGGAATTCAAAAACTGGTGTCTGAGGATCCAAAAAAATAATCAGGGTAAGAAAAACTGAAGGGCTAATTCATAGCCTTTCAGTCCCAACCCGGCAATTGTACCTCTTGCTTTGGCACTTATGTGCGAGAGTTTTCTGAACTCCTCACGGGCATGCACATTGCTGATATGCACTTCAATAACCGGACTGGTAATAGCCGCAATGGTATCACCCAGGGCCACTGAAGTATGGGTATAACCTCCCGGGTTAAGCAGGATGCCATCAACGGAAAAACCGACCCGTTGCAGTTCATTGATTAATTCTCCTTCCACATTGGATTGAAAATAACTGAACTGAATAGCCGGGTATTTTGTCTGCAGGTCCTGAAAAAAACTTTCAAAATCCTGTGAGCCGTAAATGCCTGGTTCTCGTTTGCCCAACAGGTTGAGATTGGGTCCGTTTATGATGGCTATATTCATACTATCTGTTAGCTAACAATAAGGAATATACGAAAAGGCTGATCCGTTTTCCATTTTTGATTTCATAATCACGAAGCAACCCTTCTTTTTCGAACCCTGCTTTTTCTAGCAGCCTGCAACTGGGCAGGTTTTCTGTTTCAACGGTAGCTTCAATCCGGTGCAGTTTGAACAGCTTTTGTAGTTGTTCCAGAAATACGGGCAGAACCATCTTCATGATCCCTTTCCCCTGGAATGCCGGCAGCAACCAGAACCCAATTTCCATTTTTTCATGTTGGGACTGGTATAAATATCCGGCAACTACGCCAAGCGGCTTCTTCAGTTGTGGATCAACAATTTTCCATGCAGCACCCGTCTCTTCTTTCAGCAGGTTTTCATAAAAATCCATTTGGGTG
>CAZJNY010000490.1:0-1703 GCA_964547405.1 uncultured Flavihumibacter sp. | reverse complement strand
CGCCCATGCTCTATCGCAGCGATGATTATGGAGCCAGCTGGAAAAGAATTGATTCCGGTATTCCGGTTGGTGCTTTCACAAGAGTAGTAAGAGAGGATCCTGTTCAGAAGGGATTGTTGTTTGCAGGAACTGAAACGGGTCTTTTTGTTTCCTGGAATAACGGAGATGCCTGGACGAAATTACAACTTGGTTTACCGGTTACGCCTGTAACGGATCTGAAAATCCACCAGGGTAACCTGATCGCGGCCACTATGGGAAGATCCTTCTGGATCCTGGATGATCTGTTTATGGTGCGGCATTCTACAGTGCTGGCGGATACCAGTTCCGCAAAATTGTTTGGCGTGGAGAAAGTGTATCGGGTAGGAGGAGGAAGTGCGTTGAATGCTCCTGGAAGTACAGATGATCCAAGACCTACGACGCCCTCTAATGAAGGCGTAAATGCGCCAACCGGGGCCGTGTTTTATTATCAGTTACCAGGACTTGCGGATTCAATAACACTGACATTAGAGATCCGTGATGCACGCGGCAAACTGGTACGTTCTTATTCGAGTAAGGCAGATACAACATTTGTGGAATATGCAGGCGGACCTTCCCCCGATCCGTTGTTGCCCAAACGCGCGGGATTGAATCGGTTTGTCTGGAATCTGCGCCATGCCACTTATCCGGGAGTGCCTACGGCTTATATAGAAGGCAGTTGGGACGGACATCGTGCAGCACCCGGGAAATATGAGGCCGTACTGAAAGTTGGTGGCACTGAACAACGACATGCGTTCACAATAGCAGCAGATCCAAGAATTGAAGCGAGCCAGGCGGAATATGAAGAGCAGGATGAATGGCTTACTAAAGCGGAAGATGGTTTACGTGATATTCATGGGGCGGTAAATAAAATGCGGGTTGCCAAAAAACAGGTGGCTGATTTACTCCAACTGATTGGCGACAAGCCTGCTTATGCCGAATTGAAACAATCCGCTTCCAGCCTGCAGGCAAGGATGGAAAAATGGGAAGAAGAACTGATTCAGAACCGCAGCCAGAGTTATGATGATATCATCAATTTTGTAAATAAACTCAGCGCTGATTACTTCTTCCTGAAAGGAGAAATGGATACCAATATTCCATTTGTAACAGACGGACAAAAAGAACAATTCAAAACATTGGAGACAACCTGGAAACCATTGAAAGATGAGTATACGAGCATTGTTAATGCACTGCCCGCACTTAACCAGCTCTGCCGTAAACTGGGTATTGAACGGGTAATGATGCCGCTAGAATAGAAGTTGAAATGGAAAAAAAGAAACCATCCTTTGATGTGGTAAATGAGGTGCTGGAAGATTGCATACTGGCTTATCCGGTGTCTTCTTTCATCATCAGCCTGTACAAACAATACCTGCAAAGGGGAAGTCTCAGTAAAAAACAGTTACAGGGTTTATACGGAAAGGCCTCGAAAATCGAAGGCCTTTCCCCCGGTAAACTGGCCACCCTGGAGGCGCTGATTCATAAAATGCCCACACGCTTAAAATCGGTTGTGCCTCCCCGTGATAGCAAACCAGAGCCGGAGAAAGATGAGGCAGCCGGACAATTAATCAGTGCCATCCTGGAAAAAGTTCCGGATCATAAACGGGTGGTTTTTCTCCGGACCAAATTCGATAATAATGAGGCTTTGACTCCTACTGAAATGGCTGATTTGAAACGAATCGCCAAAGCCC
>CAZJNY010000489.1:0-1710 GCA_964547405.1 uncultured Flavihumibacter sp. | reverse complement strand
AATTATGATGAACTGACCTGGGGTTGGTTTGATATGTTGTTGAAAGGAGAACAGAATGATTTTAAAGCCAGTAATCCGCGGGTCCGGTATTATACCATGGGAAGCAACAAATGGCAGCAGGCGGAAAGTTTCCCCTTGCCCAATACCGAAATGCGAACCTTTTATCTCAACAGTGGTGGAAGTGCAAACACTCGCCTGGGCGATGGCCTGCTGAGTACCAAAAAGCCCGGTGCAAAAAGCAAGTCCGATACGTTTACCTATGATCCCATGAACCCTGTTCCCTCTCATGGTGGCAATGTTTGTTGCACGGGTAATGCTATCCAGGGTGGTTCCTTTGATCAGGCTACCATGGAATTGAGAAAAGATATACTCGTGTATACTTCTGAAGAATTAAAGGAAGGAGTGGAGATTACCGGTTTTATTGAAAGCAGTTTATATGTTTCATCTACTGGTCCGGATACGGATATCACGATAAAACTGATTGACGTATATCCGGATGGGAAAGCCTATAACCTGGATGAAACCATTCAGCGGCTGCGCTATCGGGAAGGATACGATAAAGAGGTGATGATGGAGAACGGGAAAGTATACAAAGTGGATCTAACGCCGATGGTTACCAGTAATTATTTTGCTCCCGGTCACCGGATCCGCATAGAAATTTCAAGCAGCAATTTCCCCCGATTCGAACGCAATCTGAATACCGGCGGCAATAATTTTGATGAATCGGAAGGCAGGGTAGTGGAGAACACGATCCACCATTCCGCAAAATATCCATCTGTAATTAAACTACCATTCATTAAAGCTGGAAACTGAGACAATTCAATTCCAGTTCTGCAAGTTGCAGGTCTTTTTGAAATTGCTCCGGATTTTCCAAAGCAGCTGCCGGCAGGCTTCGATAGTAATGGATGCCCTGGTACAGATTGCTTAGAAAAGTATGGTAATAGTCCTGGTTTTTTTCAACTAATCCGGCCGTTTTGTCTTCTGTTATTTTCTCTTTCAGAAAATCAATATAGAGATGCAATTCGGCAACAAACATATGTGGGCGACGTGGATTGGTAAGAATATTATCGCGACCATAAATATGATCCGTCATGGTTTGCAACGATACCTGCCTGGAAAAATTGACAATATTTGGACCGGGACAAACGGTGACTGCTTCCAGTTTGTTGACAAAAGTTTGTTCATAATTGATGGCCGCTGAATTGCTCAACCCAACACATAAACATTCTTTTTCCAGAACTTCTGTTGTTTGCCGTTTGTATTCAGCTTCGGGTAATCCCAGTGTTTTTAACTGATCCAGTTTTAAACGCTGGTATTTTTTGGAAGCTGTACAAATTGGCTCATCCGTGAATTCTGTATTGAACGCCAGATGTTTTTCTGTGCAGGGACTACCGGGGTTATTTTTATCAATCCGGGTTCTTCTTTCTATATCGGAGCTTGTTCCTCTGAGATAGTGAAAGCGCACCCCAAGCGGTGAACTTTTGCTTAACCGAATATCTTTTTCTCCGGCCTTGCACAATAGTTCGATTGTTTGCTTATCTACAGTTGTGGCTTCAGGAACCAGCAGAAAGGGAGTACCCCAGCCGGTACTGTCCATGTTGTAATAGCTGTGTAAAAAACCATCCTCGGCAGCCGTTCCGATACCACCCTGAACAGAAAATGCAATGGGTGGCGGAAGAGCAGGTGAAGTCTTTTTTTGCTGAACCAGGC
>CAZJNY010000488.1:0-1730 GCA_964547405.1 uncultured Flavihumibacter sp. | reverse complement strand
AGGACCTTTAAATGAAATAATTGAAAATGATAGAGGTATCGAAAATGGTCCTTATACCAACTTTTTCAAATCTGGAGGAATCAGGATAAGAGGCAACTATTCAAGGATGGCATACCAATATATAGATACCATTCAGCTAATTGACCAGGAAACTGAAGCTATAAGAGATACTGTGATCACATCAGAATATAGTTCAAAAATGGTCGGCGTCTGGCAGGAGTATGATGAAGAAGGTGACCTGATCAATTCAAAAGATTACCAGGAAGCAGCAGCAGAAAAGAACATTGATTCAGATACAGCAGAACACTCCATTTCCAAATTTATTCCCGAGGGTTACATCCTTCTAGATTCTGCCACAGGAGACTTAAATCTAGATCCATATCCTGATATGTTATTGGTATTAAAGAAAAATAGGGAAGACTCGACATCGGATGTTGTTGATCATCCGGAAAAAAGACCGCTGCTGATTTTAACCGGACAAGCAAACAACCGATTTAAGTTGGCCGCCCGGAATGCCAATACGGTCTATTGTGTAAATTGTGGTGGAATGATGGGCGATCCCTATATGGGAATAGTCATCAAAAAGGGCTATTTCTCTATTGAGCATTATGGTGGAAGTGCCTGGCGCTGGACAAGAATCATCACCTTTAAATATTCAACGGCAGACAAGTACTGGTATTTACACAAGGATGGTGGCGGCAGCTATCACACATCAGACCCGGATAAGGTGGAAACGAAAATAAGAACAACTAAAGAGTTTGGGAAAGTCAGATTTGAACAGTTTAACCTGTATACTCAATAAACACACTACATAAAACAACTAATTAATTATTAGAACATGAACTTTTTATCCATCCAGATTCGTATCAGTTTTTTTATAGCCCTGCTTACCCCGCTATTTTTAAAGAGTCAAATTGCCATATCAAATACAGCTCACATTCAAAAAATAAAAAATGGAACTACCTATGTTGCAATGAAAGACCCTACAGATGCGAATTCCCAGCCTTATATAGAAGCATTGAAAGCAAGCTGGAATTTTTCAAAAATAGATTTTATCAAATATTCCGAAATACAGCAACACCTTGCTCCTGAAAACTCTTTTCTGGTAATTACCAGCTATGAGACAACTACACAATTTTATACCCAGAGTGAAACTGGCAGCAGAAGAAATGGCATAAATTATTCGAATGGTCATTTATATCTGGAACTATGGACCTGTACTGATAAATTTTTTGAAATGGGTAAAAAGAACTTTAGTGCTGGAAGTAAAGTCCAAATTGCCCGAATTGAACTATACAACGATTTTGAAAGTTTTTTAGATCCGGATAAAATATATCAGGCAGGATATGATGGAGACGGACATATTCGCAACTGGGGACCAGGAATATTAAAGAACTATATTCAAACGTTGATGACTTATTTGCAGAAAGCAGAAAAACAATCTCTATATGCAGAATACACCAATCAGAAGGAATTAAAGAACTTAACCAAAGAAACCCTGTATATTCCTGATTTCACATTGGTAAAGTTAAACAAATTCAATGGAGATGAAAGAAAAAGACATGATCTGGAAGACATTATGGGTGACTACGAGCAGAAGTACAAATTGATAAAAACCACTGAATTGAATCAATCCATTCTAAACAACCAGAAAATGTATTACCTGGTTTATGTTAAGAGCAGCACAGACAAGTATGTAAGTGTTATCAATTCACAAACAGGAGAAATCA
>CAZJNY010000487.1:0-1746 GCA_964547405.1 uncultured Flavihumibacter sp. | reverse complement strand
CCTGATGCCCTATATTGGTTTCGACTGGCGCTACCGAAAAGGATCAGAGCCCGAAAAAAATATATTCGGTCAGACGAATACCAAGGATCAGCGGGCGGCGGTTTGTTTTGGCGTGCAATACCTGCTGCCAATGCTCTTTCGTGCAGATGCCCGCATCGATACAGATGGCCGTATCCGGCTTCAACTGGGAAGAGAAGATATTCCAATTAGCAGTCGACTTCGCATGAACCTCCTGGTAAACAGCGACAAAGAATATATGGCCGGATTCCGATACATCGCTACCAAGTACCTGTCTCTGTCCACACATTACGACAGTGATATGAGCTGGGGAGCAGGTATAACGCTTACGTATTGATTAATCCCTGTCCCGTATTTTTGAAGGAGAATGCAAACTATGCCTCGAATTCTCCTCCTACTGCTGCTGACCTGCAGTTACAGTCTAACTGCCAATGCTCAGAAAACAACTATACCCGCACTGATCCAGGAACAACTGCCCTGGCTGACTAAAACCTATCAACACCTGCATGCCAATCCGGAGCTCAGCACACAGGAGGTTAAGACCGCCGAATTTCTGAAACAGGAAATGAAAACAATGGGTTGGGAAATCATCGACTCACTGGGTTATCACAGTTTCGCTGCGGTGTTGAAAAATGGAAAAGGTCCGGTTATTTTGTACCGCACCGATATGGATGGATTACCTCTCAAAGAATTAACCAACCTGCCTTTTGCAAGTACTTCTTCGGCTATGCATGCGTGTGGGCACGACCTGCATATGACCAGCTGGCTGGGTATTGCAAAAGTCCTTGGCGCGATGCGTTCCCAATGGTCGGGTACCCTGGTCTTTCTGGCACAGTCTGCAGAGGAAACCGGTCAGGGTGCTAAAAAAGTAGTAGCTGCTCCCAATTTTGCGAAGCTGCCAAAACCCACTGCTCAATTAGCGATTCATGATCATGCGGAGTTATTAGCCGGACAAGCAGGCTTCTGCGATGGTTATTCCATGGCAGCAGTGGATATGCTGAACATCACGGTGTTTGGAAAAGGCGGACATGGAGCTGTGCCCAACAAAGCAATCGATCCGGTGGTGCTGGCGGCTCAATATGTACTGGCACTGCAAACAGTTGTCAGCCGCAACCTGCCTACTACTGAAAATGCTGTAGTAACAGTGGGTGCTATCCAGGGTGGTACGGTTGGAAATATCATCCCGGATAAGGTGGAGCTCAGGCTGACCATCCGTTCTTTCAGCAGCGAATCGCGCCAGCTCATCTTTGACCGCATCAAAACAATTGGAAATAACCTGGCCCTGGCAGCCGGGCTCGACAGTTCACGTTTACCTGCATACGATTTGCTGGATATGTCGATTCCATCTGTTTACAATGACCCGGCTTTGGGTGATCGCCTGCGCACCAACCTGAAACGCAAACTCGGAGAAAGCTCCTTCAAAACGGTTGCTCCTGTCATGATTGGAGAAGATTTTGGCGTGTATGGACAACAGGCCTCGAAAATCCCTTCTTATATTTTATGGATGGGTACGGTAGCACCAGCCAAAACGCAGGCTGCCTCAGCGGGAAAACTGGAATTGCCCTCCCTGCATTCTCCACGTTTTGCACCTGACCTGGAGCCAACATTGAAAGGAGGAATACATGCATTGGCGGTAAGCATCCTGGAATTGTTATCGCTTCAACACTAACTCCTCTTTCGCAGCCCATTGACCGATATCCTGCTTGCTCAGGGCCTGCGCCATCAGAT
>CAZJNY010000486.1:0-1779 GCA_964547405.1 uncultured Flavihumibacter sp. | reverse complement strand
GACGTTTCGAATAAGCATTGGTGTGGGTTTCATTAAGTTCATCTACAAAAGAGAGCCGTTTGATTTTAGGTTTGTTATCATACAGGGCTTTTCTGAACTGGCGTACATACACTTCACAGAGATCAAAGGAAGCCTGCTGGTACCGAAGTGCCTGCTGTATATCCTGGGTAGTATCGATCCAGGAACCGGACCGGATGAATTCATTCAGTACACGTTTATTCAGGTTGGAAGAGAGTAGTTCCCGGCCACCGGCTTTATACGTGATGGAAAATTCCGCATGAGAAGAAGGTTCATTGGGGGTGGCAGATTTTATGCTGAAGTCTGACAGTTCTAATTTTTGACTAGCGCTCCAGGATAGCTTATCGGATTTGCTCTCCTGTGCAATCGTAAGCTCACCAGACAAAAGCAACAAACTAACAATTGAAATAACCAGTATTTTCATTTTGTCCTTTTAACAAGATTAAGGATAACTCAATTTACGCAAACGTTTGATATCATTTAGGGATTAATCAACGCTGGGAATTATATAACTTTCTGCAAATGGGGATACGGTACAATTAATCATGTTATATGATACGATTTTTAGTGTTCTTATCAATTCCAATGCTGCTTATTGGCAATGGTTGTACAACAAAGCCATACGCGGTAAGTGATAAATATATGTATGTGCAATCGAAGGGAAGAGGAGAGAAAAAGTGGAAGCTGGTTTGGTCAGACGAGTTTAACAGCCCGGATTTGGACAGCTCCAAATGGACCCGCATTCCACCTGGCAAATCTGACTGGAACAGGCATATGACTGCGGTTGAGCCTGCCTGTTATAACCTGCAGGGTGGAAAGCTGGAATTAATTGGTGTTGTGAATAAGGATACTTTGAAAGACCCAAGACCTTTTCTTACAGGCGGCATTTATACTAAAGACAAGTTTGCCTGGCAATACGGTCGCGTGGAGATAAATGCTAAACTTGAATCTTCACAGGGTTCATGGCCAGCCATCTGGATGCTGCCAGCAACAACCAAATACGGACCTTATCCAAGAGGAGGTGAAATTGATATCATGGAGCATCTGAATTTTGAAGACAGTATTTATCAGACGATTCATTCCTACTATACCCTGGAGCTAAAGGAAAAACGAAACCCGCCACATTATGGAAAAGCAGCTATAAACAGGGAGGACTATAATGTGTATGCAATGGAATGGTATCCGGACAAGCTGGTATTTCTCGTGAACGGAAAAGCTACCTTTACGTATCCCAGGAAAACGGATGTAGATCCAAGTCAGTGGCCATTTGATCAACCTTTTTATTTATTGGTAGATCAGCAGTTGGGTGGAAATTGGGTAGGGAAAGTGGATTTAAAGCAATTACCGGTTAAAATGAGCGTCGACTGGGTAAGAGTATATCAATAAAACTATTCCGGATGAAATCATTGTTGTTCTTTCTGTTCTTGTCGCATGGTATGATGATATGTGCGCAGCAAAAGCGTCCGAATATTTTGATTATCATTTCAGATGATCATGCCTTTCAGACGATCAGTGCCTATGGCAGTAAGCTGACTCAAACACCTGCCATCGATCGAATTGCTCGGGAGGGAATACTGTTCAACCGGGCCTATGTAACCAATTCTATTTGCGGACCGAGTCGCGCTGTTTTATTAACCGGCCGATACAGTCATAAAAATGGATTCAAAGACAATGTAAGCGGACGGTTCGACAGTTCACAACATACCTTTATTAAAGACCTGACAAGATCGGGGTACCAGACTGCCTGGATTGGGAAATGGC
>CAZJNY010000485.1:0-1782 GCA_964547405.1 uncultured Flavihumibacter sp. | reverse complement strand
AAACTACAAATTGGCATTTGCAGTTTTAAAAACCACTCGAAGTGACGTACTGAGGACGATTTTTCTATTCAGCACTATCGTCAGTTCGAGTGATTTTCTATTTTAAAAACGCCAGTTTTTGAAATAGAAAATAGTATCGAGAACCTTTCGAAGGAAATTCGTTTTATAAAAGCTTCTCGATACAATTTTTAAAACTACAAATTGGCATTTGCAGTTTTAAAAACCACTCGAAGTGACGTACTGAGGGCAATTTCCCTTTTTACCACTATCGTCAGTTCGAGTGATTTTCTATTTTAAAAACACCAGTTTTTGAAATAGAAAATAGACCCGAGGCAAAGCCGAACAGAGCGAAGCTAATCGAGAACGCTTATAAAGTTTACTAACAATTGTTGATAATTTTCAAAGAGTAAAATTCATAATCACCAATTTCCAAATCCTGAAAATACTACATTTGAATACCACCAAACATAGTAATTATGAGAATTGAAACCGAACTAAAACTAGGCTTTAAAGACGTTATGATACGTCCAAAACGTTCTACGCTAAACAGCCGAGCGCAAGTATCATTGGAACGCGAATTCAAATTCAAGCACAGTACGCTAACTTGGACAGGAATTCCCATTATGGCAGCCAATATGGATACCGTTGGAACATTTGAAATGGCAGTAGCTTTGGCTAAGGAAAAACTGTTTTCCTGCATTCACAAACACTATTCGGTGGAAGAATGGAGCAGTTTTCTTCAAAAAGCACCAGCGGAAATCGTTAATTACATTGCGGTTAGTACAGGAACAGGAAAAGAAGATTTTAAGAAACTAGCCCAAATTATGGAACTCAATCAAGAGTTGAAATTCATCTGTATTGATGTGGCAAACGGCTATTCTGAACATTTTGTAAATTTCTTAAAACAAGCACGTAAGCAGTTTTCAGATAAAGTAATCATTGCAGGTAATGTAGTTACTGGCGAAATGGTCGAAGAGTTACTTTTGGAAGGTGCCGATATTGTAAAAGTTGGCATTGGTCCAGGTTCGGTTTGTACTACTAGAGTAAAAACAGGTGTTGGATATCCACAGCTTTCTGCCATAATCGAATGTGCCGATGCAGCTCATGGTTTAGGCGGACATATTATCAGTGATGGCGGTTGTGCTATTCCTGGCGATGTGGCTAAGGCATTTGGTGCTGGAGCCGATTTTGTAATGCTTGGCGGAATGCTTGCCGGACATACCGAAAGCGGTGGTGAATTGATAGAAGAAAACGGTAAAAAGTACAAACAATTCTACGGCATGAGCTCTGAAACAGCGATGAAAAAGCACGTTGGTGGCGTTGCAGAATATCGCGCTAGCGAAGGCAAGACAGTAAAAGTAGCTTTCAAAGGCGATGTTATTGATACGTTACAAGACATTCTTGGAGGATTGAGAAGTACTTGTACGTATGTTGGAGCATCCAAACTAAAAGAACTTACTAAACGAACCACATTCATCCGCGTAACCGAACAAGAAAACACGGTTTTCGGTAAGCTTTAAGTATAACACAAATTTCACAAATTAATTTTTGAAATAATCTGTAGAAATCCGTGTAATCCGTGGCTAAAAATTTAAAAAAATCTGTGCTAAACTATGTCTACCGAAACCAATTTCTTTAAATTCTGTCCCAATTGCGCCAGTAAAAATTTCACTTATGATAATAACTTCAAGTTCCATTGTCAAGATTGCGATTTTGCATTGTATCATAACATTGCTGCTGCGGTTGCCGTTATTTTTACTTTTGAAGATAAAATACTTTTCA
>CAZJNY010000484.1:0-1782 GCA_964547405.1 uncultured Flavihumibacter sp. | reverse complement strand
CTATATGTTTTTTGATAAATCCCACCGGATCTGTACCTCCACCCAGCATATAATGGCCGGTATCAAAACATAATCCCAGTACTGAAGGGTCTGAACCTTCCAGCAACCATTCTATTTCCTGCGGAGTTTCCACATAACCGGCACCGTGGTGATGGAAGACGGTACGCATGCCATATTTTTCCTTTACGGCGCTTGCCACTGCTTCCGCATTTTTGGCAATAAGCCGATAGGACTCCCGGTCGAGCAGATCGGATGCTTCTACCCTGCCCGCTTTTTTTGTTCGTTCCGGCACTGATCCGTTTTCATCCGCCAGCACTATAAAGGCGTGTGGATATCCAGCCGCATGCATGAGTCCGGCTGTACGCAGAGCCCGCTCAATCCCTTCTGCCTGGGCTTCCGGCTGTATCAGTGCTACGGGTACAAAAGCCCCGAGTAAGTCCAGCTCACGTTTTTGTAATTCAGCTTGTAGTGCTAACGGATCAGTTGGCATGAATCCCCAGTCGCCCAATTCCGTTCCGGCGTACCCGGCTGCTTTCATTTCATCCAGCACCTGGTCAAATCCTTTTTTCTCTCCTTCCAGTTCAAATTCCAGCACACCCCAACTACAGGGTGCATTGGCTACTTTTATCGTTTGTTTTTCTATAACAGTCTGATTCATAACGGTCAGGTATAAGCGTTAAAATTTGCGTGTCCATTCTTTCGGCCATCTTTCCACTACCACTTTGGTTTGGGTAAAGAATTCAATGGCATGTTTGCCCTGCCCGTGCAGGTCGCCGAAGAAACTTTCCTTCCAGCCGCTAAAGGGGAACTGGGCCATGGGTGCTGCAATTCCGATATTGATACCGATATTTCCAGCCATCGCTTCACTTCTGAACTTCCTGGCACTGTTGCCGCTTGTGGTGAAGAGACAGGCCATATTACCATAGGTACCACGATTGATAAAGTCAATCGCATCGTCCACGTTTTTCATATGCACCAGGGTCATCACCGGACCGAAAATTTCTGTTTTGATCAACTCACCATCAAGTGGCAATCCTTCCATAATAGTCGGACTAATAAAATTCCCTTTTTCGTATCCGGATACAGGCTGGTTTCGACCATCCAATAAAAGATTGCCGCCTTCCTGTACACCTTTGTTGATCAGTGTTTCAATGCGTTGTTTGCTTTCGGAACTGATAACCGGCCCCATTTCAACGGTGCTTTCCAAACCATAGCCTACCTGGCGCTTTTTGGCTGATTCGTAGAGAGCTTCCTTGATATTGGCATCGTTATCCACCGTAATCACCACAGACGCCGCCAGGCAACGCTGGCCGGCGCAACCAAACACACTATCCGTAATAATCTGTGAGGTCACTTCAACATCCGCATCAGGCAGGATCACTACCGGGTTCTTGGCACCACCCTGAGCCTGTACGCGTTTGCCATTGGCTGTTCCGCGTGCATAAATGTATTTCGCTACCGGTGTACTACCCACGAAACTGATCGATTTCACCAAAGGATGATCCAGGATGGCATCCACGGTTTCCTTGCCTCCGTGAACGAGATTCAGTAAGCCCGGTGGCAGATCCAGTTTATCAATCAGTTCAAATATTTTCATCATCGTCAACGGCACTTTCTCCGATGGTTTGATGATCATGCTATTCCCTGTTGCAATGGCATAGGGCAAAAACCAGAAACTGATCATGGCCGGAAAATTGAAGGGCGCAATACAGGCTGTAACACCCAGCGGTTGCCGGATCATGAATTCATCAATACCGGTTGCCACATTCTCCAGGAATTCAC
>CAZJNY010000483.1:0-1794 GCA_964547405.1 uncultured Flavihumibacter sp. | reverse complement strand
AGAACTACTGTTCCATATTTTTTTATCTGCTGATTTCATAAACAAGCCCCTGTATATCCATACGGGGGCTATATTTTTTAACTCAGATACTTACCCACAATCGGCATTCTTCTGCCCACACCAAAGGCCTTGGCACTTACCCGGATAATCGGACAAAACTGGTTGCGTTTGTATTCATTGGTGTTCACCAGTTTTAAGACCCGCTGAACCAGACTATCGTCGATGCCCATACGAATAATATCATCCGGACTTTTTCTCCGTTCAATATACTGATACAATACTTTATCGAGCACTTCATACTCAGGCAGACTGTCGCTATCTTTTTGTCCCGGGCGCAACTCTGCAGAAGGTGGTTTTACCAGGATATTTTCCGGTATGATTTCCTTCTCCCGATTAATAAATCTCGCCAGTGCAAACACCTGCATTTTATACACATCTCCCAATACACTGAGTCCGCCGGCCATGTCTCCGTACAATGTTCCATAACCGGTTGCCAGTTCACTTTTATTGGAAGTATTCAGCAGGATATAACCGAACTTATTGGAAATGGCCATCACCAGGTTTCCTCTTGTTCTGCTCTGTATATTTTCTTCGGCTACACTAAAGGGTAAGTCGCCGAATACCGGTGCCAAAGACTCCAGAAATGCATCAAAAACCGGTTTGATAGGAATGATATCATAGGGGTTCCCCAGGTTCTTGCTCAATGCCACCGCATCGTTTACGGAATGATCTGTTGAGAATTGCGAAGGCATCAAAATAGCCCTGACATTCTCCTTCCCCAGCGCCTCACAGGCCAGTGCCAGCGTTACTGCACTATCAATACCCCCGCTGCTGCCCAGAATCGCTTTCTTAAATCCCATCTTGCTGAAATAATCACGTATACCCAAAATCAGTGCATCGTGTATCTGCCGGATATTATTTTCAGCCGTCAGGTAATCAATAATTTTTTCCGGATCTTCCATTTTTGATACCCGCATGTCTTTGTCCAGCATGCGAATTACATCATTCCGCGAATGGTCGCTGTTCTTCATATCCTCCAGGTCCACCAGCAGGAAGTCTTCTTCAAAATAATTGCCCTCTTTTACCAACTCACCGGATGCCGCATAAACCAGGCTGCCTCCATCAAATACTATCTCTGTTTGTGAACCCACACAATTCACATAGAAAAGTGGCAGTTGATAACGACGGATATTTGCTTTAACAACTTCCTTACGATCATCATCATGATCATAATCAAAGGGTGAAGCGGAAATATTAATCATCAGATCCGGCTGCTGCAGAATGAGCTGATCCATGGGACAAACGCGGTACAATGGATTTTCACTCAGCGCCCACATATCTTCACAAATTGTCAGGGCAATTCTTTTCCCCTTGAACTCGAGCACATTCCATTCGAATCCAGGTTCGAAATAGCGGTATTCATCAAAAACATCATAGGTAGGCAAACAGGTTTTATAGGCCACGCCCTGCACTTTTCCTTCATACAATAACCAGGCAGCATTAAACAGATCTTTTCCTTCTTTGGCGGGATTACGCGCCGGACTGCCAATAATCACACCAATATCTACACTCTCTTTTGCGATGGTGTCAACTGCTGCATAACACTGATTGATAAAATCATCGAACTCAAGAAAGTCGCGGGGGGGATACCCACATACACATAATTCTGAAAACACGACCAGGTCTGCCCCCTGTTTACGGGCTTCCCTGATAGCATTCAGGATCTTTTCAGTATTTGCGCTGAAATTCCCAATATGGTAGTTTTGCTGTGCCAGTGCTATCTTCATCGGATTC
>CAZJNY010000482.1:0-1803 GCA_964547405.1 uncultured Flavihumibacter sp. | reverse complement strand
GAATCCGATGAAGATAGCACTGGCACAGCAAAACTACCATATTGGGAATTTCAGCTCGAATACCCAAAAGATCCTGGATGCCATCGGTGAAGCCCGCAAACAGGGGGCAGATCTGGTAGTGTTTTCAGAATTATGTGTATGTGGTTATCCACCCCGTGATTTTCTTGAGTTTGATGATTTTATCAACCAGTGTTATGCGGCGGTGGAAACCATCGCGAAAGCAAGTGTTGATATAGGAGTGATTATTGGGAGCCCGGCATGTAATCCGGCCAAAGAAGGAAAAGATCTCTTTAATGCTGCCTGGTTATTGTATCAGGGAAAAGTGCAGGGAGTGGCATATAAAACCTGTTTGCCAACCTATGACGTATTTGATGAATACCGTTATTTTGAGCCGGCCTTTGAATGGAATGTACTTGAGTTTAAAGGAAAAAAAATTGCACTGACCATTTGCGAAGATATGTGGGCGCTCAGTGAGAATCCGCTCTACCGGGTTTGTCCGATGGATCAGTTGATCGGGCAGCAGCCGGATCTGATGATCAATATATCAGCATCGCCCTTTGATTACGATCATGATGAAGATCGTAAGGAAGTGGTGAAAGCAAATATCCGCAGGTATCAATTGCCTATGTTTTATGTGAACTGCGTGGGTTCACAAACCGAGATTGTTTTTGATGGTGGAAGCCTTGTGTATGCAGCATCCGGTGAACTGGTAAAAGAAGGAAAATACTTTGAGGAGGACCTGCTGGTAGTGGATCTGGAGGAGCTGAATAGCCTGCAGAAAACTCCTGATGAAGTGGTTCGTTTGCTGGATAAGGATATGCGGGTTTCAAAAATTGAGGATCCGGAAAAAATCATCGACTACCTGACAGCTGAAAACAATATCCGGCAGATACATGAGGCCCTGATATTGGGCATTCGCGATTACTTCAGCAAAATGGGATTTAAAAAAGCGATTCTTGGAAGCAGTGGTGGTATTGACAGTGCAGTAACCCTTGCACTTGCCTGCGAGGCACTTGGTAAGGAGAATGTGCGGGCTATCCTGATGCCATCCCAATTCTCAACTGATCATTCCGTGAATGATGCGGTTGCATTGAGTCAGAATTTGGGAAATCCCTATGATATCATTCCAATCAAGCCGGTCTTTGATGCTTTTCTGGAATCACTTGCGCCTGTGTTTGGCGACTTACCCTTTAGTGTAGCCGAAGAAAATATTCAAAGCAGAACCAGAGGAAACCTGGTAATGGCCATCTCCAACAAGTTCGGCTATATATTGCTGAATACTTCCAATAAGAGTGAATTGGCAACGGGTTATGGAACCCTTTATGGAGATATGGCAGGCGGACTAAGTGTATTGGGAGATGTGTATAAGATGCAGGTGTTTGCGCTGGCAAAATTTATCAATCGGGAGAAGGAAATCATCCCGAATAATATCCTGGTGAAGCCGCCTTCTGCTGAGTTGCGCCCGGGACAAAAAGATAGTGATAGTCTGCCTGAATATGAAGTGCTGGATAAAGTATTGTATCAGTATATCGAACGTAGAAAAAGTCCAGATGATATTATTCGCATGGGCATCGACGATAGTCTGGTGCAACGTGTATTAAAAATGGTAAACACCAATGAATACAAACGCAATCAGTTTTGTCCGATTATCCGGGTGAGTGCGAAAGCATTTGGAGTAGGCAGAAGGATGCCGATAGTGGGGAAATACCTGAGTTAACAGTGTTGAAAAATATAGCCCCCGTATGGACATACAGGGGCTTGTTTATGAAATCAGCAGATAAAAAAATATGGAACAGTAGTTCT
>CAZJNY010000481.1:0-1825 GCA_964547405.1 uncultured Flavihumibacter sp. | reverse complement strand
GCGATGTTCCGATTGACTTTCTCTGAAACTGGCATACCAGGGTTCACCCCAGTTATAATAGGAACCAATATGCCAGTAAAAGGTTTTGCTGAGACTGGTGCCGGCAATAAAATCATGTTTCACCTGGTCGTACACATCCTTTGCAAAAATTTCCAGCGCATAATCACCCTGGCCGGATGCCAATGCGCCTTCATGTCCGTCAAAATCCAGGTGGTTCACACCTGTTTCATTCATCAATTGCGCAATATTGGATGCAAGTTCCCGCTGCATATTGAAATCAGGAAAGAATACTTTATACCCATGATCAAATAATTTACCTACCACTGAACCCGCAGCATGTGCTGCCGGTTTTGTTCCAAAAGCGCCCCGCTGGCAATCCAGCAAACGGTAGGGGGCTTCTTTGGTCACTGCCCGATAGCGGATCAGCTCTTTTCCGATTTTAACAGTATGCAATTCATTCCCCTGTTCTACGCTAAAATATTCTGGAGATCTAACCACTATTTCCTTTTCACTGGCATCTATAGCCGAAACCAGAATAGAACTACCGGTAACGCTTAACCGATCATCTGGCACCGGGGTAACATAGGTATCATTGGTGGTAATGAAATTGGTAAGTGTATGTACACCAAAAAATAAACCTGCCGCTTTTGCTTTTGCGGCACTTTCCTTCAATCCTTTTCTTCCATTGGGGAACATCGTACTGTCCAGCTCAAAATGGCCCCAGGAACTGAACGGCCCTTCATGATAGAGCGAGATCAGTCCCGCTCTTTTGGTATACGCGATCATCTCATCCACATCTTTCTCCCCGAACGAGGAAATCAGGTAGGATTTTCCAAAATAGGGCGACTTCTTGAACCACACACCATTGATCTTGGGATGTGGCAACCCCTCTGCCAGTTCAATGGCTCCAAGCCGGTCCAGCGTTGCTGGCTCCGCACAACTGAAAAATGCCAGCTTGCTTCCATTTACCGACTCTCCTTTCAATGCCGGAACCGGCATGTTTTTCTGAACACCTCCCCAGGCATCCACGGTTCGGTTTTTATCGCGGTTGATGCTATACGCCTGCATGGTACTGCCCCAGGTATACTTACTGGCGGCAATGCCTCTTTCCCAGGTAGTACCTTCTTTATTGGGATAATTTCCTCCCAGTGTTTTGGGATTCAATACCTGTATGCCAATGGCTACCTGGTCATCGCGCACTACCCCAATCACTTCTCCAACCAGTTTCGTAATAGTAGTTGGAAAAGGACCCCAGATCACCGCATCCAGCAGTTGTTTGGGTTCTGCACGTACCAATTCAAAAACAAGGTGGGTAGACCGGATGCTTACTTTAATATCCGCCTGCCCTTTAATATCCGGATAAGATAAACGAATGGTCTGACTAGTCTTATTCCAGGCCGCTTTGGCTGGCAGGTATTTTTTATCCCCGATAACCAATTGCATAAGAGGAGCAATCGTATCTGTAGCCAGGTAATTTTGCTGATTCGGCAAATGCGTGATGGCAGTCAAAAATCCCTTTTCATCCAGCTTCAGTGCCAGTTCGCCCGCCTGGAGATTGATCTGAGCCGTTGCAAAGGAACCCGTTACGAGTAAAAAAACACAAAATAGCAGCGCGCTTTTTTTCATTACAATCATTTTAGTTGAGAGCTAACCTGAACACAATCTGTGGATTTTTTGGAGTATTCCATCTTTAACAGCTTAATTGGATAAGGAAATGAAATCATTTGGTAATTTTCAGGCCATGAAACAGGTATCCTTTGCGCTGCTTATTACCGGGCTTCTGCTGGCCGGTTGCGATAATTCCATGAAACCCAGAACCAGCAAC
>CAZJNY010000480.1:0-1856 GCA_964547405.1 uncultured Flavihumibacter sp. | reverse complement strand
AAACAGCTTTCGAAGTAAACATGCCAACCATTCACCTGACCAGTTTTATCCAGGCACCGATTGAGCGGGTATTCGACCTGTCCAGAAATATCGACCTGCACAAAAAATCCATGACGGATTCTGCTGAGGAAGCGGTTGCCGGTACCACCAATGGCCTTATTCAACAGGGAGAAACCGTTACCTGGAAAGCAAAACACCTGGGAAAAACCAGGTTTCATAAATCGAGGATTACAGTCATGCAATCGCCCGTTCATTTTATTGACGAAATGGTGGAAGGCGATTTCAAATCATTCGAACATTCCCATCATTTTATGAAAATTGAAAATGGCACCATTATGATCGACCTGCTTCGGTATGAAGTGCCCTACGGGCTGCTTGGCCGCCTGGTAGATCGTTTTTATCTTTTCCGTTATCTGACAAAAATGATGGAAAACAGGAACTTATATATTAAACAAACTGCTGAATCAGAGAGATGGAGGCAATTTTTATAAGCCCCCCTATCTTTGCAGCCCATGAATAATCGTCCCAGCCTCTTTACCTCCCTGTCTCCGGCTCTGTTACATCTATATGATGTTCGCGAAAGTATTGTTGTTATCATTGATGTGCTGAGGGCTACCTCCACTATCGCCACCGCCCTTTATAATGGTGCGAGCTCCGTTATTCCGGTTGATTCGGTACAACGTTGTATTGAACTGGGCGGACAAATTGGTGCGATCACAGCCGGGGAGCGGGATGGAAAAATTGCGCCCGGACTCGCCTATGGCAATTCTCCCTTTGAGTACCCCCGCAGTTTTGTAGAGAACAAGACCCTGGTGCTCACTACCACCAATGGAACCAAATTGCTGCACATGGCATTGAACAATGGTGCACCTACCGTGATAACGGGTTCTTTCCCCAACCTCTCAGCAGTTTGTGATTACCTGGTTGAAGAAAAACGCAATGTGATCCTGGGTTGCGCAGCCTGGAAAGATCGTTTTAACCTGGAAGACACCCTCTTTGCCGGAGCCGTAATCGACCGCATACGGGACCATTTTGATATCAATTGTGATTCCTCCCAGATGGCTGCTACCCTTTACCAGGAAGCACGGACTGATCTGTATGAATTCATGAAGAAAAAGGAGGCATCGCATTATCATCGCCTAACGGGTTACGGTTTGGAAAAAGACATACGCTACTGCCTGACCCCCGATGGAGCCAATGTATTACCGATTTTTATTGATGGCCGTCTGGTAGTTAAACAATCGACTTAGTCAGCACATAACTGGTTAGTCCGGATGCCGCAGTTGCGGATGCCGCAACTTTAAATCCCGCTTTTTCATAAAAGCCCAGGCTGTTTTCATTCTCACTGCTTAACCATAATTCCTGCAAACCCGCTTCCCGGGCCTGTTCTGCACAGGTATCCAGTAGCCATTTACCATAACCCCGGCCTCTGACACTGAAATCCACAGCCAGCAACCAGATATAGGCATAATTAGTGGCCAGTTCGGAAATGAGCGTTTCCGGCGTTTGTTCATGCAGGTTGAAACGTTCCCAGGCTTCCTGAACATAAGCCGGTTGCCCGGTCATTTTAAAGGGATCAATATGCGGAGGAAATACGGTTCCGGGTATCCAGGCCAGTACACCGGCATTGCCCGGAGCCAATATGATTTCGCCTTCGGTCAGGCAATAATCCAGCGCTGCATTGAAATACGCTTCCATACCACGTTGCCGCTGCTGTTCTGTACCCTGAAAACTAAAGCGGAATAATGGGTCCTCGCTGAAGTTACTGGTCAGCAAAAGTGAACATTGTAACAGATTCATTCTGCAAATATCCCTGACCTTTCCCGAATTCGTAAGCGGAATGGTGCGCGGATCGG
>CAZJNY010000479.1:0-1869 GCA_964547405.1 uncultured Flavihumibacter sp. | reverse complement strand
ATGAATTGCTCCTGCCGTATGGATTGTTTTTTGGTCCGGAGACCTCCACCTCCAACCGTGCCATGATTGGCGGTATGATCGGCAATAATTCCTGCGGCTTACATTCTATGGTTTGGGGCGCTACACGCGATCATGTATTGGAAGTAAAAGTCATTCTTTCCAATGGGGATGAGGCGTTGATAGGAGCATTGGATACAGCAGGACTTGAAGCAAAACTTGGCCAGCCTGGAATTGAAGGTGATATCTATCGTGCCATGCACCAGCTCTTAGCCGATGAGGCGAACCAGGCTGCTATCCGGGCGGGTTATCCTTCTCAAAAAGTACTGCGAAGGAATTCCGGTTATGCACTGGATGCGTTACTGGATGCGCAACCTTATGGTGGATCTTCTTCGTTTAACCTTTGCCGTTTGATTGCAGGTTCAGAAGGCACATTGGCGATGATCACCGAAGCAAAACTGAACCTGCTGGAATTACCACCAACAGAGAAGGGATTGGTTTGTGTGCATTGCAGCAGTTTGAAAGAATCATTGCTGGTAAACCTGGTTGCGATTAAACATGGCTGTTATGCCAGTGAATTGGTGGATGATGTGATATTAAGTTTTACAAAAAATCATCCTGAGCAACAGAAGAACCGGTTTTTCATAGAAAGCGATCCCGCAGCGCTCCTGATGATTGAGTTCATGGAGCAGGAACTGGAGCAGATGCAGGCAAAAGCAGCGGCATTTACAGAGGAATTGAAATCATTGAATCTGGGCTATGCGTATCCGTTATTAACTGGGTCTTCCATCAATAAAGCATGGGAGCTGCGGAAAGCGGGACTTGGACTACTTCGCAATATCCAGGGAGATGCACAACCGGTGAACCTGATTGAGGACTGTGCAGTAGCGCCGGAAGATTTACCTGCTTATATTGATGACCTGCAGGAATTGCTGCGTTCGATGAATCTGACCGCTTCCTATTATGCCCATGCAGGTGCAGGTGAATTACATGTGGAGCCTCTGATCAATCTGAAATCAGAGGAGGGGAGGGTGCAGTTCAGGGAATTGTTAGCAAGAACTGCTGCTATCGTTAAAAAATACAAAGGATCATTAAGTGGTGAACATGGAGATGGCCGGTTAAGGGGAGAATTCATTCCCTTTATGATGGGCGATCGCTGTTATGAATTGTGTAAGGAAACCAAGCGGATATTTGACCCGAAGCAGTTGTTTAATCCGGGTAAGATTACCGACGCCCCGCCGATGGATGCTTCATTCCGCATGCCGGCAAAACCGGCAACAGCTAAAGTGGCAACGCATTTCAATTTCGACCGGGAAGGTGGCATACTTGCATTGGCAGAGAAATGTTCCGGATCAGGCGATTGCCGGAAAACACATCGGGCTGGAGGTACGATGTGCCCAAGTTATATGGCCACAAGATTTGAAAAAGATACCACCCGGGCACGGGCCAATGTATTGCGGCAATTTTTATCTGGTGATACCAGTACCAACGCATTTGATCATGAAGAGATTCATACGGCGATGGATCTGTGTTTATCCTGCAAGGGATGTAAAGCTGAATGTCCGTCCAGTGTGGATGTATCCAAGCTGAAAGCCGAGTTTTTGCAACAATACTATGAGCTGCATGGGGTGCCGTTAAAGGCACGAATGATTGGAGAGTTTCCGCGACTTACAGCATTAGCGAGTAAGTTTCCACGCATATATAACTGGTTGATGAAACAGGGGATTTTCAGTAAGCCGCTGAAGAAAATCCTGAATATGTCGGATAAAAGAGAGTTGCCGGAATTGTATAAGTATACGTTGAGGGAATGGGCAGGGAAAAGGGGGACAAGGGGGACGGGGAGACGGGTATATTTCATTTGTGATGAGTTTA
>CAZJNY010000478.1:0-1883 GCA_964547405.1 uncultured Flavihumibacter sp. | reverse complement strand
CTGCAATCCAAACCACAGGCCCTGGCAGCCCTGAACCAGGGAATCACTACCATTGTAGCCGGCCAGGATGGATATGGGAGCTGGATGGACAGCCTTGCTGGTTCGTTCAAAAGAACTGCGCCTGCTATTAATCTGGCAACTTATACCGGACATACCGGACTTCGGGAAATAGTTATGGGGGAAAATAACCTGCACCGTATAGCTACACCCGACGAATTGAATAAAATGAAAGTCCTGCTGGCTGCAGAAATGAAAAAAGGGTCGCTGGGCTTATCAACCGGACTGGAATATGAGGGGGCCTGGTTCTCCTCCTATAACGAAGTATTGGAACTGGCAAAGGTAACTTCGTTTAACCAGGGCCGTTATATCAGTCACCTGCGTAGTGAAGACATTCAATTGAGAGATGCCATTGAAGAGATCATCAGCATCGGAAAAGAAGCCCGTATACCGGTTCAGATTTCACATCTGAAAATAGCCCTTAAAAACGATTGGAAAACGGCCCCCGCCATCCTGGCCCGCCTGGAAAGAGCAAGGCAGCAGGGCATCAATATTACAGCGGATGTTTATCCTTATGAATTCTGGCGCAGCACCCTCAAAGTTTTGTTTCCTAAAACCGATTATACCAATGAAGCCAGTGCCGAATTCGCAGTAACCCAAAGTCTGGATCCCGCTGCCTCTGTATTGGTAGCCTATAAACCCCGGCCGGAATACCGCGGCAAAACACTCTCGGAAGTTGCGGCGCTGCGAAAGGAAACGCCCGCCCGCACACTGATGGCACTCATCGCGGAAGCGGAAGCTTATCGCAAAGCCAATCCGGATAGTGGAGGCGTTGAAGGCATTATGGGAAAATCCATGACCGATGCAGATGTATCCGCTTTTTTAAGCTGGCAGCACACGAATATTTGCTCGGATGGCGCTGATGGCGGCCACCCACGTGGCTATGGATCTTTTACAAGAGTACTGGCTGAATATGTGCGCGAGAAAAAAATTATGTCGCTCGAAACTGCGATCAACAAAATGACCGCTCTTTCCGCAGAACATGTGGGTATCCGGCAACGCGGACTAATCGCTGCCGGCTACTATGCCGACCTGGTGTTGCTGGATCCCGATACCATCCAGGACCATGCCACCATACAAAATCCACAGGCCCTTTCCGATGGAATCCTGAAAGTCTGGGTCAATGGAGAACTGGTATATGCCAACAAAGAATTCATGGGAACATTTCCCGGCAGATTAATCAAAAGATGAATACATGAACCGACCAAAAGCAATTGTGATTACGAATGGACTACTGGACCATTCAGATGCCAAAACAGCACACGGACTGATTCGAGGAACCGAACGATTTCAGATTGCCGGCATTATCGATTTTAAACAGGCAGGCAAAGACGCAGGAGAAGTGCTGGATGGGAAACACAGGAACATTCCTGTGTATGCCAGCCTCGAGGAAGCACTGGCAGCGCATAAGGATCTCCGTTATTGTATTATTGGAGTAGCAACTGTAGGAGGAATTTTACCTCCTGATTTTCTCAGCCTGATTGAATCGGCTATCCGAAACAGAATTTCCATAGTGAATGGATTGCACGACTACCTGAATGAACGCCCCAACCTCGTAGCATTAGCGGCGGATTATGGTGTTGAACTTATTGATATCCGCAGGCCTAAAAAACGGGCAGACCTTCATTTCTGGTCCGGAGAAATATTTTCCGTTACAGCACCCATTATTGCAGTGCTGGGCATGGACTGTGCCATGGGCAAAAGAACCACCTGCCGCCTGATCCGCCAGGCATGTGAAGCAGAGGGCATTCGGGCACAAATGATTTACACAGGACAAACAGGCTGGCTACAGGGCGGCCAATATGGATTCATTTTCGATTCTACCC
>CAZJNY010000477.1:0-1886 GCA_964547405.1 uncultured Flavihumibacter sp. | reverse complement strand
AACCCTGTGGTGATCCAGGTGGCAAAAGTGGATACCAGGCAATTGCAGTTGGAGATCAACGGACAGGAAATTCTGACAAAGGATAAAGCTGCGTTAAGGTTAAACGCCTGGGCGCAATACAAGGTGCTGGATATCGAAAAAGCCTTGTTGCAGAACAAGGAATACGAACGGCAATTGTACATCAGCATCCAGTTGGTGTTGCGGGAATATGTGGCGGGCTTCGGCTTCGATGAGTTGCTGGAGAAAAAAGAAGCCATCGCGCCTTATATGCTGGAGCGGATCAAAGACAAAGCGGAAGCACTGGGTGTGGAAGTCGTTGGGTTCGGGATCCGGGACATCATCTTGCCCGGTGATATGAAAGAAATCATGAACCAGGTATTGGTGGCCGAAAAAAGGGCACAGGCCAACACCATCATGAGACGGGAAGAAACCGCGAGCACCAGGTCTTTGTTGAACACAGCGAAGCTGATGGAAGAAAACGCGATGTTATGGAAATTGAAAGAGATGGAATACGTGGAGAAGATCGCGGAAAAAATCAGCACCATCTCTGTGAACGGCAATGGTAAACTGGTGGAACAGTTGAAAGAATTGTTCACGCCTAAATAAACAAAACCGGGACTGGCAGGATCAGTTCCGGTTTTTTAATAGGCTGTAATAATCGATCTGGCTTCTTCAACATAATGTCCTCCGAACAGCACCGCATGAACCAGGATTGGATAGAGCTGGGTTAGTGGTAATCGTTTTCGCCAGTTGTTCTCAAGCGGATAATAAAACTGATAGGAATCTATAAAGCTGGAATCAAATCCTCCGAAAAGCTGGGTCATACCAATATCCATTTCGCGATGACCGGCATATACAGCCGGATCAAAGATCGTCGGGTATCCATCACCGGTACAGGAGAAATTGCCGGACCAGAGATCTCCATGAAGCAGGGAGGGCACTTCGGTTGGAAATTCATTTTCAATGACGGTATGAAATTTCTCCAGCCGGTTGAGTAGTTCGGTTGAAAACTGTTTTGTATCAACCAGTACTTGTACCAGTGGCCGGATGCGTTCCTGAATGTAAAAATCAGTCCAGTTAGTATGCGTTCGATTGGATTGAGGCAGGCGACCAATATAGTTGTCTTCTGTCCAGCCGAAAGCCGATTGCTTCAGCAGATGCTGATGTGCCAATGCTTCTCCAAACCGCTTCCAGAAATCAGCCTGCCTGGGAGCTGGTGTCAGCCACTCCAGCAGGAGCCATTGCAGTCCCTGCCACTCACCAACTGCTTCAACGGCAGGAATCCTGAACAGACTCTCTTTTCTCAAGGCCTCCAGTCCGCGAGCTTCTTTTTCCATCATTTCCGGGAAGGCAGCAGCTTCATTGATTTTAATAAAAAAGGCTTGATCTCCCTTGAACACCTTGAATGCCTGGTTGATATCACCCCCATGAACCGGGCTAACCCGGGTAGGGTGCAAACCGAGATGCTGAAGAAGAGAGGAGAGCATGAGATTGACAGGCTGATCTGGGAACAAAGGAACTGATTTTAAAACGATCGGTTATGATTCAATTGATTCAATTCAATTGGGTCGTATTTGGTTGATAATCTATGCGTTAGTGCATCTTATCCGTAGGATGTACGTAGGAAGTGCGTAGGATACACGTAAAATAAGCAAAGTTTAAGGTATTAATATTCCTTTCAATTAGGGGCTTCCTGGATTAAAATAGGTATTATATAATTTATTATCAATAGATTAAATTAAAAAATGGCTTTGTCCCAAACTAAATTAAACAGCCTGCGGAAGGGAAAAAATCGGTTCAAACTCTCCGAAAATCGGCTCATCGGATCAAATAATCGGCTCAGAAGTCCGGACTTTAGCTTTAACCCGGATCCAATTTCAGAGATA
>CAZJNY010000476.1:0-1908 GCA_964547405.1 uncultured Flavihumibacter sp. | reverse complement strand
AGTGGTGATGCTGGTTTTGTTTTCTATAAGTAAGCTTCGTTTAATCATTTTTTTTTTACTAAAGTAAAGAAACACAATAATTTGATTTTACGGTTTTCCGTAAAGACGTTTTAAAAAACAATTTTACCTTTGAATTATAGTACAAAATAAATGAAGAAATCAATTCTATTAATTCTACTTCTTGGGTTAAACATACTTTCAGCCCAAACTAAAATCCTAACCTGGAATGTAGAAAACCTAGGCAATTCAAAATCAGACAGCACCATCCAATACATAGTTTCGGTACTAAAACACTATGATGTGGTAGCGCTACAAGAAATAGTTGCTGGCAATGGTGGCGCACAAGCCGTAGCCAAACTAGCCGACGAACTCAACCGAACCGGCAGTAAATGGGATTATACCGTGAGCAACCCAACCGAGAGTTCTAGCTACAAAACCGAGCGCTATGCCTTCCTCTGGAAAACAGCCAAAGTAAAACAAATTGGTAACGCTTGGCTCGAAAAGAAATATGAATTATTAATAGACCGCGAGCCCTATTTAGCCACGTTTGAACACAAAAAAAAACAATTCACACTTGTCAATTTCCACGCCATTACTAAAAGCAAACAACCCGAAACCGAAATCAAATACTTCAAGTTCTTCCCCGAAACCTACCCTAGTTTGAATTTAATATTCATAGGAGATTTCAATTGTCCACAATCGCACACCGTTTTCAATCCATTGAAAAAAATGGGGTATTTACCTGTGTTTACAAATCAAAAAACATCCTTAAAAAAAACATGCTCAGAAAACAATTGTCTGGCTAACGAGTTTGATAACATTTGGTATAATACCTATAAAATAGAAGTTACAAATCCCAAAGCCATTCATTTCTACAAAGATTTCTCTAACTTTAATAAAGCGCGAGAAATCACCGATCACATTCCAGTAGCAGTAACCATTCAACTAAAATAAAACAACACTATGAAACCAAAACAACTTCTTTCATTCCCAATACTAGCAATCGTGCTATCACTGCTAGGACTATCCTGCAAACAAAAAGAACAACAGCCAAGCAACTTTCTACCCCAAAATACTGAAAACCTAACCCAAGAAGAGAAACAAACCCTACACACCGACACAACCTATAAATACGAATACAGAACAGGAACCAGTGGAAACTACAGCTACAACTACAATGTTTCAGGTTTTGATACCAACGGCGAAGAAGTATCAGGCAATGTAGAGATGGAAGACAAACTAGGTACAGGAACGCTAACCATTTCTGGTGGTGAAGAAATTGAGATAGTAGTCGAATGGATAGGTCATGGCAAATTGCTGGCAAAAGACAATCAAGGAAAGGAGTACAAACTCACAGTAGATTAAAAAAAAGAACGTACCTTTATAAAAAGAAATCGCATTCCCATGAAAAAATTAGTAGTACTGCTATGTTGCATTTCCTTAACCTCTTTTTCCAATAAAGCAGACGAAGTTTACATCTGCAAAAGCAAAGGAGCAAAAAAATACCACCTAAAAGAATTCTGCCGAGGATTAAGTGCCTGCAAACACGAAGTAGTAAAAGTAACCCTAAAAGAAGCCAAAGCCAAAGGCTTAGACCTATGCGGTTGGGAAGACTAAGCTAAAAGTAGGTCACTTATTTTTCCAATAATTTTTCCAAATAAACTACCTTGTCCTTTTCAGCTTGAAGTAATCGTTCGTATAGTTTTTCCTTCTCTTCAAAAAGGGAAACTACTTTGTCAATTGGGTTGAAATTGTAAATAGGTCCGAACGCACCTTGCCCATTACTAGCACTGTTGTCATAGAAGTTATTAAAAAAATTAAAGACAGCATCTTCACTAAAATTTTTAATAGCATCAGAAGTTACACCAAGTGCTTTAGCAACTTCCTGTAGTTTCTCTTCATCAACAG
>CAZJNY010000475.1:0-1921 GCA_964547405.1 uncultured Flavihumibacter sp. | reverse complement strand
GCAGTGAGCTGGCTTATAACGAGCCGATGGTGGAATACTATTTCCGCCACCCTTCCTATAACTATTATCCGGTGGTAGGTGTAACCTGGAAGCAGGCAAATGATTTCTGTCTCTGGAGAACCGACCGCGTAAATGAGCTGGAATTGATTAAAAGAGGTTTTATCAATGACAAGTCATTAAAGAATATTTCCGGTATCGCGGAAGAGAATTTCAATACCAAATCTTACCTGGCTGGTGAGTTCCAGGCAACTCCTGGTAAAGCTGCCAAGTCTAAAAAGAATACACTTAAAAACCCGAATGGTACTCCCCGTACACAGGTTACATTTGAAGATGGTATCCTCTTACCAGGTTACCGCCTTCCAACTGAAGCTGAGTGGGAATATGCAGCCCTGGGTTATGTAAACCAGAATCCGCAGCCCTCTAAAAAAGAAGGTAAGCGCGGTGAGGAACTGGTTGCCAACAAGCAGGTGTATTCCTGGAACAATAACGTAAACGGTTTGCGTGATACCCGTAAAGGAAGCTGGCAGGGTACATTCATGGCCAACTTCAAGCGTGGTTCCGGTGATAACATGGGTGTTGCAGGTGGTTTGAACGACCGTGCTGTGTACACTGCCCCGGTTGAATCTTTTTACCCCAATGGCTTTGGCATCTACAACATGAGCGGAAACGTGAACGAATGGACTGCTGACGTATATCGTCCTCTTTCACTGACTGACTTTGATGATGTATCTCCTTACCGTGGTAACAAATTCTCTACTGTTGAAGTTGATGCCAGTGAGAATAAACCAACCCGTGATAGTCTGGGTCGTATCAAGTATCGTATGATGACCGACGAAGAAAGTAAAGATCGTCGTAACTACCAGCGTGCTGATGTAATCAACTATCTGGATGGTGATTCACTGATCCAGGGTGTAAACTACGGATATGGCATCACTACCCTGATTGGTGACAAGAGCCGTGTAATCAAAGGTGGTAGCTGGAATGATCGTGCTTACTGGCTGAGCCCTGGTACACGTCGCTTCCTGGAAGAAGATCAGGCTAGTTCAACTGTAGGTTTCCGTTGTGCTATGGACCGCGTAGGTAGTCCGGAAGGCAATGGTCGCAAAACAGGTATCAACTACAAGAGCAGAAAACAGAATTCCCGCAAGAGATAATTTCTGAAACATACTGATAAAGAGTCGCCGAATGGCGGCTCTTTTTTATTTTCGTATATGAGCATTCCCGAAATCTACCAACTCTTTTTACAATATCCTTCCGTACAGACCGATACCCGTAAACTTAAGGAAGGAGATCTTTTCTTTGCGCTTAAGGGCGATAACTTCAATGGCAATGCATTTGCAAAAAAAGCATTGGATGCAGGAGCTGCCTACGCCATCATTGATGAAGCGGCCTTTCAGGAAAATGAGCGCATGATTCTGGTGCCGGATGTATTAAGCTGTCTGCAGCAACTGGCACTGCATCACCGCCGCCAATTTTCCATTCCGGTGCTGGCGATTACCGGAAGCAATGGCAAAACAACCACCAAGGAATTGATCCATGAGGTATTGTCGACCACCTATCGCACGTACACAACGGTGGGCAACCTGAACAATCATATCGGCATTCCGCTAACGCTGCTGCGCATTCAACCGGATGCACAGATGGCAGTGATAGAAATGGGTGCCAATCACCAGAAAGAGATTGCCGGTTATTGCACTTATACGGAGCCCACGCATGGCCTGATTACCAATCTTGGCAAAGCACACCTTGAAGGATTTGGAGGTGTAGAAGGGGTTCGCAAAGGGAAAGGGGAACTGTTTGATTACCTGCGTACGAAGGAAGCAACTGCATTTGTAATGTGGGATGATGAACACCTGCGCCGGATGTCGCAGGGCATTGAAACAGTCATCCGGTATGGCACTAAAGAAGGCGATGTAATTGG
>CAZJNY010000474.1:0-1925 GCA_964547405.1 uncultured Flavihumibacter sp. | reverse complement strand
CTTCCGGTAAACTCAACTTTTCCATTTCTACGAAGTTTTCGTAAACCTACGACATAATCGTAGATAAATCCAAATTAAAATCTAAAAAAAATAGTTAATGCCCGATTTAAGCAGCAGCGGCCTAATTTTATACGATTAATTAAAATTGTCTGCTTTCATGTTTCAGTTGATAAAAAACAGCCCTGTTTCCATTCCGTTCCACCGGCTTCTGATGACTTTGCTTTTCCTTTCAATGGTACAGCAATATGGCATGGGCCAGGAAATCAATGCTGCCAATCCCGCTCCCTATGAACGTTTTAAAAACCTCCCGCCCTTTGAATTAAAAGGGCTGGACGGCAATAAAATCAAACGGGATAACCTCCCCAAAAACCGGGGAACCATCCTGATGTTTTTCAGTCCGGATTGCCATCATTGCCTCCAGCAGATGGACTGGATGAAAGAGGCGAAAGAGCAACTCAAGGGCTATAATTTTGTTCTTGCCACCTATCAGCCCCTCGAGGAATTGAAAGGCTTTTACCAGACCTACAAGCTGGAAGAATGGAAGAATGTTTATATCGGACGGGATGAAAAATACTTTCTCCCCCCTTATTTCCGGATCCGGAACCTCCCTTTTATCGCGCTTTACGACAAGAAAGGTCAGCTCATCTCCGTGTTTGAAGGAAACACTAAAACAGATCTGATTCTTACTTCTTTTAAATGACCGGAACCTGTCCGCAAGCCCTATCTTTGCTGCGCAAATTATTATTTCACCGCATAATTTTATTTCCATGAAAGTTACCGTAGTTGGTGCCGGAGCCGTAGGAGCTACCTGTGCAGACAACATCGCCAGAAAGGAACTCTGTGAAGAGCTGGTTTTATTAGATATCAAAGAAGGATTGGCCGAAGGAAAAGCACAGGATATGATGCAATCCGCCACCCTGCTTGGTTTTGATACCCGCATTACCGGAAGCACAAATGATTATAGTAAAACTGCCGGCAGCGATGTGGTAGTGGTAACTTCTGGTATTCCCCGTAAGCCGGGCATGACCCGTGAAGAACTGATCGGCACCAATGCAGGTATTGTGCGGACAGTTTGCGAAAACATTCTGAAATATTCTCCCAACGCGATATTCATCATCATTTCCAACCCGATGGATACCATGACCTACCTGGCATTGCAGGCAACCGGTATTGCCAAAAACAGGATCATCGGTATGGGTGGAACACTTGATAGCGCCCGCTTCAAATATCAATTAAGCCAGCGCCTGAACTGTTCCCCATCAGACCTGAATGCAGTTGTAGTTGGTGGCCATGGAGATACGACTATGATTCCCCTGATCCGCTACGCTACCTGGAATTCTGTTCCGGTAACCAATTTCCTTTCAAAAAATGACCAGGAAGCTATCGTAAATGACACGATGGTTGGTGGTGCAACCCTTACCAAACTGATCGGCACTTCCGCCTGGTATGCACCAGGTGCAGCAGGAGCCGCACTGGTAGAAAGCATTGTTCGGGATGAGAAAAAACTCTTTACCTGCTGCGTCGCGCTGGAAGGCGAATACGGTCTTTCTGATATTTGCCTGGGTGTACCGGTAGTGATCGGAAAGAATGGCTGGGAAAAAATTGTTGAATTCGGACTGAATGAGGAAGAGCAGGCAATGTTCAACAAAAGTGCAGAAGCCGTTCGTACTATGAACGATGTTCTTAAAACTCTCTAAGACAATCAGTTATAGATAAAAAAAGCCACTTCGTGTGGCTTTTTTTATGTCATTCATCGAATTTTTTTTTAATTTCTGAAAAAAAACAAGCCCAACTGTTTTGATGGCAAGAGTATTCTATTAGATTTGTACTTCTATCTCTCCAACACCTATTTAAAGCTCTTAGGGTTATAACCCGGTTTACCAAGCCTAGAAGGCCGATTTCTGTAACCTATACAAACAAAAAGA
>CAZJNY010000473.1:0-1925 GCA_964547405.1 uncultured Flavihumibacter sp. | reverse complement strand
CCGTCTTTGTAAAAAACGGAAATCAATGCAGACTGGATCTTCTTGTTCATACCAAGGAATTATCAGTTAAAAGATGGGGCAGGCAAAACCGTACGAGAAGGCGCAAAGCTACGGTTTCGGATTCATTTTTCCGGCCTGCTATTCGAGGGTTTAGCCGAAAATTCCCTACAATAGGCACCATCCCGCCAGGTTGAATGCACCTGGTAACCCGCATCCGTTAGATCCCTGTACCATTCTGTAGCCCGGTTCTCAGATAGGGATCCATCCAGCAATACGAGCGTTTTGCCGGCCGCACTGGTTAACAGGGGTCGAATAGAGCTGACCTGTCTGCTTATCAGGATATAATCCGGATTGAAAATCAATTGTTGCTCCAAATCAGCATTGCTGCCGGGTATGGCCAGCGTTTCATTTCGAAAGCGAACCAGGCGGGCAGATGAATACTGCAACTGTTGAATACCGAAGATTCTTTTTGAATCTTCCAGTGCCGTATGCCGGGTTGGAGAATAGCGATTAAGGTAATAACTGCCTGTTTTACCATGCACGATCGTAAGGATTGACTTTCCCGGAAGATGATTTACTAAAAGCAGTTCCTGTCTTTCCTGCTTCCAGTTTTGGTACAGTTCCAGGATAAAAAATCCGGTCAGGAGCAGTATGGCCATCAGTAAGCTTCGGGGCTTCCGGAATTGAATCCAGTTACTTAATGCAATGATAAGGAGGTACGCTAATAGTACCTGGCCATCTGTCCAGTTGATATCGCTGATCAGTGCGCCCGGAAGCCGGCTGATTTGTTGAATGCCCTGGTTCATTAACTGGATCAGGTACCCGGTAAGCGAACCGATAACAGGAAGCGTAAATCCGGCTGTTGCTGAAACCCACAAGATAAGCGTGCCTATCAACGCAAGACTTGAAAGCGGTACTGCAAGAATATTCGCAGGCAGGAAATAAACCGGCATTTGGTGAAAGAGAGCGATGCAAACCGGAATGGTGAGCACCTGAGCGGCCATCGTAACAGCGCATAATTCCCAAACTGCCTGCAACAGGCGGTTTTTGTACTGATACAGTTTTACCCATCCTTTTTGATAAAGGACAATGCTGAGCAGGGCAGCGAAGGACAACAGAAATCCAGCGTCCCAAAGCCAGTTAGGGTTGGTAAGTAAAAGTATGAATGCGGTGAGCGAAATGGATTGAATGGTTGAAAGCGGCTTTCGGATCAGTTTGGCAAAGAGAATGAAACTGAACATGGATGCGGCCCTGATGATGGATCCGGCACTACCTGCTACTGCGGCAAAAAACCAGGTAAAAGCAATCACCAGTCCGAATTTAATCCAGCGGGTAAAGGGCAGTCTGTTTTCCGGGAAAACAAGCAGTCGCTGAAGAATCATAAAAATCAATCCCAGATGCATACCAGACACTGCAATTACATGCACCACTCCGGTTTTTGAGTAAGTATTTAGCAGCTCATTATCTACATCCTCGCGGTACCCGATCAGCAATGCTTTGGCTAGTTGATGGTGCGGTGACGGGATCGTTTTGTCCATAGCGGCAAGTGCAGTTATTTGCGCTTTTGTGAGCCATCGCCGAAGCTTATTATCAAACTGATTGGGGAATTGCAGGAGTTGATTCCTGTCTGCATAAAGCTGATGAAAAATATTTTTCTTTCGGTTGTAAGCGGCGAAGTCAAAACTACCCGGGTTTCGGTTGGAGGTGAGCGGCTTCACGCGGTCCGGCAAAACCAGGTAACGGGCGCCAGGTTGCAGGTAATCGGATTGCTCCAGGGGAAGGTACAGAAGAAACCCGCCTGTGCTGTTAAACTGCTCTCCATTTCTTAATACCACTGATTTTACCTCCATGAGGAAACGGGCAGATTTGGCTCCTTTGGAGGGAAGTGTTACTGGCTCAGCAACCAGGAGCAGACTTTGATCCAG
>CAZJNY010000472.1:0-1926 GCA_964547405.1 uncultured Flavihumibacter sp. | reverse complement strand
ACAGAAACAGCAGCCAAAATCAGAAAGGGGGCTACCTGTTTGATCGTCAGTTTACTCATTTCAGTTGGTTTTAATTACATTAAAAAAATAATAACTATAAATTATTTTTCTAAAGTAGACATAAAAACAATTAAATATAAGCCAATATATTCACATATTGGAAATAATAATATGAAATGGGTTTCGCTTTGGTGATAATCTAATCCCGGAATCTGTCGATCCTTGGAAATGGTCTTAATTTAATTTGATAATCAATAGTTTATATCTTAATTAATCTTTGTTGGCAGGTGGTATCTCATCTGGCTTGATAGAATATTATCATTTTTGATAATAATTGATTGCTGGATGAATAAAATAAAAAAAGCGGCCCAAAGCCGCTTTTTATTAAATATGATTAAAAAATATAATTTATTACATTGCCAGACTGAGCATGGCGTCCTTGGTTTCGAGAACGGATTGTCCCATCAGATATTCATCCACTTTTCTGGCACATTCTCTTCCTTCACTAATCGCCCATACGACCAGACTTTGTCCTCTCCGCATATCCCCGGCAGTAAATACCTTGGGAATATTGGTCTGGAAAGATTTTTCTCCGGCCCGTACATTTCCACGTTCATCCAGTTCAACCCCCAGCTCTTCCAGTAATCCTTTATGCTGCGGATGCAGAAAGCCCATGGCCAGAAAGGCTCTTTCACAGGGTATTTCGCGAATACTTCCTTCTACTTCCTTGAATTGGGATGGACGTCCATCAGCTCCCGAGCTCCACTCCAGGTTTACAATCTGGAGTGCTTTGAGGTTGCCATTCTCATCTCCAATAAAAGACTTGGTTGCAATCGCCCAATGACGATCACATCCTTCCTCATGGGAAGTGGAAGTTTTTAAGACCATCGGATAGCTGGGCCATGGCATAAAGTCGGTTCTTTCTGCCGGTGGTTTTGGTAACAATTCAAATTGTGTTACGGAAATAGCACCCTGGCGGTTGGAAGTGCCTACACAGTCGCTGCCGGTATCACCACCACCTATCACTACCACATTTTTTCCTGTAGTAAGGACCTCTTCGGTTAGTACATTGCTTTCTACTTCTTTGAAAGCAAGTGGATCTGCCTGGTAGTTTCGTTTGTTCTGCTGCTTCAGAAAATCCATCGCAAAATGAACACCTTTTAAGTCTCTGCCAGGAATCGCCAGGTCACGCGGCACAGTAGAACCTCCTGCCAGCACAATTGCATGGTATTCGCGGAATAAATCATTTACCCGAACATTCACACCCACATTGGAATGGCATTTGAATACAACGCCTTCTTCTTCCAGCAAGGCAACTCTGCGTTCAACCACCCATTTTTCCAGTTTGAAATCGGGTATGCCATACCGTAAAAGTCCGCCTGGCTTTTCATCCCGCTCATATACAGTTACCTGGTGACCCGCATAATTAAGTTGTGCCGCAGCTGCGAGTCCGGCCGGTCCCGATCCAATCACCGCCACTTTTTTTCCGGTGCGGAGTGTTGGTTTCTGCGGTTTTACCAGACCTTTTTCAAAGGCGATTTCAATAATATGTTTTTCAATTTCTTCAATCGTAATGGCTGGTTGATTGATTCCCAGCACACAGGCGGTTTCACAGGGAGCCGGACAAATCCGTCCTGTAAACTCAGGAAAATTATTCGTGGATTTCAGAATGTCGTAGGCTTCTTCCCAATTCTTCCGGTAAACGGCATCATTGAACTCGGGAATCACATTTCCTAAAGGACATCCGTTATGACAAAACGGAATGCCACAGTTCATGCAGCGAGCTGCCTGTTTATTCAATTGTTCATCTGAATACCGGTTGATGAATTCATTGTAATTTTTTACACGCTCTTCAACTGGTTGCTTGCCTGGCAACTCCCGTGTAAATTCCATAAATCCGGTTGGCTTACCCATATGTCTTTCTCA
>CAZJNY010000471.1:0-1929 GCA_964547405.1 uncultured Flavihumibacter sp. | reverse complement strand
CCTGTCTTTAGCTGCCGATTATTACTTCACCAGCTTTTTCAGTGTAGGCGCCACACTTGTTGATCAAGATGAATCTACTTATGGCATTCGCAGCCGTTACTTCTTCAACGACAGTTTTTCCATCAATGGAATGGTTGTGTCATCTGACGATGCAGACCAATACGCCATTGGCGCCGCGTTCCGCTTCTAATTTTACTCCTATAGAAGTCCCCAAAAGGCCATCCACAAGATGGCCTTTTTTATTTTCAGCGCAATTTCCGGGTTTTCATCTAGACTTTCTGGTACAGAAAATCGAAGAAAACTGCAATGGATAAACTTTTTATTTCGCTATTCCTGTTCTGGATTAACGCGGCTATAGCCTCGGAACCTCTAATCATCTACCACAGAACCTCTGATACTGTGCCCGAATATCATAGCTATTATGATGATCTGGTTAAGCTGGCACTTGAGAAAACCAAACCTGAATTTGGCGATTACAAAATGATTGCTGTGCCAGCAGAATTGAATACCTTGAGAGCACTCAGTGATGTGGCTAGCAATCTGTATGGGAATATGGTCATTGAATTAAGCTATGAGACCGAACTCACCAAATCAGGCAATTTGGCGTTTATTAATATCCCTCTGGATGGCGGAATTGTCGGTTATCGAATTTGTTTTGTAAGTCCTGCAAAAAAAGAAGCTGTTGCAAATGCAAAAAATTTACAGGAATTACAGAAATTCACTATAGCACAGGGCGTAGGTTGGGCAGATACACAGATACTGAAAGCAAATGGTTTTAACGTAATCGAAATTCCTATTTACACTAACATCTTTAAAATGATTACCTCGAACAGAGTAGATTTATTTTGTCGGGGCGCCAATCAAATTAAATCCGAGATGGAATACTTTAATAATATAAAAGGCTTGGATTTCGATAGAAGTTTTGTTCTGGTATATGACCTTCCACGTTTTTTCTATATCCACAAAGATAATATTCTCGCTAAAAATCGAATTGAAAAAGGACTACAAATGGCGATTGAAGATGGCTCATTAAGAGCGCTTTGGGAACAATATAACCGGGAAAGTATTGATTATGCGGGGCTAAGCAATCGCAAAGTTTATTATCTTCACAACCCATTACTGAAAGAACTGAAACCTGACTACAGACAATACTTTTTTGATCCCATGAAAAAAGCAAATTATGACTCTCAGTAAATTAATTCTATATCTTCTGGTGCTTGTGACATCTTTTGCAAGGTCGGACGAACCCTTGACCATTCATCATCGACCTACTGAGTATCATATTTATTACAACGACTTAATCCGCTTAGCGCTGGAAAAGACAAAAGCTGAATACGGCGAATACAAAATGGTGGCCGTGTCTCACGAATTCAATACCCTCCGTGCATTGAGTGATGTCAGCTTAAATGTGTATGGCAATATGCTAATCGAACTCGGTTTTGAAGAGGGTCTGAACAATTCAGGAAACCTCACTTACATCAACATACCACTCGATGGCGGGATTCTCGGATATCGCGTTTGTTTTGTCAGCCCGGCCCAAAAACAAAACGTAGCCAAAGCCAAGAGCTTGGATGATCTGAAAAAATTTACTGTTGCTCAAGGTGTGGGATGGGTAGATACAAAAATATTGAGAGCAAACGGTTTCAAGGTAATTGAGGTGCCCATCTACAATAATATATTCAAAATGATTACCTCCAATCGAGTCGATTTGTTTTGTCGTGGCATCAATCAAATTAAATTCGAGATGGAATACTTTAACACCATAAAGGGCTTGGATTTCGATAGAAGTTTTGTTTTAGTATACGACCTTCCACGTTTTTTCTATATCCACAAAGATAACATTCTCGCTAAAAATCGAATTGAAAAAGGAATGAAAATGGCGATTGAAGATGGCTCATTAAGAGCGCTTTGGGAACAATATAACCGGGA
>CAZJNY010000470.1:717-1935 GCA_964547405.1 uncultured Flavihumibacter sp. | reverse complement strand
GGCATTGGTATTCTCCAATGCCATAAGAATTAATGGTGTGGGCTTGTTAAGCAATATGGATAAATAATCGCAGGTAAAATGCCCTTCCAGGCCAAAATCCAGACATACCAGATTGCTGGAACTTTCAATATAGATTCCTATACAACCGGATTTAATAAAATAGAGAAATCGTTCAGAAGTTGCTGCGTGTTTTATTATTTCATTTTTTTCAAAGCAGACTGATTCGAATTCGCTTAAAAATTCTTCTAAAATGGGTTGGGATGATTCGGGAAGTAGTGTGTGATCCATAAGGTTTTTGCAATCACAATTTACAGCTTATTGGCCTGAATAGCAGAAGCGACGATAGGGATATTTACTTACCATAGGGTAATTAATTTGATTTTTCTGTTTCTTTTTTGTCCTAGCTTTTCCTATTTTAGTAAACAGGCTATTCAAATAAATGCTATTCTTATCATGAGTGGGAAAAAATTACTAGTCGCGCTGACCTGGATTTATCTACCTAAGAAGTAAGTTTATGATGGGTAAAAAATATTTTCCCTTAGCGTTCTCAGCAGGAATAGTAGCTTCATTCTTTATTTTCTTAAGTTCCTGTACAAATGATTGGCTCCTATATAATCAATCTAAAAAGGTTGCAGAAAAGGAGATTTTACGGCAATTGGATTTGGCATACAATCATACACCGAATGAATACTATCCAATCGGAGGTTCTGAGGATATCAAATATAATTTCTTCCTCGACCTTGAAGATGGATATTGTATTGTAGCGGGCAGCAGAATTCATTTGTATGCTGATTCAACAAGGTGGGCGCTTGTTTTTGAAAAGAGCGGCTATCAAACCAGAGGGAGATGCGCAGAAATAGTTCTTGACTATTTTGGTAATTGCGTTGATTATCCTGTTGAAATTTCGTTAGAAAGAAAGTACATCACAAATTCACGAAGGGTACCACTTATCGACCAGGATGAATTAGACAGAATTGAAAACAGAATCGGTAACCAATATGAAACTTTTGAATTAATAGGATCAAAAATTAAACAGATAAAAGTCCGGGATGTCTTTATCCCATTTGATAATGATTATCGTAACTATGAAAAAGTAGGAATAAATGTCAGGGAGTATGGTAATCCAAATAAACTGATCGATTTCGGTAGTTTTATACGGTACTTAAATGAAACGAATCCATCATTCATACATGCGACAGAGCAGGATATTAAACAACA
>CAZJNY010000470.1:0-707 GCA_964547405.1 uncultured Flavihumibacter sp. | reverse complement strand
CCGATGGATTTGCCCAAAATCATGACAATTGACAAGTTTCATTTTGTGAGTAATTACGATTCTATTAAGCTTCCAAGTATGCAAGAAACTTTTCAGTTAATTGCAAAAGTACTGGCAACAAGAGACACAAGTTGTTGGAAACCAACCCTAAAAGCAAACAATCATTGGTCCAATTGGGAATCCGGGAATCTCTGAAAATAAATATAGGTGTAAGCCTAACTATTACACCTAAGGGCTTGGCCTTGAAATTAGATCACCTGCATTCGTGCAGCAATTTTAATCATGGCCGCTACATTTCTGGCATTGAATTTAGCCAACAGATTTTTGCGATGTGTATCTACGGTAGTACTGCTGATGAATAACTTGTCGGCTATTTCCTGGTTGGTCAGTCCGTCTGCAATCCATTCCAATACTTCTTTTTCTCTGCGCGTAAGCAAGGGTATCCCTTCCTGGTTTTGATTGGTTACCGTTTTCGCTGCTTCCTGGCTCAGATAAGTTTGTCCCAGCAGTACGGTATCAATCGCCTGCAACAATTCCTGCGTTGTTGCATTTTTTAATACATAACCGGAAGCACCATGCTCCATCATTTTTTTAATGAAACTTTGCTGATTAAAAGTGCTCAATCCTATGATAAAAATAGATGGGTACAATTCCTTTACTGTTTTGCATAAGTCAATTCCGCTTATTTCTCCCAAACTAATATCCAT
>CAZJNY010000469.1:0-1942 GCA_964547405.1 uncultured Flavihumibacter sp. | reverse complement strand
AAGGACTCTATAAGGACCACCCTAAAACCTGCATGAAGAAGAGGTTTTGCAATCCGCTGCTAACAGACTGCGTTATGAAGATACATCGGCAGCCTGTAGAACATAGGGTAGTAGAATGAGAATATGTGGTAGTTTTTATTCATTTGAAAACTTTGCCTTATCGCGGTAATCAGAGGGACTGATACCCACCTGGTGACGGAAAAATTTGGCAAAATTCGAATTGTCTTTGAAATGCAGGTAATAGGCAACTTCTGCCACTGTCATGTCAGTATTTTTCAGCAGCGACTGCGCCTCCAGGATCAATCGTTCCCGAACCAGCTGTGCGGCGGTTTTACCGGTTTGCTGTTTCAGCAGATTACTCAGGTAGGTTGGGTGCAGGTGCAGTTCATTCGCGACATATTTCAGGGTCAGGGGCTTGTCCATTTTTCCTTTATTCAACTCAATGAAATAGGTATTGAGTGCCTGCAGGAAATTGTTGATGGTAGTGTCTTTGGGGCCGCTCCGGGGTACGGTCAGTTCAGACATGGCATCCTTACACTCGTACAGAAAGATGTTGAGATAATGGTAGAGCATCTTCAGTCGTTCCGGATGATTGCTGCGAAGCAGGGTATACATCGCATCCAACTGGTCTTTTAATTTGGCCAGTTGCTCCGGAGTGGGGGAAAACAGCATCCCGTTTTCTGTATGGAAATAACGAAACTCCCGGAAGATATACTCACCCTGAGGGTATTGAAAAATAAAATCGGGGGTAAAGAAGAGCAGGTATCCATTCCAGCTTTCAATATTCATATACTGCCGGATATGCCAGGGCGAGGTAAAATAAAGCTGATTGCCGGTGAGTTCATAGATCTCATTTGATATACTGAGTTTGAAATCGGCTTTTGTAACCAGCCCTACTACAAAGGCATTCAGGCGAAACGGGCTACTGGAACTATCCTGTAACCGGTTAGGTATTTCTTCAAATTTGAGAATATCGAAGTAGGGAGAATTCGGTTCCAGTGCACTGGTATCCCGAAATGATTCTACCAGGTTTTCGTAATAGGCAACCTGCTTTTGCATTTCTCTTGGAGGTTTATTGGTGTTAATTCGAGGCCAGTATAGCCGTTGCTTCAATTTCAATCAGGTACTCAGGAGCGATCAGGGAACTCACTTCCACCATCGTGGTGCATGGTTTTATGCTGCCAAAATATTCTCCATGCGCCCTGCCATATTCTTCCCAGCGACTAATATCTGTAACGTATAAACGGGTGCGTACAACATCCTTCAGGCTGGCTCCCGCCTGCTCGAGAATGCGTGCAATTTTTTGAATGATAAAACTGGTTTGTGCGTAAGCATCATCTGCTCCTACCAGTTCATTGTGCTCATTGATAGCAACCGTACCGGTTACCTCAATGGTATTGCCAACCTTTACGGCCCGGCTGTACCCAACAATATCTTCCCAGGGAGCGCCTGAGGCATAATTATATCTTGTCATTGGATGCGGTTTGTGATTGGTCCAACTGCAATGTTACTGGTAAAACAAAAATGCCACGACTTTCGGGGTCATGGCATTTTGTTAATTTTTATAAATGGTCGAAATCGATTACAGGAATTTTTCTCCTTTCTTCCTTTTTACCTCATTCACATATTCCTTGATTTCCTGCTCTTTATCTTTTCTGCAAATCAATAATACGTCTTTAGTGTCAACAATGATATGGTCATCAAGCCCCTGTAACAGGACCAGCTTATCATCCGGCACGTGAACCATACATTTGGTGGCATCTATCACCACCACATTGTTTCCGGCTACCGCATTTTCCAGGTAATCCTTTTCGAAATTGTCATAGGCACTGTTCCAGGTACCGAGGTCGCTCCAGCCGAAGGATGATGGTATAACGTACACATTATCAGCCTTTTCCATGATTCCAAAATCAATGGAGATATTGGTACACTGGGGGTAAAT
>CAZJNY010000468.1:0-1955 GCA_964547405.1 uncultured Flavihumibacter sp. | reverse complement strand
TGCTGGTATAAAATGCGCAGCGACAAATTTGAAACTGCCTCCAGTTATTTTCTTGGAGGTAGGTCGCTGGGCGCCTGGCTGATTGCGATCTCTATGTTGCTCACGAATATTTCTACCGAACACCTGATCGGTATGAATGGCTCTTCCTATAAAAATGGATTTGTTGTAATGGCCTGGGAAGTTACCAGTGCGATTGCGCTGGTAATTGGTGCGGTTTATTTTATACCGCGTTACCTGAAAATGGGCTTAACCACAATTCCTCAATACCTGGAACTGAGATTTGACAAGTCGACACATACGATCGTTAACCTCTTGCTCATTCTCTCCTTTATTATCACCCTGCTGCCCATCGTACTGTATACCGGTGCGATCAATTTTGAAACTCTGTTTGATGTATCAGAGCGGTTCGGCATTACGAAAGAAGAATCGATGTGGTGGATGATTGTACTGATCGGGGTGCTGGGGTCTGTGTATGCCATTTTTGGCGGACTTAAAGCCATTGCCTATTCGGATATGATCTATGGAATCGGTTTGTTTATAGGCGGACTGGCAGTGCCCTTTTTTGCGCTCTATGAAATTGGTGAAACTGATATTGCGAGCGGGTTTAAAAAAGTGTATGAACATGCCCCGGATAAATTCAATTCCATTGGCAGTTCGGATTCTGTATTGCCCTTTGGAACGCTGTTTACGGGACTTGTTATCAACCAGATTTATTTCTGGTGTATGAACCAGGTGATCGTACAGAGAGCATTGGGGGCTAAAAATCTCAAAGAAGCACAGAAAGGATTTCTGATCATGGGCTTGTTTAAAATTCTGATGCCACTGATCATTGTATTGCCGGGGGTAATCGGGTTTTATTATTTTAATGATTCACTGTACAATAACCAGGATACCATCTATCCGGAACTGGTGAAAAAAGTTTTGCCGGTTAGTTTGATTGGCATTTTTGCGGCTGTTGTATTGGGAACTGTATTAAGTACGGTAAATGCTGTACTAAACAGTGCCGTTACCCTGTTTACATTGGGTGTGTACAAACGGCAAATAAATCCCGGGGCGGATGAAAAAAAACTGGTGAAAACAGGAAAGTGGGCATCCATCTTTCTGGCAGTTTTTGGAATTATGGTAGCACCCATGGTAGCCAAAGCGCCAGATGGACTCTATCAGATGTTACAGGAACTGAACGGGATCTTTTTCATTCCGATTGCTTCAGTGTTGCTGGGTGGATTTTTCATCAAATCGATTTCTGCAACTGGCGCCAAAGTTGCCATTTTCACGGGCCTGGCATTTTATCTGCTCACCACTTTTATACTTAAGGTAGACATTCATTTCATTCATGTGTGGGGAATTGAATTTGTATTGAATATCCTGGTGATGCTGCTGGTTTCCAAATTTTATCCAAACACCAACCCCTATCAACCGGTGCATACCGGGGAAGTAAATATCGAACCCTGGAAGTACACCAAACCGGTTTCGATTTTCCTGGTGCTGGCTACTATTGCGGTGTATTATTTCTTAAGCTAAAAACAAAACGATATGCAGGTACTACAAAACTATATTAACGGAAAATGGGTCAGCAGTGTATGTGCTGAAACCCGGGATGTATTGAATCCCGCTACACAGGAAGTATTGGCTAAAGTTCCCTTTGGTGCTGCCACTTCAAAAGACCTGGAAACTGCTGCACTCGCAGCACAGGAAGCCTATCTCGGCTGGAAATCCGTATCCGTGCTGAAACGCATCCAGCCTCTGTTTAAACTCAAGCAACTGCTGGAAGAAAATAAGGACGAAATCACCAAACTGATTACCCTGGAATGTGGTAAAACCCTGGCTGAATCGGCAGGTGAAATCCAACGCGCCATTGAGAATGTGGAAGTGGCTTGCGGAGCTCCCATGCTGATGCAGAGTGAATTCCTGGAGAATGTGGCAACCGGTATTGATGAATTCATGATCCGGCAACC
>CAZJNY010000467.1:0-1956 GCA_964547405.1 uncultured Flavihumibacter sp. | reverse complement strand
AGAAATTTGACGTAAGTATTGTACGTCTCAATGAAAATAATTTCCTTAGCACTTTGCGAAACAAGCTTTCCTGGGGGCTGGATACCCGTAATTAGCATTTCCTTTACCTGATCCTGATTTGATTATATGTTATATTGCAATATGAAGAAAATGATTCTGCCGATTTTGGCAGTACTTACCCTGCATTCCGCAGCCAGGGCCCAGATGGAATCTGTAACCCAGGAGTGCGAAATTGGCCTGTCATTGGGCGCCGCCCATTATTTTGGGGATCTGAACACAACTGCCAAAGTAAACAGAGCCAAACTGGCCTTCGGCGTATTTTTTCGTAAACAGTTTGGGAATTATATAGCGGTTCGGGTTGGAGGTCAGTTTGCCCAGTTGGGATATGCTGATAAATATTATTCGGATAATGAGTTTCAACGCCGGAGAAACCTCAGTTTCAACAGCAATGTTTGGGAACTCGCCTTACAGGGTGATTTCAATTTCTTTAAATATGTTCCAGGTTCCTATGATCACCGGTTTACGCCTTATGTAACCATCGGAGCCAGTATCTTTAGCTACGATCCCTATGCCTACCTGGGCGGTCAAAAATATTTTCTTCGTCCATTGGGAACAGAGGGGCAGGGATCGGCCGCTTACCCCGACAGAAAGCCCTATAGCAGTATGGCATTCGCTATTCCTTTTGGAGTTGGTGTAAAATACTCCGTAAATGAACGGATAAATGTAGGTTTTGAGGTGTTGCACCGCTTTACCAATACTGATTACCTGGATGATGTCAGCACTACCTACGTTGGAGCAGATAAATTTCCACCCCTTCCGGATGGAACTTCAACCCCAGGTTTCCTGCTTCAGGACAGAAGTTATGAAGTTGGAGAAATCGTTGGTATTGAAGGGCGTCAGCGGGGATATGCCGGACAAAAAGACCAGTTTATCACTGCCCAGTTTACCGTTAGTTTTAATTTGACCAGTTACCGTTGTCCAACAGCGAAACTGTAGTCCAAATCCGGATCTGTGTCGGGTAGATCAATTTCCGTACCTTCGCAGCCTGAAATTTGTTTATATGAGTTCGCTAGAGGCGAAAATTGACCGGCAAAAGCTCCCCCGTCACATAGCCATCATCATGGATGGTAATGGTCGTTGGGCCCAGGAAAAGGGTCAGGACCGCCTTTACGGTCATTTTCACGGTGTTGAAAGTGTTCGGGATATTGTTGAAGGCTGCGCCGAACTGGGCGTTGGCTATCTCACCCTGTATGCGTTCAGTACAGAAAACTGGGACAGGCCAGCTCAGGAAGTGAACGGATTGATGGAATTATTGGTTGATACGATCCGCAAAGAAGTGGAAACGCTTAATCGTAATAACATCCGCCTGCATGTTATCGGAGATACGGCTATGTTACCCGATTACGCCCAACAGGAATTGCGGGAAGCACTGGATATGACAGCCTCCAATACAGGCCTGGGACTGGTTATGGCACTTAGCTACAGCAGTCGTTGGGAAATGGTGGAGGCAGTTAAAAAAATTGCGGCAGAGGTACAGCAGGGACATCTGAATCCAACGGATATTGATCAGGCTGTTATATCAAAGTATCTGTGTACCAGCGAGTTCCCTGATCCTGAATTAATGATCAGAACAAGCGGTGAATACCGGATCAGCAATTTTTTACTGTATCAACTGGCATATGCAGAACTCTATTTTACCAATGTAAGATGGCCTGATTTCCGAAAAGAAAACTTATATGAAGCAATCCTGGATTACCAGCAAAGAGAAAGACGTTTTGGGAAAACCAGTGCACAGGTACAGGAAGCCCCCCTTTAACAAAGCTTTTTTAAACAATCCCCTTAATTTGCCTACTTTATTAAAACCAACTGGATGCGCTTACGAATAGTCGTTGTTGCTTTACTGCTTATGTTGATTGGACGAAATGCGATGGCGCAGCAACCCGATACTACCCGTCC
>CAZJNY010000466.1:0-1974 GCA_964547405.1 uncultured Flavihumibacter sp. | reverse complement strand
GACAGGGCTCCACAGTCGATTGCTATAAAGGGCTGATTACGCCGGCTGCTTTGCGCATGAATTTTTTGCGCGATAGCTTCCTTCCCGCTTCCACTCTCCCCATAAATAATAACACTGTAATTGGTGGGAGCTACCAGTTCAATCTGTTTGATAATATTCAGCATTTCCGGCGTTTTGCCGAAAATGTATTTTTCATCTGATTCAACTGGCTTCGGCTTTCGCATTGCAGGCGCTGCCGGCGTTGCCGCCTCAACAGGCTGCTGATAACTATCTTTTTCCAGTGCCTTTTTTATGGTTACCAGAATCTCATCCGGAAAAACGGGTTTGGTTACATAATCGTATGCGCCCAACTTTAAGATTTCCACCGCCATCTTTACATCACTATAACCGGTGATAATTATAAAGGGCATATCGGGATACATTTCCCTGGTTTTGATCAATACCTGTTTGCCATCCATGTCTTCCAGCCGGAAATCACAGAGAACTAAGTCGGGTTTGTCTGAGCTGATGTATTCTAATGCCTTTCTGCCATTGTAATGCTCTGCTACCTGAAAGCCGCGTTTTGTTAGAAAGCGGTTCAGCAGCAGGCACATGTCCCGATCATCATCAATTACCAGAATTTTCTGCATGGTTTGTTGTAGTTTTTATTTTAAGCCCAAATGGCGCGTACCTGTGCTACCGGAATATGCAGGAGATCACGGTATTTGGCTACCGTTCTTCTGGCTACCTTATATCCCCTGTTCATTAAAATGCCTACCAGTTGCTGATCCGTATAGGGATTCTTCTTGTCTTCCCGCTCAATTACTTCCTCCAGTGCATGCCGGATTACCCGGTTACTGATCACTTCTCCTTCCTTATTCTCGATGCCTTCTGTAAACAATTCTTTGAGGTGAATGGTTCCAAACGGCGTTTGAGCATATTTGTTAGAAGTAAGTCTTGATACTGTTGATATATCCAATCCTACTTTGTCGGCAATATGTTTCAGCACCATCGGCTGCAATTTGTTGACATCTCCTTCCATGAAATACGCCTGTTGCATCTGCAAAATGGCTTTGGTAATTTTCATGATGCTTTCATTGCGCTGCCTGATGGCATACAGTAACCAGTTGGCCGATTGCATTTTCGAACGCAGGTACTGGAGGGCAGCCTTGTCTTTGGTCTGGTCCATGCTTTCCTGCAGCGAATCACTCAGGCGAAACTGCTCACTGTGGATACCGCATACGGTTATCGTATAGTCATCACCGTTTATACTGATTTCCACATCCGGAACAATATTGTTCTTCGGACTTAAGGAATGTACTGCACTGGCTACCGGGCGCATGGGCAGTTTACTCAGAAAAAGTACCAGCTCCCGGAATTCTGTTTCTTCCAGTTCCAGCTTATCCATCAGTTTTTCAAAGCGCCGGTTCTTGAAATCTTCATAATGTTTTTCCAGCAACTCAATGGCTTTGCGATCCATCAGACTTTTCTGCTTTTTGGCCGTTAACTGCAGCAGCCAGCTTTCGCCAATGGATCTTGCACCAATGCCGAGGGGTTCCATCTGATGGATATGAACCAACACCGATTCAATTTCCTCCGGAGTTGTCAGGAACTGAGAGAAAGAAAAATCATCCGCGATGGTCTCCAAATCTTTTTCCAGCAATCCGGTATCTTCCAGACAATCAATCAGATAATATCCGATAGCTGTTTCGCGATCATTCAGATTCAGTAAATCCAATTGATGCTTGGCAGCTTCCCTGAAATCTTCCTGGGCTGCCAGCGGGCGCTCCGGCATATCGGTGTCATTAAAATAATTAGCGTATTCCATTTTATAATCCGGCACATCATTGTCTGCATATTCCTCCCAATCTTTATACTCTGCTTCCGCATCGCGATTGTACTCCGTTGAAGCAGCGTCCTGCATGTGTTCCGCCACTTCCTCCAGGTAAGGATTTTGCTCCAGTTCCTGGCGGATATGTAATAATAATTCCTGGC
>CAZJNY010000465.1:0-1986 GCA_964547405.1 uncultured Flavihumibacter sp. | reverse complement strand
CTTCGTCAGATAAATCTGGCTTACAACTTCCCTGATAACCTGTTTAACAAGGTTCCCCTGTTCAGAGGTGCAACTATTTCAATAGTAGGTCGTAACCTTTTCTATATCATGAAAAAGGCTGACAATATTGATCCTGAAGCATCTTTTGGAGCCAACCTTAGTTATCTCGGAATTGAAGGAACCAGTTTGCCAACTGCTCGTACGCTTGGATTTAACCTGAACCTCCGTTTTAAAAATGGAAGTAAAAACTAAAATGTTAGAACATGAAAAAACTACTCATATATTCTGGAATTCTGCTGGCTGGTTTGCAGGTTGGCTGTACGAAAGGATTTGAAGAATTAAATACCAACCCATTACAGACTTCGCCGGATAGGTTTGATGGAGCTTATCTGTTGCCATCAGCACAAAGGAGTTATATAAGCACCATGACGGGGTATAGCGGAAGCCTTCTGTTCCAGGCAGGCTGGGTACAATTACTCGCCTCAACGTCAACAGGTGGAGCTACCTATTATTCCAATATGGACAAATATGTACCTTCCAGTAATATCAACTCGTATACAGCAAACAGCTGGAATAACAGTTTCACTGGTGCAACTCAGGCGCAGCAATTGATCAAATTGCTCGGTGATGATCCAACCAAGGCAAATGTCAGAAGCGCTGCGAAAATTGTACAGGTGATGCACCTGGCATTTATTACAGATCTGTATGGGCCAATCCCATACAGCGAAGCATTAAGAGGTGATGAGGGTAAAAGCACTCCGAAATACGACAACCAAAGAGATGTTTATCTCGGATTACTGGCAGAGTTGGAAACAGCTATCAATGGCTTCTCCTCTTCACAACCTGACTTTACCAACGATATTTCTACTTATGCAGGTGATATTGACAAGTGGAAAAAAATGGGGTACAGCCTCATGCTTCGTATGGCAATGCGCATGACCAAAGTGGATGCCGCCGCCGCAAGACAGTGGGCTGAAAAAGCTGCTGCTGGTGGTCCAATGTCCAGTGTTGCTGACAACTATGTATTACGTATGGATTTTGCAAACGGATACGGTAACCCGAATTCAGGTGCTATCCGGGTGTCGGATGATTTCTACCAGGTACGCTGGAGCAAGAATTTCATTGATTTCCTGAAAGCGACCAATGACCCCCGTTTGAGCGCCGTGGCTGAAATTCCGCCAGCTGGTATTACAGCTGCTTCCGATGTTTCCCAAACGGGAAATAATGCGGCAGCCAGCCAGCTCGGACTTCCCAATGGTTATGATATGAACGAAGGTGATAGAGATATTACCAATGCTCCCGGATATCCTGGTGGTACCGGAACTGGTGGTGATCTTTCCCCAATTGGCAGATACAGCCGGCCTCGTGCAGCACTGACTACCAATCTGAATGCACCGCTGATTGTAATGACATTCGCAGAAACCTCTTTCCTGCTGGCAGAAGCTGCCGCAAGAGGATGGACAATCACCGGAACTGCTGCACAGCACTACCGGAATGGTGTATCAGCTGCCCTTCAAACACTGGCTACCATGGATGCTTCTGCAACTATTTCAGCAGCCACTGCTGATGCCTTTGCCGCAGCTAATCCGTTGGATGTTTCCAGCCTGAATGCATCTCTGAAAATGATCAATGAACAATACTGGGCTACTACAGGTTCCTACTTCAGCTTTGTGGAAGCATGGAATAACTGGAGAAGATCAGGCTATCCTGTGCTGACTCCCGTATCTTTCCCCGGCGGATTCTCCGGTGGTCAGATTCCCCGTCGCCAGATTATTCCGTTGAATGAAGCAACCCTGAATGGTCCAAGTTACCAGGCAGGCGTAGCAGATATTCAGGGCGGTGATACCTGGACAGGAAGAGTATGGTGGGATGCGAACTAAACTATTGCTGGTAAGCTAAGCAGAAAGATGCAGTTCTCTTAGTATGTAGCGTAAGACAGGGCTGTCCATGTGACGGTCCTGTTCTTTTTTTAAGAACCTGATTGCA
>CAZJNY010000464.1:0-1991 GCA_964547405.1 uncultured Flavihumibacter sp. | reverse complement strand
TTGGCCGGTTTTGCAGCTACTGACTTGGCAGTGGTGGTTTTCCGGGATTTTGATGATGTTGACATGTCCTTATATTTTCAATCTCACCTGAAGCAGAACTCTCATAAGTTAACGAAAAACTGGCAGTGGATTTGGCCCTTTTTTCAAGGGGTAGCGAAATTACTGAAAATACGGGGGGAAAAGCACCCTAATTTGTTAATACCGAACGGTCGTTCGCCAAATCTCCTATTTTTGTGCCGCCTGATATGAACACAGACCAAATTCTGGCCGTTGGCCGACGCACTGTTGAACTGGAAACCCGCTCTATAGAAGGGCTACAGGCATTTCTGAACGAAGATTTTGCCCGCGCGGTTCAGGCTGTATACGAATGCAAAGGCAGACTGGTTGTCAGCGGAATTGGCAAAAGTGCGATTGTAGCCCAGAAGATCGTAGCCACCCTTAATTCCACAGGCACCCCTGCTCTTTTCCTGCATGCGGCAGATGCCATTCACGGCGACCTTGGCATGGTGCAGGAAGAGGATATCGTATTGATTATCAGTAAAAGTGGAGAGAGTCCTGAGATCAAGGTACTGGTTCCCCTGATTAAAAATTTTGGCAATCAGCTCATTGGAATGGTCGGACAAATACAGTCCTTCCTCGCACAACAGGCTGATTTTGTGCTGAATACAACTGTATCGAAAGAAGCCTGTCCGAATAACCTGGCCCCTACCAGCAGTACTACCGCACAAATGGTGATGGGTGATGCCCTGGCTGTTTGCCTGATGGAAATGAAGGGCTTTAACGGGGAGGACTTTGCTAAATTCCACCCGGGCGGCAATCTGGGCAAGCGCCTCTATCTGCGGGTAAAAGACCTGTATGTGCAGAACCAGCGCCCGCAAATTTCCCCGGAAGCGGTACTAAAAGACATCATTATTTCCATCTCCGGCAGCAGACTGGGGGTAACCGTAGTTTCGGATTCCTCCCAAAAAGTCCTCGGGGTCATCACCGATGGTGACCTGCGCCGGATGCTCGAAAAAGAAGCCGATCTAAGCAGTGTGCGGGCAGCCGGCATCATGACCCTGAATCCAAAAAATATTGGTCCGGATGCTCTCGCCATTGAGGCGCTGGACCTGCTCCGGAAACACGATATCACCCAATTAGTAGTTGTTGACACCAATCAGCACTATCTTGGCGTTTTACATTTACACGACCTAATCAAAGAAGGCCTTTTATAATGAATAAACATCACTACGTAGCCATCATGGCCGGAGGAATCGGAAGCCGGTTCTGGCCAATGAGCCGTACCAATTACCCGAAACAGTTCCTGGATATATTGAATACAGGCAAAACCCTGATCCAGTGGACCTACGAACGTTTCGCGGAATTCATCCCCAAAGAGAATATTTTTGTTGTTACCTCCGCTGAATATGCCGACATCGTGGCTACCCAGCTGCCGGAGCTTCCGGTTGCCAATATTCTGGGAGAGCCATCCCGGAAAAACACGGCCCCCTGTATCGCCTATATTTCTTTCAAACTCCAGCAGATGGATCCCCAGGCAAGCCTGATTGTGGCTCCTTCGGATCACCTGATTCTGGATACCATCGCCTTCCGTAAGGTTTGCCTGGAAGCCCTTAGCTTTGTGAACAAACACAACGCTTTTATTACATTGGGTATCAAGCCAACGCATCCCAATACCGGTTACGGGTATATTCAGTTCGAGCAACATGCCATTACCGACAACGTTTACAAAGTCAAGACCTTCACTGAAAAGCCCAACCTGGAACTGGCTAAAACCTTTATGGCCAGCGGAGAATTCCTCTGGAATGCAGGTATTTTCATCTGGCAGGTAAAAAACATTCTGCCGGCTTTTGAAAAATTCCTGCCCGAAATGTATGAAGTGTTCGCGGCAGAGAAAGAGCGCTTCAATACTCCGGAAGAAGCGGAAGCCCTGGAAGCAATTTACCCCCAGTGTACCAATATCTCCATTGATTTTGGAATCATGGAAAAGGCTG
>CAZJNY010000463.1:0-1998 GCA_964547405.1 uncultured Flavihumibacter sp. | reverse complement strand
GTAAATGCCCGGGAACAATTCCAAATCTTGAAGCCCTTAGTAGAATCTTGTGTGGAATTTGGAAAAGTAACCCGCGAAATAGAAAACATAGATGCTATGCTGGGTATTGCACCATCCTGGTTTGCAGAGAAAAAATGGCATTTCCTGAAACAGGTAATAGAGCAGACAGCACAGGAGCTGAATAAACTGAATCAAAAGCAAAAGCAAAATATAGAGGAACTGGACCGCCTGGAAAGGCGTAAACAAAGCATCCTCCTTGATATTGAAAATAATGGAGGTAAAAGAATTGAACAAATTGGAGAAGAAATAAAAAGACAGGAAGAAGAAAAAATAAGAAAGCAGGCTGATTATACTGATTATGAACGTCTGGTCAAAAAAACCGGTCTTAAACAAGTGGAAAATGAAAAAGACTTTGAGGATAATATTTTAACAGGTATTCAGATCATTGAAAACTGTACTCAATTAGACCGGGAGTACAGAATTGAAAGAGACAACAGGGTAAGTGAGTTAAGAAAAATGGAGACTGACTATAAACTATCATTGTCAGAATTACAATCACTTCGAGAGCGCAAAACAAAGATCCCTTCCTGGTTGGTAGAATTCAGAATACAATTATGCCAGGATCTCCGTATTGAGGAAAATGAATTACCGTTCATAGGTGAATTGATTAGAGTTAATGAAGAAGAAAAAGAATGGGAGGGAGCAGTAGAAAAACTACTTCGGGATGCAGGGATCAGCATGTTGGTTCCAGCCCAACACTATCTGAGTGTACGTCACTATGTAAATAAAAACTCTCTTAAAAGTGGAGATGGCAAAGGCATTAAACTCACTTATCTTGAAGCTGAAATTCACCAGAGCTACCAAAACAAAAGACTACTAGAAGATGATAGTATAGTTTTAAAGATAGAAATCAAACCGGATACGGAATTTTATAACTGGCTAGAAAATTATTTACACCGAAGTTTTGGTGATTATATATGTACGGATGTAAATAGTTTAACAACGCTATCGTATGGAATTACCAAACAGGGACTAATAAAAAGCGGGCGTATTCGTCACATTAAGGATGATCGCAAGCGTATTGATGACAGAAGAAACTTTGTTTTAGGCTGGACGAATACAGAGAAGATCAAACTACTGGAAACCGATCTTGAAAATCTGGTGATCGAAATCGAAGGATTAAAAACCACCATTCAAACAATTGAAAAGAAGGAAAAAGAAAATCTGAATAAAAAGCAATTAATAGATCATCTTCTTACCGTAAGAGATTTTTACCGAATAAACTGGCAGTTTCATACGAATAAAATTGCAGCCTTAGAGCTGGAAAGAAACCAATTATTAAGCAGCAATGATCTTCTTACCCAATTGGAAAAGAACAAATCAGAAGTTGAATCACAAATCAGGATTACAAAAGAGTATGAGCAAAAAATAACCGAGGGTATAGGAGGTCTTAAAACCAAAGCAGGTATTTACGAAGAGCAACTTCAACATACTGAACTTTTTAAAAATCAGGTTAATGAAACATCCAGAACCACCTGGTTTCCGGTACTTGAGGAAAAATTAAAAGAGACCCCACTAACCCTGAAAAATATTGATAGTCGCCTGGAAGAATTCCGAAAACAATACAATGGCGACAATGGTGAACTAAGGAAATTAAGAGGCAAACAAGTTGGTCATCGATCCGCTATTGAACGAAAAATGCGGGAAATAAAAGATCATTCAAAAGCGGAATACAGTGAAATACCGGAAAGCATCGAGGCCATGTCCGAATACATCAAAAAATTCGAACAACTGAACCGGGAGGATTTAAAACGACATGAGGAACGATTTAAAGAACAATTGAACACGAATGTGATTAATAGTATTGCTGTATTTGACAATAAGCTTCATAAACATGAAACTGATATTAAACAAAAAATCCAAACAATCAATCAGCATTTATCAGATATAGTATACAATTCGGCACAGGAAACTTATATTATGCTTCAGATGGACCCC
>CAZJNY010000462.1:0-2006 GCA_964547405.1 uncultured Flavihumibacter sp. | reverse complement strand
CAGATTTCCATTGCAGATATGATTGTATTGGGTGGTTCAGCTGCCATTGAAAAAGCGGCAAAAGCTGGCGGAGTAGAAATAACTGTTCCGTTCATTCCTGGACGAGGAGATGCTTCTCAGGAACAAACAGATGTTGAATCATTCGCTGTACTGGAACCCGCAGCCGATGGTTTCCGCAATTTCCTGTCGCCCTATCGTTCCAACGGTACTGCGGAAGAAATGCTGGTGGACAAAGCACAATTGCTTTCCCTCACAGCTCCTGAAATGACAGCGCTGGTAGGAGGTATGCGGGTACTGAATACCAATGCGGACCAAAGCAAACGCGGCATATTTACCAGCACCCCGGAGGTACTGACCAATGATTTCTTTGTAAACCTGCTGGACTTTGGTACTACCTGGAAAGCTGCAAATAACTCGAGTGAATTATTTGAAGGTCGCGACCGTAAAACCGGTGAAGCAAAATGGACTGCTACACGTGCAGATCTGATCTTCGGATCCAATTCAGAATTGCGCGCACTGGCAGAGGTTTATGCCTGCTCAGACAGTAAGGAAAAATTTGTGCATGATTTTGTGGCTGCCTGGACTAAAGTGATGAACCTCGACCGCTTCGATTTAGGTTAATTAAGGCTCGGATATACACATGTAAAGTGGCTCGGCAACGGGCCACTTTTTTATTTCACCGCATCATATAGCAGCTTTGAAAGTTCTGCCAATACACCAGTTGCATCAGCATGTTTTTCAAATCCACGGGATAATAATACCACCACGTATTTCCGACCATCCGGCAAATACACAATGCCGGAATCATGTGCTATTTTAGTGATAGAGCCACTCTTGGTAGCAGTCTTTACATCAGCCGGCAACTTAGCCGGTATAGCATCCTTGTAATACTGATCCTGCAATACACGGATCATGTCTGCACATGCCATCTTACTAATAAAATTTCCATTCCCCAGCTGTTCAAATAACAACATCAAATCGTAAGCAGTAGTAGTATTGTTTTTACCGGCCTCAAATGCTTTTTTATCTTCCACTCCCCTTAATACCTGGATGTCCATTGCACCCAGTTCTTTCATAGTGGCCATCACATTTTTGGCACCAACCAGGTCTATCATGATATTGGTTGCGAGGTTACTGCTTTTGGTGATCATACGGTGAAGAATATCCGAAATCTGAAGTTCTTTACCAATCAGCTGATACAATTCAAATTCACTGTCATCCGCCGGACTCACACTAAACATAGACCCATCCACAATACTCTTAAAATTATTGCTCACTTTTATTTTATCATGAAGTGAAAATTTACCGGCTGCAGCCTGCTTGTAGGCTTCCATCAGTACAGGTGTTTTCATGGTACTGGCCGCATGAAAATTTTCCTTCTCATTGATAAAAAATGTTTGTCCTGTGCCCAGGTCCTTAAAGGCAATACCAAAGGAAGCCTGGGGATATTTGGCCATTGCCGCCCGTAATGACTTATCCAGTTTAACGATATCCATTTTTTTCTCTTTAATCGGTTTCAATTCCATCTCTTCAAAATCAAGGCGCGATGCCGGATCTCTGACTTCGATGCGTACCCGATCAATAGTACCATCCGCCTTCAATCCATAAGAAACATAGGCTTCCGTTGGAACTCCCATATTTCTGAAGCTGGCAATAAAATTATTGTATTGGAAATAGCGCAGATCCGCTACATAATGTTCCATGTTATCAAACCGTAATACCAATGAATCCCCTTCTGATTGAATGGTGGCACGACCCAATAAGGGTTCCATAAAACTACCTGTATATGCTTTTAAAGGCAGGGATGGTTTATCCCCCTGTACTTTTGCAATACTAAGGTCTCTCTTCCTTGCAAGCGAACGCGCTACTGCTGAATCCTGAATGCGTTTATAGCCACCCAACCAGTCAAACGTTGGATTGCCCATATAATAATCCAGCACATGATAGATGATTGACCAGTAGGCTGCTGTAGAAGCCTGGTTGGTTAATACCACTACGCCAAGTTT
>CAZJNY010000461.1:0-2010 GCA_964547405.1 uncultured Flavihumibacter sp. | reverse complement strand
TTACATGATTTCTGGAACATTATAGAAAGTTCCTGGGAGGATTCTCCTGAACTCAATCATCAACGGCTGGCGGCAATTAAAACCGGAGATGAAGAATTGCTGAATGATCTGAGTTTGGAGTTAGAAGGTGAAATTTTAGAAAATTTCAATGAACGATTATCGCATCTCGATAAGAACGAGATTATTAGCTTTATTCGTCATTTGGAAGAACGCATGTACCATATTGATCGACAGGAAATTCATCAGTATACGGATGGAGGGGATGATGGGTTTCTATATTGTCGTTGCTTTATTGTAGGCATGGGTAAGTCGTATTATGATATGATTGACAAAGATCCCTCCAAAGCTACTGCTGATCTGGAGGCTGAGCTCTTTGGATTTTCGGCATATGGTGTTTATGATGATTTGTTTGGTGAAGAGTTTGACCGGTATGCATTTCATAGCATGGAAACTGGTTCAAATAAAGAGCACTGGAATTTTTAGGAATCCAAATCCAATGGATTAAACCAGGACTTATCAATTTTATTGGCAGTATTACCACCTGTCCGCGCAATTTGTATTGTTATTTACGGTTTTTGCTTTTGTATTACGTCGATATTGTGAATTGTTTTAATTCACAGCGCTTAAACTGTTTTTATGTTCAAAAAATTGCTTGTCGCAGTTACCCTGCTTATCAGTATGGTTAATTACTCTTTTGCATATCCGGGAAAGAATATCAGGGATTTTAATGTATTACCTAAGAATGATGGCAAAACCAATACCCGCAATCTGCAAAAAGCAATCGACTGGGCCAGTAAATCTGGTGCTGCCCTCTGGGTAGAACCTTCAGAAGAACCGTATGCATTGGCAAGCGGACTGATCCTTAAGAACAATGTTTCTATTATCGGTGTACACGGACCCGTTCCTCGTGCTACTTCACATCCTACTAAAAAAGCACCGGTAGGATCTGTTTTTAAAATTGAAGATGCCGATAAACCGTTATTCATTGTTGAATCTGCTACTCAGATCAAAGGCATCCAGTTCTGGTATGCACATCAGGAATTAAAGGATCCCTCAAAAATTATCAAATATCCTCCTACTATACAGGTTAGCAAAACCAGGCGTACGGAAGGTGTTACCCTTACGAATCTAACGTTCTATGGAGAATATATAGCAATGGATTTTAATGCGGATGAAAATTTTCCCTGTGAATTAATTCTGATCGAACAATGTTATGGCTACCCTTTAAGCGGTGAATTTATTCGTATCAACTTCTGTTATGATATTCCCAGATTCCTCCACTGTCATGTTAATCCTTCCAACATGAGACAAATGGGACTTGGTTTTTCCAAAGCCATTGTGGATGCCGTGATACAGAACAAAACATTTTCCTACAGTATCAACAATACAGACAATGCCCAGCTCATCGACCTGTTTACTTTTGCTACCTGGGGTGGGATCTATCTTGGGGATGAAAGTTATGGACAGCTCACAAATTTCAATCTCGATTGTGTAACGGTTGGTATTCACAAAGCAGGTAATAACACCAAGAACAGGAACTGGCAAATCGCACAGGGGTCTATCATTGCCAACGCAGGAACTGTAGTAGAAAATATTCATCCCATTATTATAGAAGGGCAGGGACATACCTCCTTTACCAATGTAGAAGCTTTTAGTGGCGACAATGGGGCGCTGACCAATACCGGAGAATCCTTTGATTTTATGCAGGTGCGGGGAACGGATAAGTTAACTATCTCACTGTTTGGTTGTCGTATGCGTAATTATCTTTCTAAAAATCCTTTTACAGTGAAGAATCCGGCTGCCATTATCCAGGCAGTTGCCTGTTTTGATAAGGAAGAAGAACTGTATAACAGCATTATAAATCCATAGCTTATTCCTCAAATTCCCTGATTTATCGGACAAATTCCCCTGTTCATTGTTTTTGACAGGGGCCTCCATTGGCTGGATCCTAGTTTTAACTCCTAATTGTTTACAACTAAAGAGTTATCTATGAACCGGGAATTAATTTTT
>CAZJNY010000460.1:0-2021 GCA_964547405.1 uncultured Flavihumibacter sp. | reverse complement strand
AGGAGCGTATCCAGAGCTTTAAAGGGGATGTGATCAAACGCCAGGGTCAGGGTACTACCCAGACATTCACTGTACGTAAGATCTCTGATGGTGTAGGTGTAGAAAGAACCTTCCCGTTATTCAGCCCGAACATCGACTCGATCGCAGTACATAAGGTTGGTAAAGTTCGCAGAGCCAAACTGTATTTCCTTCGTGAGCGTAGTGGTAAGAGTGCACGTATTAAGGAGAAGAAAATGGCAGTTGCCAAATAAGCAATTCGCTTTTAAAATACGAAACCGCCGATTGGCGGTTTTTTTTATGAGCAAATCTATTGCTATTATAAAACCGTATCTTTACAAACTACAAAATCAATCTTAGCATGTTAGTAGCTAATCAATTATTAATGATTTCCATGCCAGGTGGCAGTGAGTGGATCCTCATCATCCTGGTTGTATTGCTGTTGTTCGGTGGTAGAAAAATTCCGGAACTGATGCGTGGTCTGGGTAGAGGCATTCGTGAGTTCAATGACGCAAAAAACAATGTGAAGGACGAGATTGAGCAGGGTATCAAAGAGAAAGATAAAAACACTTCTCCCTCCTCTCCAACTTCCGCTCAGCAATAAGAATTGCTGATTTTGACCCGCAGGCATTGAACCAAAGAAATTAGCGTGGCATTGTTCGTATTTGAATCGATAGCACAATATCATAAGGAATTACAATCGGGCTCCACTACCTGTTTATCAGTAGTGGAGTTTTATTTGCAGCAGATCCGGCAGCAACAGCACCTCAATGCCTATATTGAAGTGTTTGAGGAAGAAGCCCGCCAGCGGGCTGTCCAACTGGACAATAACCTGCCCTCCCCGGCAACCCTGCCTCCGCTTTACGGAGTGGTGGTGGGTATCAAGGATGTACTTTGTTATGAAGGGCATCTTGTATCCGCTGCATCCCGAATGCTCAAAGATTTTAAAGCACCCTATTCCGCTACCTGTATTGAACGCCTTACAGCGGCTGGAGCCATCATTCTTGGCCGGCTGAACTGCGACGAATTTGCCATGGGGTCTTCCAATGAAAATTCGGCTTTTGGTGCTACCCTCAACGCATTGGACAACACCCGGGTTCCCGGAGGCTCTTCTGGAGGATCGGCAGTAGCCGTACAGGCTGGGCTCTGTATGGTTAGTCTGGGTTCTGACACCGGAGGATCCGTACGGCAACCCGCCGACTTTACCGGTGTTTACGGGTTGAAACCGAGTTATGGCAGAATCAGCCGCTATGGCCTGATTGCCTATGCTTCCTCCTTCGACCAGGTTGGGATTTTCTCAAAAAATATAGCAGACGCAGCAGTCGTGCTTGAAACCATTGCCGGCGCCGATGCTTTTGACAGCACCGCTTCATCCTCGCCGGTTCCCGCTTATTCCAGCGAACTGGAGACGCCCCCACGCACCTATAAATTCGCCTATTTCCGGGAAGCGGTTGAACATCCCTCCCTGGATCCGGAGATCAAAGCGGCGCTACTGGAAAAATTTGATGCACTGAAAGCCGAAGGGCACCAGGTGGAAGCAGTGGAATTTCCCTTACTGGATTATATTGTCCCCACCTATTATATCCTTACCACAGCAGAAGCTTCCTCCAACCTTTCCAGGTATGACGGCGTTCGATACGGGCACCGTTCAACCGTTCCGGTAGAGGATTTAGCAGATTTTTATGCACATAATCGGTCGGAAGGATTTGGGCCGGAAGTGAGGCGCCGGATCCTGCTTGGCAGTTTCGTGCTGAGTGCCGGTTACTACGATGCCTATTTCACCAAGGCACAGCAGGTTAGACGCCGGTTATTCGATCAGACACAACTGATTTTCAAGGACTTCGACGCAATTTTAAGTCCGACTGCGCCAACCCCGGCATTCCGGTTCGGCGAGAAAAAAGACGATCCGATTGCCATGTATCTAGGCGATATCTATACCGTTTTTGCCAATCTGGCAGGCCTCCCTGCGATCTCTCTCCCCATTTTTTGGCACAGTAATGGCATGCCATTTAGCCTCCAGGTTA
>CAZJNY010000459.1:0-2025 GCA_964547405.1 uncultured Flavihumibacter sp. | reverse complement strand
ATTTCGGGTTGATGGATTGAATTGGTATAAATCGTTTTTGCAGGCACATTGAATAATCTAGTTTCACCACCCAAATGCCTATTCAGGTTCTCATTATTAACCGTCATATGAGTGATATAAACGACTCTTCCATTTTCGATCCAGACATAAAACGGCACTCCATTATGTGGAAATGCTTTATCTAGAACTCCATCATCAGCAATAAAGGGTGCATTTGATGGGACTTTTATTCTTTTTCTCTTGTCAAAAAAATCAATTGTCTGCTCTATTGGTTTAAGGTTTACCATAATAAATTGAACCTTTTCTTGATATTCACGTTGCAATGAATCAATTTCAGGTAGTTTTTTTATACAGGGTATGCACCAAAAACTCCAGAAATCCAGAATAATCAATTTGTCCTTAAATTCACTGAAGCGCAATTCCTGCTTAGAATAATTCCAAACATTTCTAAATACATAGTCCGGAACTTTATCACCAATCTTTAATTCCTGGGAATACCCCAAATGTGTCGAAAACAACAGGAAAGTTGTGGCAAAGAGATAGTTATAAGTCAACTTCATAAAGTCACTTTTATAAATTAAATTGTATTAATTGAAAATCAGTAGCCTGGATTCTGCTCTAATGCAGGGTTGATTTGTAGCTCCGCAAAAGGGATAGGATAATACTGGTCAGTTTCCTGCCAATTAGCGCCTTTTATTGGAGCAAGAACAGTATTTATAAGTCCGGTTCTTTTTAGATCAAACCATCGATGTCCGAATTCCGCAAACAATTCCAGCTTTCGTTCCCTTACTATAGCATCTAATATATCTGCCTCACTTTCGGATTCAATATCAGATAATCCCGCTCTCCTTCGAATTGTATTTAAATCCAATAGCGCTTCTTCTACTTTATTTTGCCGTATAAATGCCTCTGAACGGATCAGGTATTGTTCAGCCAGGCGCAGCACAACGGTGTATTCCTCTACAGGCGTATTAATCCGGAGTTTATACTTGTATGGATACGTATACTCTTTTCCATTAATACGCGAACTCCCAACCCAAAAGCTCTTTCTTGAATCACCATCTTCGAAGGAATTAAGCAAGCTTTCCTGCAAAAATAAATTGGGAATATTCCTGGAAGAAGCCGGAATAAAAAAACTTCCTTCTACCGTATTTCTGTTGTCATTCTGAGGTGCAAGCTGCCAGATCGTTTCTTCACTGGTATTGTGAAAAACAAAATCTAACTCATCCAATAACCGATAACTACCCGATGCTATAACCATTGAACTAAATCTTTCTGCATTTTCCCAATCCTCCCTATACAGATAAACCCGGGCCAGCAAGGCTGCAGCAGTATATTTGTTTATTCTAACCCGTTGCAAAGAAGGATATTCCTCCTTTAAATCAAGTAATGATGCATTCAAGTCTTCAAAAATAAAGGTGTAAACCTCTGCTACCGGCGACCTTCCCAATTGCTCATTTCCTGTATAATTAATAACCTTAACCAGGGGAACCGCTCCGAACACATTTACCAGATTAAAATAAGTATACGCTCTGAGTACCCTCATTTCGGCTATTAATTGCTTTTTTATTTCTACCCCCAACGTTTCCGACTTTTCCAAACCATCAATAATTGCATTGCACCTATAAATAACTTTATACGCTGTAGACCAAAGTTGGTTGTTAATTACAGCACTGGTTGGCAATATAGCATTATTGTAAAATGATGAATATTCATTTGAAGCTGATTGTGCAACCAATTCATCGGCACTTAATCCACAATACACACTTAAACTACCATTCGCGTACGCGGGACTCTGAACTCTTAATTGCAAATAAGCTCCACTTACCGCCGACAAGGCACCAGACTCCGTTTCAAACAACAGTCCCGATTCTATCAAATCTGGTGAACCCTGATTTTCAACAAATTTTTCGCAGGAAGGAAGAGACAGTTGAAATAAAATCAAACTAAACAGTAGCAGGTGCTTTAAAAATATATTTTTCATAGTATGGTTTTATAAGGTGATACTTAATCCTCCAATGATGG
>CAZJNY010000458.1:0-2063 GCA_964547405.1 uncultured Flavihumibacter sp. | reverse complement strand
AAAGCCTATCAGATCAATTACCAGCGGGAATGGGAGAAAGGGTATGCCAAAAAGCGGGTGGATCGATTACTGGAACTGCTTCCTGAATTGAAAGAAGCGGGCACCATTCATCTGGATGCATGGATAGCCAGGGAAAGTAAAGGCCATCGGGAGTCCATGGTGCAGGAAGCACAGTACCAGCAATTGCTGGCTGATTATTGGCGCTCCAAAGGAATTGATCCAACCACCGAATGGGTGATGGATTATATGTATGGTAAAGTTCCCTATTACTGGCATTTCAATGGAAGAACACAGGATGATTATTTAAAACAACCTGCTTCGGTAATCACTGGCAGTAAAATGAATCCGGATCTGAAAAACAGTGATTTTGGTTTGGAATTCCTGTTTGGTACCAGTATGTACGGCGAGAACCTGTTTCCGGATAAGCGAAAAGAAAGGGATCAGTCGGATTGGTATAAAACATTTCAAAAGGAGTTTTATCTGAATTTCCTGCAATATGATTTTCTGAATCGGCAACAGCGGTTGGCTGTGGAAGGGGTGGGTTCGAATAGGGTGGCATTGTTTGGTAACGCCATTCGTGTATCCCTGGCTGATAGTACTGTTTGGCAACAGGATTTCCAGTATAGAAACAGGAATACTATTTTCTTTCCGGTTGGGTGGAGAACAGATAATAGCTGGACAGCATACAGCACCAGTTCAACGAATTGGACTACACGTATTCCGGAGAACTGGAAAAATGCACGAAGTATTCAGAGTTGGAGGATTACCACCAAAGGGTTGATTAAGGCAACTCAGTACATCGTTCGAAACAATCAGGTAAGTATAGCATTGGAAGCAAATCAACCCTTGTTGCTGGTTCCTGAGCTAGCCGGGTCATCTGTAAAATCAGATACTACCTATTTTAAGTACCAGCCAGTTTCGAAACAATCCGCGCGGGTACCCTACCACCAGACACTGACCCTAAAATTATTTATGAGTCAGGCTTTGTTTGATGGTAAATTTAAACGTCGCGATAATGGCAAAACAGAAGTTTATCTCAATGTTGACCAGGCTTTTGAACAGATCAAAAAAATAAATGCGCTCACATTGGGCATGCAGAAAGTTGTTTACCTGGTAGGATGGCAGTACATGGGGCATGATTCCAAATACCCTGCCTGGTTTGAAGGCAACCCGGCATTGAAACGAAAGCAGGACAGCACCACGCTTCAAAGTCTGCGCTGGTTGATGAAAGAATCTCTTAACTACAACACAAAAGTGAGTCTGCACATTAATATGTTTGATGCGTATGAAGACAGTCCTCTTTGGGATACTTATGTAAAGAATAATATTATTGCGCGAAGAAAAGATGGTTCCTTGTTAGGTGGGGAATGGGGCTATCCGATCAGTTATGCGCAGGAATGGGCAACCGGACTGGCACAGAAAAGAATCGATAGCTTATGTGAGTTGCTTCCAATTCAACAGGCCGGCACCGTACATATTGATGCGTTTCATACCTGGCCGCCTCTTCCTGTTCAGCAACCAGATGGCAATTGGGGTGTTGATCTGGATAAAAAACCAACCAGTCCGTATTTGAACTTTACGGTGGAAGATGAAACTGCGGCGCAACAAAAAATATATGCTTATTGGGCATCCAAGGGAATTGATGTAACCAGTGAGGGAGTTGATTTCCTTCGTTCCACGCATTTTGCAGAGCAGCAATCCATGGCCTGGTGGTTTAACAGCAAATCCTATTATCTGAAATGGCCGGCGGCTGTTTATACGGGAGGTAAAGACAACAGTGTTTGGGGGCGACTTTTTGGCTCCAGTATGCATGGAGAGGAAATCATCAAAAAAGATCCGGTAGGCCTCAGTGGCTTTAAACAACAGTTCAGTACGGGAACAGCGGTCTGGTATTTTCTGAATCAACTGGAAAGGAAATTCCTGGTAGAATCGCCTGAGTTAAAAGAAGTTCATTTTAGCGAAAAGGTAATTACTTCCTATGCGAACAACAAGTTTCGGTTAACCCAGGACGGTACCTTGCTGGTGGAAAACGAGGATGTTTTTCTGCCAGCCCGCTGGCTGGG
>CAZJNY010000457.1:0-2074 GCA_964547405.1 uncultured Flavihumibacter sp. | reverse complement strand
ATAGACCGGAAGCATTGCTATGCCTTTCGGGTTAATATATTTTTATAGGTTATAGATTGATAAAATACCAATATCTGATACGTTCAAGAATGAGACTGAATATATTGTGCCTGTTTGTTATCACTTTATTAGTTGTAACCAACTCATATGCTCAGCAGTTACCAGCTGACCTGAGTGCAGTAAAAGCCTCCCAAATTTCCGATGTACAATTAGAGCGGCTCGTTGCCCAGGCAAACGCGAATGGACTTTCCATAGCCGAGGTGGAAAATGAATTAGCCCGTAGAGGATTGCCAGACAAAGAACTTGAAAGTTTAAAACAAAGAATCAACTTGCTTGGTTTAAATCTGTCTGGAAATAAAAATTCGACAGATACTGGTTCCGTTCAAAAGTCATCCGGACCTAGAAAAGTGAATCCGCCTGCCAGGGCATTTAAGCAGCTTTTTAAAGAGGAAGAGGAAATTTCTCTATTTGGTTCCGAATTATTTTCCAATGAAAACCTAAGCTTTGAGCCTGATCTCCGGATAGCCACTCCTGCTGATTATATCATTGGCCCGGATGATGAATTAATCTTAAATATTTACGGATTAAATGTTAGTCAGCAATCCCTTAAAGTTAGTCCGGAGGGTACTGTAAATGTTAAGTATGCAGGTATAGTTTCAGTAAGTGGTCTGAATATGGAGGCTGCTACTGCTGTTTTGAAAAATCGGCTTACTAAGTTTTATCCCTCCTTGTCTAATGGACAAACCAGATTACAATTGACTTTAGGTAATATCCGCAGTATCCGCGTAATTCTGATTGGAGCAATTAAAAAACCGGGAACATATTCATTACCATCTCTGGCAACATTATTTAATGCATTGTATGTTAGTGGTGGGCCTGTTGAAAATGGTTCCTTTCGGCGAATTGAACTGATCCGGAATAACAAAGTCCTGAAAACTGCAGATCTGTATGAATTTCTAACGAAAGGAGACCTGTCCTCCAATGTTCGTTTGCAGGATAACGATGTTATCCGAATTCCTTTTGCCACCTCCCTTATTACGCTCAAAGGGCAGCTGAATCGACCCGGTATTTTTGAATTATTACCATCAGATCACCTCTCAGATGTTATCCAATATGCCGGCGGGTTCAAAAGCAAAGCGTTTAAGGGCCGGATAACAGGTACCAGGATACTTGATTTTAACAGAAGTATTATCGATGTGGCAGGTGATTCCATGACTTCTTTTCAACCCAGAAATGGAGATGAATACATCATCGATTCGGTCATTGACCGATACAACAATCGTGTTATAATAACAGGTGCGGTTTTCAAACCTGGTTCCTATGCACTGGAGCCAGATATGACAATGACACAACTGCTTCAGAAAGCACAGGGTGTTAGGGAAGATGTTTTTGATGGTACTGCTATCCTGGTTCGAACCCGTTCCAATCTGACAAAAGAATATGTGAATGCAGATATCAAATCGGTTCTTTCTGGTGCTGTTCCCGGTATGTTGCTTCAAAAAAATGATAGTGTTCACATTGCTTCCATCTTTGATCTGAGAGACAGTATACAGGTGGTTATCAACGGTTCTGTTCGGAAGCCGGGTACATTTCGATTTGAAGACGGATTGACGCTTAAGGCGCTTATTATGAAAGCCGGTGGCTATGCAGATAATGCAACAGGTATTGGTATTGAAATTTCAAGAAGAAAAAGAGATATAAAGATCAATCAACCTGAAAGTGAAATTGTGGAGCTGATTACGGTAAATGATGAGAAAATGTTGACCGGACCGGCAACAGACTTTATATTGAAGCCCTTTGATATTATAACAATCAAAGAAAACCCATATTACAAAGAACAGATCTCCATTAAAATCACCGGAGAAGTTCTGATGCCGGCCGTATATACGCTTAAAAGCAGAGAGGAAAGGTTGAGCTCCATTATAAAACGTTCGGGAGGGCTGTTGTATACTGCCAATATCAAGGGGGCAAAACTGATCCGCAAGAAAAAAGAACTGCTCGATTCCCTGGAAGTAAAACGCCTGATCACCAGTGTTCAGAACGATACTACAATTACTACTACAACAACAACAAC
>CAZJNY010000456.1:0-2075 GCA_964547405.1 uncultured Flavihumibacter sp. | reverse complement strand
GATCCAGACGGAATGTGGGCTGTTGGTGCAGATGCTTGGAATTTCCAAAGTGGATTATTTGATTATCAAGATGAAGAAAGAACAAAAAATTCGAGTATTGCTGCAACAACAAGTGATCCTGAAGTCATTAAAAGATACATTGAAATTCAAAATGGGGATAAGTATGTTGACAACATTATGGTGCAAGGTGATACTGAATTTAAAAATGGCTATGAGAAAGATATGAATAAAATTATTTCAACCCCTATTGGTGCATTAATGTATTCATTCATAGATGTTACTAATATGAAAATAACAATCCAAGAAGCATGGAGTTTTTTTGGTTTCTTAGATCCGATTCTTCATGTTTCGGCAAGTAGTACAAAACAAAATAAAAATGGAATCTTAACTTGACTTTGTCAGATTCTGACATAGATTAATTTTTTGGTCAACCGCTTGTCTGGCGGCTGTTTCGCCAGGATGTGACTCAATAATTCTTCCAGGGTTCGTTTTACAAAACCGAGGGTTGATTTCAAGGAATGAACGACATCCTGCGTGGTCATCCAGATGGTTGCTTGTTCATAGTGATTCCATTTTTCTTCGTTTATAAATAATTGTCCAAGCATTACCATCGCCATGTGTTTATGGTAACTTATAGCGCTGCGGGTCTGATACTGGTTGAGGCCCAATTCTTTCTTCCCCTCCCGGAAGGATTTTTCGATAAAGTACCGTTTGCTTTGCCGGTAGGCGAGTTCTTTTAGTCCTTTGCCCGGACAATGGCATAAACTATACTTGATCGTTCCGTCTGCATCTTCCCGGATCAGCAAGGTCACCAGTTGTTTTCGATTGGTAAGCGGATTGAGTATATAGATTTCCTTGCCATGGAACCAGGCTTTTAATTTGCGGCCTCCGCTTTGATGCCGGATGGTTACATATTTCCAGTCCATTGGCTTAAGCAGTTGTGCATAGTCCCGTACGCTTATATCCGGTCGATTGGGTTTGGCGAGGGTTGATTTTCTGCCTCTCGCACCAGGTTTGCGTGGTGGTATTCGCATTTGAAAAGGCTCCAGCCACACACGGGTATCTTCGGGAATGTCCGCGATAAATTCCTGACCTTGTTTAATCAAATGCGCCAGCAGCGCGGTATCCCGGCCATAAAAGGCATCAAAGCAAACCCATTGTACCTCAATTTTTAACCCCTTGGTAATATGATCAATCAAGTGGCTGGCCTGGTCGATTTTACTACGTTGCGGATCAATAGCAGCCAGACTGCCTTGTACCAGATTCACCAGACTGCCACCACACAAAGCACCAAAAACACCCACCTGGCAATTATCCGTTTTACCCACCTGACCGCAATACTGGTGTTTAACTCCGGCGGAAGCTTTTCCCTTTTTCGGATTACCCGTCTCATCAATAATCAGACAGGTATCGGTTTGCAGGGAGGCGCGCTTGAGCAGATCGTAAAACTCAAGGGTTACGGTATCCATCACCTGCTGGAACTGCCAGGGGGAAGCGCTTATGAAATGATGCAAGCATTGCTGATTGGATTCACCGAGCTCCTCGGCCATTACCTGGCAATTGCGGCGACGTGTCAGCAACAAACCTTTCAAATACAAACGAGCGGTAGAAGAAACAGTACGTGTGAGACTGGTAAACAAAAAACTAAACCGGAAAATAAACTCGTGCAAACGGCTCTCTACGAGCCGTATTTTTTCTATTTTCGACCCATAAAGTTTTTTATTTACGCCCCGTGGGTTTCTACCCGTGGGGCTTTGTTTTTTTCTACCCTCAAAATTAACTGAAATCCGCTTCCGACCTGCATTTCGACCCAGAAAAATTCAAAGAACTTAATGTGACATAGTAGAGTTATACCCGGACCCGTATGAGCGTTAGAATCAGAAGAGTGGCAAAAATAATTGGCATCTCATTAGGCAGCATATTGGCATTATTATACCTGCTTCCTTTGCTTTTTGCAGATCGGATTGAACAATCAATCAAATCCTGGATCAACCAAACGGTGGAAAGCCAGGTCGATTTCAAAAAGGTCCAGATTGGTTTTTTCAGCCATTTCCCAAGGCTGACACTTACACTAA
>CAZJNY010000455.1:0-2081 GCA_964547405.1 uncultured Flavihumibacter sp. | reverse complement strand
CTTTAAGGAACTCTGGGATAAGGGACTTGACTATCCATTACACCTGGTCGGAAACACTGACCTGATGTTTCACCCGGAAGGGAAATCAATGGGGGATGTTGTCACTGAGAAATACCGTGATTATATAAGCAGGCAATTGCTGCTGTTGGAAGGTGAATATCCACCTTCCGCGCTGGGTAAAATTCTGGAAAAAGCTCATCTGGTTATTGTTCCAAGTCTTGTGGACAATTTACCCTATACGGTACTGGAAGCAATGGCTCTGGGAAAAATCGTCTTAGCCTCCAAACAGGGTGGTCAATCAGAAGTTATTCGTCACGGGATGAATGGATTTTTGTTCGATCATAATGAACCCGGTGATTTCGCACAGCAACTGATTCAGATCTTATCACTGGATTCGGCATTGCTGGATCAGATCAGTGAAAGGGCACGTCAAACGATCGACACGGACTTTGCACCCGATTTAGTGTACATAAAAAAGATGCACATCATCAATGAGTTTATATCGGGTCAACGAAAAAATTCAGTCTATCCATTCACATCGGTTAATTCCCGGTTATGCCGTGAAGAACAGGATAATAATCCCGCAATTCGGTTATCGGTGATTATCCCCTTTTTTAATATGGGTGATTATATTGACGATTGTATCCAATCAGTTTTAAAATCGGATATTACAGGAACAGAAATAATTATTGTCAATGATGGCAGTACACAAGCATCCAGCCTGTTGGCACTCGCAGAAATTGAGAAAAGGTACCCGGTAAGGGTGGTACATAAGAGTAATCAGGGCCTGGCGCTTGCCAGAAATTTCGGGGCAGGAATCGCTAGTGGCCAATTTATAGCTTTTCTGGATCCTGACGATACAGTGGATAAAAGTTTTTACTCCAAAGCCATATCGCTTCTTTCAGCTTACGCAAATGTTCATTTTGTGGGCTGCTGGGCCAATTATACGGGTCAAGCTAGCGGATGTTGGCCGGCATTTAACCCGGAACCACCATTGTTACTATTTCATAATTTACTAACAAGCACTCTTGTCTTCAGAAGAAGTTCCTTTTTGAGCCATGGGAAGTTTGATCCGGCTTTTGAATACGGAATGGAAGACTGGGATGCTGTGGTAAGTATGATTGAGAATAATTGCGGAGGCCTGGTATTGCCCGAGCCATTGTTTAATTACAGGATCAGAAAAAAATCAATGGCAAGAAAATTTACTGTTGTAAAACGGCTGTATCTGCATAGGCTGATTGCGGATAAGCACAGAAAAATTTATCAGCAATATGGACCTGAGCTGGCCAGTATCTATAATGCGAACGGGAGCGGGTTGTTTATTGATAATCCTACTCAACAGGGTGGTGGTATAACTACCGGGATAATCGGATTTTTGTCGGGTAAGATTCAAGGACGACTAAGGGAAAAAGTAAAGAGTAAACGTTATCTCAGGAAGATTGCGTATATATTATTTAAACGACTGAAAAAATAAGTTATGTTATTTAGAACGGGAGATAAACGAAAAGGAGTTTCAAATATAATTGAAAGAATCTGGCTGCTGGCTAAAATTGAATTCAAGCTACGCTATTATGAGAATAAGTTGGGGTTGTTATGGGCCGTTATCAAGCCGATATCCGATATATTCATTTATTACGTGGCATTTGAGTTGGTGTTGAAACAAGGCATTCCCAATTTTGTTTCATTTTTATTTATTGCGCTGATATTCTGGAATTTTTTTGTAGAAAGTACAACAGGTACGATCCAGTTACTGCATACAAAGAAGTATCTCTATGAGTATACCAACATGAATAAGATCGAAATATACCTTTCTACAATTCTGGCCAATTGCATCGGCTTTTTCTTTAATCTCACGTTGTTCCTGGTGTACTATCAGTTTATTGATAAAGGGACACTTGGGCTTGATTTTACGGCATTTTACATTATACCCATTTTCTTAAACCTGGTATGTTTTGCGCTTGCTTTTTCAATAATCCTTTCCAATATCTATATACTGGCAAAGGATATCTCACAGATTTGGATCGTTATTACCGGAGTCGGTTTTTGGCTTTCCCCGATTTTATTTAAGCTTGAAATGTTCA
>CAZJNY010000454.1:0-2101 GCA_964547405.1 uncultured Flavihumibacter sp. | reverse complement strand
TTTTAGTCGGATGATAAAAATATTAAAATAATGGAATTACTCGTCGATTCCCGCATTTCTTATCTCAAAAGCCATTTTTGCCGGCCAGAGATAAGCCCTGCGAAATACCAGTTGTCCTCTTTCATAGATGAGAAAATTGGCAAAACCACTGCCCAGCCCTTCATAATTTTCTTTTAAAATATAATGCAATCCCCGTACCAACGGGTAGCGGCGGGTAGCAATATTTGCCTGAAAAGGTTTTACATAGGCCTCATCCGGACAAATTTCACATTTTATTGAAGCGATGGTTACTTTGTTCTGAAAGCTTAATTGTACGGGATCATCATTGTTCCCAATCCAGCTAACGCCCAGAAAACCGATGGCATCCTTGTTTTTGGAAACATAATCGATTACCCCGGTACTGCTGTCGGCAGCCGTTACCGCATCACTGAGTTTGTCTCCCGCTAAAATGGAATCAATGGCAAACCGTACCGTACTGGTGGCTGTGCGGCCATCCATCACCGGCCTGAACTTGTAACCGCTGGTACCATTGAGTATGGAACGGAGATCACTTCTGTCCAGCACGGAATCCTTATTAGCCGGGTTTACAATTACGGTTACCGCATCAAAGGCCATTTTGCCCTGTATGGGGATGAACCGGAGGGTATCTTTCAGGCGTTCTTCTTCAATTCGTAAAAGAGGGCGCGTTACGATGACCATCCGGATGCTGTCAACCAGCAGGTCTTTCAGGCATTCCGCTTCCGGTTTATAATGGGCAATGATTTTTGCCTTGGGAAAAGAGGATTCAAACACTTTGATCTGGGAGTCGATCACCGGCTTGAAAGATTCGTCCACACTAATATGAATAGTGCCTGAACTGGCCGTATCATCCCGGTAAACCACCGGCTGATCATTACAACGAATGAACGCAAACATGGTCAACACTACCACTACACTTAGTTTCCAACACCTATGCATACACGATCGCTTGATTCTTATTCGGAATAATAATTTTTCTGATAACCCCTGTAAATACGCCAGGCGCCATAAACAATACAGAGTCCGGAGAAGAAATATTTGAAAAAGGGTTCCATTTCAAATTCAAAACCCAGCTTCTCGGAAAACAAAAAGAAGAAACCAAAGAGCAGGATGAGTCCGCCCATTCCGTAATCCAGGATGGAGCGCATCATGCTGTATTGCTTTCTTCTATTGTTCTGTGATTCATTTGTCATGGTAGTCTGCTTACTTAGCGTTGGGCAATTTAGGAAAAATATGGTGTATCGCTTTTACTACTCTTCCTGGCTGGTGAAAATTATGGGGATATTGAACCATACCGCCACCGTTTCTCCATTTTGCCGGCCCGGATTCCATTTTGGCATTTTATTTATGACACGCAGTACTTCCTGATCGTATGGATCTCCACCTGTCTGTGTCAGCCGGATACCGGTGATATTGCCATTCACATCCACTACAAAGCGGGCGATTACTTTCACCCGCTGACCGGGTTCAATACCATCCTGGGGACGCAGGTTTTTGGACAACCAGCGTTGCAGGGCACCGAGTCCTCCCGGAAAACTGGGCATAACAGCGGCGGTTTCCCGTATCGCTGGTGCTTCTTCCTTTGCCGGCGGAATGGGGGCTGCGCCGGTTCCTGTATTCTCAGGCTGAGGCGGACGGGTAAGGCCATCTGACACCGGACCTTCGATGGTTTCGGTAGAGATAAGCTTGTTGTCCAGGTCCTTCATTTCGGGCAGTGGGTCTTTATGCAGCTCATCGGGAACTATCTCCGGTTTTACATATTGGACTGTAGCGGCCGGTGGTACCGGAGGAGCAGGTGCAGGGGGTGCCGGGGGCTCTGGTACCGGAGGTGGAGGAGGTTGAACCAAATGATGGTCTTCAATAATTAGTATCGGTCCGGCTAATAACCTGGGAGTTTTAGGTTGAAGCATAAAAAAAAGAACAGTCGCAACTACTAAGGCCATCCCGCCTACTGCCAGCAGAAGACGCCTGGGGTATTCCCGCCTTAGGGTGTAAGCGCCATATTGTTTGTTGCGATTTTCGAAAAGGATGTCAAGCGCATCGCTGCGAAGAATGGTAGAAGGTTCCATACTGATGAATTTTG
>CAZJNY010000453.1:0-2104 GCA_964547405.1 uncultured Flavihumibacter sp. | reverse complement strand
GCAATTACAATTGGTCTGATTTGAGCAAAAAGAGGGATACATAACATGGATGCGCATATCCCCAAAAACATTTTTTTCATTGTGTTTCATTAAGTTGAAAAAATGATTTGAGAGAAATGCTGCGAAAGCAAAAGGAGGAATAAATGCTATTCAACCACCTTCCCTGCGCAGGCATTACCCTGACCAGGTTCAACGGGTATTATCTCAGCCTTGGATCTTATATCCTCAGCACCCCGGGAAACTGATATCTGACTACGGCCGTAATCAGCCTGCAAGTTACTACCAAAAAAAATAAAATGGCTGTAACTTTTTGAAACATTGATCCGTCCTACTGAAAATAATACTGTCATGCATAAACTAACAAGCCTTTTCCTGCTGCTTTTTTTAAGTACCGGATTGTTTGCTCAAACAACCACCATTTCAGATAATAACGCCAGGGAGCGTTCTGTAGGATCCTTCACGGGTGTGAAAGTTTCTGCCGGCATTGAACTCCTGCTGCAACAGGGCGATAAGGAAGCTGTAGCCGTTAGCTGCTCCAATCCCGAATATACCGAACGGATTAAAACGGTTGTCGATAACGGCGTATTGAAAGTATACATAGACCATACTGATGGCAATTGGAAATGGAGAAAGAACCTAAAATTCAAAGCCTATGTATCTGTTCGGGAGCTTACAGAATTAAGCGCATCTTCAGGATCCATTGCTAAAACTGCCGCTACCATCAAGGGGTCCAAAATAAAGGTAGATGCCAGTTCCGGTGCAATTATTGAAGCCAGTTTTGCAGCTACTGAAATTAGTTCTGATAATAGCAGCGGCGCCATTACCGAGTTAAGCGGATCTGCAGAAAAACTATCAGTGGAAGCCAGCAGCGGATCTATTTTTAAAGGATATGGACTGAGCACTACCTATTGTTCTGCAGATGTGAGCAGTGGTGGTGTGATTGATATTACTGTTACCAAGGAATTGAATGCAGAAGCCAGCAGTGGTGGTGCAATTCATTACAAGGGTGGCGGATTGATTCGTAATTTACGTACGGGTAGCGGAGGCAGTGTAAAATCTCAAAGTAAATAAGTATATGAAAAAAGTCCTTTTTGTACTGGGGTTTGTTTTGACGGTAGTAGCCGGCCAGGCCCAGAAATTCCAGATTAACGATAAAAATGCGGAACTGCGATCCGTGGGTGCATTTACCGCCATTGAAGCCAGCAGCGCCATCGATATTTATATTTCCCAGGGAGATGAAACCGGTGTGGCTGTTAGTTCCATTGAAAAAAAAGTAACGGATCGCATCCGGACAGAAGTAAAAGACGGAGTGCTGAAAATCTGGTTTGATGGCAAGGGATGGAACGACTGGAAAGGTGATCGGAAAATGAAAGCCTATGTTTCTGTAAAAAACCTGACCATGATCAAAGCCAGCGGCGCCTGCGATGTTTCCATTATGGGCGTTTTAAGACAGGATGTGCTGAATATTCAACTAGGGGGTGCCAGTGATATGGCGGGTGAACTGGAATGCAGGGAACTGACACTGAATCTGAATGGTGCCAGTGATACCCGACTGAAAGGCAAAATTGGCAAATTGGCGGCCAATGTAGGTGGAGCAAGTTCTGTTAAAGGATGGGACCTGGTTACTGATTATTGTGAAGTGGATGCCAATGGTGCTTCATCAATCAATGTGGTAGTGAACAAAGAAATATCCGCTAAAGCCAGTGGTGCTTCTGATATAAAAATCCGGGGAGCAGGCTTAATCCGGGATATGAAAAGCAGTGGAGCCAGTTCTATTTCACGGAAGGATGGATGATTTTAAAAGAATTTTTTGGAAGGGAAGAGTTATCGCTGTACATTTGCAATCCAAATCGCGAAGTAGAGCAGCGGTAGCTCGTCGGGCTCATAACCCGAAGGTCGGAGGTTCGATCCCTCCCTTCGCAACCAAAGCCAGCAAGGAGACTTGCTGGTTTTTTATTGTAGCTTTATAGCTGTTTATTCTATGCGACCGGACGTTCGCGCTGGAATTTGATTACCTCCCTGATCTTCTTTAGCGTAAACTCCTGTCTTAAATGCTAAAGATGAAAGTTGGATTTGTAAATATTTTTGGTCGGCCCAATGCCGG
>CAZJNY010000452.1:0-2107 GCA_964547405.1 uncultured Flavihumibacter sp. | reverse complement strand
CAGTATTTATAAAGAGAGTCCCGCTCAGTACCTTCAATCCCGAAAAATACAGGAGGCCCGGAAACTTCTGCTTCATTCATCGCTAACGATCAGTGAAATTGCCTACCAGACGGGCTTCCAGGACCCTTCTCATTTCACGAAAGTGTTCAGGAAATGGTCGGGACAAACACCGGTAGCCTATCGCACAAACAAACCGGAGCCTGAACCAAAAGAACCGAAAATTGAACCAAACTGACCAGCAGACCCTGATTGTTCGGAATAGTTTCGCTGGTATGAAACCGATTACTATTCTTGCAGGATTTTTAGGCAGTTCTATATTTATGTTTGGACTACTGAAATTTTTCGACCCATTCAAAACCTGGTACCATACGCAGATTTTTACCAGCGGATTGGGAGTAACTGCATACTGGATGGGTATTATTGGAGAGCTCGTAGTGGGAAGCCTATTATTGTTAACAGCCATTCGAAATCCAGTATTTCCGGTTGCAAAATATATTCCCCTGATTGGAATCTGCTCTTCCCTTCTGCTGGTAATACTGATGGCAACCGGAATATATGTACACCTGCATCCCGCAGTTCCGGCAACTATACTTCCGCTGAAAATCAAACCACCTTATATTCCGGGATTTTTTCTGCTGGCCGGATTGATTCATATCCGGTTACTACTCCGGCAAATCCGCTAAATTAGCGCGATGGCAACCTGCTATACTTGTCGAAGCCAGTTAAACCGGAAAAACCAATCCTGGGAACATATTATCCCAAGCGCATTGGGTGGCTCCCTCAGAAGCAGGCGGATTCTCTGTAAATCCTGCAATGAAAAAGCCGGTGCTTCGATTGACCAGGCGTTGGTCAACTTCTGCCGGCCTCAACTCGAGAAATATGCCATTCGTCCGGATCGCACAAACACCAACCAAAACTGGCTTAGCCAGGGGTATACCATGGAAATGGTAGATCAGGCTATTCAAAAAATCAGTAAAAATTTTTATGCCTGGTTATTTAAACCGGATGCTGCACTTTTTGAAAGCCAATCCCAACTGCAGCCACTGCAAATAGTGAAGGAACTATATCCGGAAAAGCCGCTGCATCTGGTATACCTTCACAGATGCAAAGATGCGGAATGGGTTACGGGATATGTGGAATTATTCGGGGAACTTGGCTACCTTACTAAATTTAAAACAACCGCACCAAATTCAGATACCAAACAGTTATTGCTGCTGGACCCGCAGCTACTTTCGAATCATGTACTTTCACCAGCGCACACTTCTATTCTCTTGCATGTACTTGAATCACGCATTCAACCTGTAGGGGCGTTCTTTTCCTGAAGCATTCCCTTCATAACGGTTTGCATTATTCGCACTTTACCAGCCCTCGGTAAAAGTGCCAGTGAAAAATACAACAGTTTACTTAGCCAGCCTGGAAGCAGGGTTGCCCGTTTTCCTAATTGTTGAAGAGATGCTTTTGCCACTGCAGAAGGCAGAAGTGCCTGTTTCATTTGCATGCCAGCTCTTGAAGCAAATCCAGTGTGTACAGGCCCTGGCGCTGTCACCAGTAAATCAATGCCCATTGGTTTCAATTCCCGCGATAATCCTTCTCCAAGCGATTGAATATACGCTTTGGTTGCTGCATAATGAGCAGCATAAGGAACACCCTGAAACCCAAGAATGGAGCTAATCAGCAATATTCCACTTTGCTTGCGGTGTTTGAAGCGCTGAATAAATGTATGCACCTTAACTAATACGGCCCGAACATTGACATCCAGCAGGTCTTTTTCCTCCTCCAGATTTCCTTCCGAAAAAAGTCCCGAAGTGGCATATCCGGCTGCTGCAACCAGCAGTCCAATATCTATTGCCCGGGTTTGATCAAGCAGGGATTGAATAGCATCTTCCCTGGAAAGATCACCTGTTAGAATACACACTTGCCTGCCTTTGGCACGGATGTTTACAGCCAGTTCATCAAGAGCGGATTGATTTCGTCCATGAATCACAAGATCAAATCCGGCCATTGCCAATTCTCCTGCTATTTCTTTTCCTATACCTGAAGAAGCTCCCGTAACCAATGCCCATGGGCCGTATTTTTTTAACAGTCTGCCAGCAGATGAATCTCCCAT
>CAZJNY010000451.1:0-2115 GCA_964547405.1 uncultured Flavihumibacter sp. | reverse complement strand
GTGTACATTCCACCCGGGACATTCCACATGGGTCCAAGTGATGAAGATGTCAACTTTGCGTACACTGCCCGTAACAAGCAGGTATCCATTAATGGCTTCTGGATGGATGCCACAGAAATCACCAACAACGAATACCGCCAGTTTGTAAACTGGGTTCGGGATTCTACAGCTGCAAAGCTGATGGGATTTGTAAAAAATGTTGACGGGGTAGACCAGGTAGACTGGGCAAAGGCAAAAACGATCAAATGGGGCGATAAGGCCACCATTGAAAAAATCGATCAGCTGATTCTTTCTCCGGAAAACCGGATTTTTGGAAAGAAGGAGCTGGACGCTTCCAAATTGATCTATCATTCCGAAACCTTCGATAATAAAGATGCTGCCAAGCGCGAAAACGCCGGCAAGCCGCGTTCTCAGTTTATCGTGAAGAAAGATGTTCGCATCTATCCCGATACGCTGGTATGGATCCGCGATTTCTCCTACTCTTACAATGAGCCAATGACCAAGCGTTATTTCTCTCATCCTGCTTTCGGTAACTATCCGGTCGTGGGTGTAAGCTGGGTACAGGCAACAGCGTTCTGTGAGTGGAGAACCCACTACCTGAATTCTTTCCTGGAAACCAAGAAGCGCGCACAGGAATCTGATTTCCGTCTGCCAACTGAAGCCGAGTGGGAATATGCAGCCCGTGGCGGTCGTTCACAGTCTATGTTCCCCTGGGGTAACTATTACCTGAGAAATAAAAAAGGATGTCTGCTGGCAAACTTCAAGCCTGGCCGTGGTAACTATCCCGAAGACGGTGGTTTTTATACGGTTCGTGCCGATGCTTACTGGCCTAATGATTTCGGTCTGTATAACATGGCCGGTAACGTAGCGGAGTGGACTTCTTCTCTTTATTATGAAGGTGGATACAATTTCCAGCACGATATGAACCCTGATATCCGTTACAATGCGAAGGATTCTGATCCTCCCCGTATGAAGCGTAAAGTATTACGTGGTGGTAGCTGGAAAGATGTAGGTTATTTCCTCCAAACAGGAACCCGCTCTTATGAGTACCAGGATACTGCAAAATCATACATCGGATTCCGCTCTGTAATTGATCTCCCACCTACTCAGGGCAAAGGCAAAAAATAAGCGTATAGCAAATTTCTAAAGACAACATCTTACTAATAATTATTTGATTGAAAAATCGAACAGGCACTGTTTTATCAAAAATCTAATATCTATATCAAACAAGTATCTAAACCCTTATTCAAACTCAAAAATTAACAACTATGGCTGGTGCATCTAAATCTACTGACAAACTCGTGAATATCTTCGTATGCGTGGGCGCTGCGGTGGTAATCTTCGGAGCATGGGCAAAAATCCTTCACCTTTCTTTTGCCGACATTATGTTGACTGTTGGTCTTCTTACAGAAGCCCTGATCTTTATCGTGTATGCATTCTTACCGCCTCCCGGTGGCGAAATGGCTGCACTGGCTGAAGCCCTGCCAAAACTGTCTACCAGTCCGGCTGGCAATCCTGCCCTCAACAATCTTGACAAGATGATGCAGGAAGCCGATATTACTCCAACCAACCTGAAGAAACTGAGCGAAGGTTTCAACAAGCTGGGTACTACTGTTAATCAAATGAAAGATGTATCTGACGTAGTTGCTGCTACCAATGATTATGCATCTAAAACAAAAGAAGCTGCAGGAGCACTCGGACAAATGAAAGAAGCTTATCAGAAGAGCGCTACAACGATGGCGGTTTTCAACGAAGCATCTGAAAGCACCAAGCAGTTCCATACGCAGGTACAGACCCTGACTAAGAACCTGGGATCTTTGAATACAATCTATGAACTGGAACTCCAGGATACGAACAACCACCTGAAGGCAATGAACAAGTTCTATGGTAATCTGGCACAGGCTTCCGAAGCAATGCAGGGAAGTGTTGATGATGCCAAGAAAACACAGGATCAGATTGCAGCTCTTGCTAAAAACCTCAGCAACCTTAACCAGATTTATGGTAACATGCTGAACGCCATGCAAGGCCGCGCGTAAGCCAGGTTGATCGTACCCTTTATTGAAACTGTGAAAAACTAGATTGACAACATTTAAATCCCAGATCCATGGCCTTACC
>CAZJNY010000450.1:0-2116 GCA_964547405.1 uncultured Flavihumibacter sp. | reverse complement strand
GTTTCCTGATACAAACCCCGAAGAATTACATTCGGACTGAAGCGCTCCGGATACAATTCCAGCTCCTGCTTCATTTCATCCTCTGTAAACTGCAGTTCCGTATCCACCACAGAAAAACCTGTATCGGTTTTTTCAATCCGGTTGCGTATATCGTCTTTCAGATAAAAAAGATTGATGGCACGCGGATTGGCCTGCACTTTGTAAGAAACCGCTAAGCGTTTAACCGTTTCCGTTACAATTGCTGAGGGGGTCTGATTAAATAAATCATCTTCAAATACCGGCTGCATGATTTTCTTGAGTTGGGGCTGATCAGCAATCAGCACCACCAGCCCATATTGACTGAACAATGCATGTATAAGCCGGAATGTAGCCGTCTGAATATCGGCTGCATCCAGGTAGGCGGATTTAAGTAGTTGCAGTAGCTGCGGTCCGTACGGCAACACTGACAGTTCTCCTTCAATCCGGTGAAGTAAAGGTTCCAGTCCCTTTGGCTGCATACGTCCTACGGCTCCGCGCTGTCTGGTATTCCATACCAGTTTTTCTCCTCCCAGATTAATTTTTCCCAATTCATCCAAATCAGCATCTTCACTACCCATATAAAATACAGGCACAAAAGAAGCATTCGGATATCGCTCTTTCAAACTGTTTGCCAACCGGATGGCGTGAAGGATTTTATATACAAAGTAGAGGTATCCTGTAAAGAGGTTGGGCTGATGGGCAGTACAAACTGTAAAAGTAGTGGGCTGTGTCAGTAACTGTATCGACTCGTCAACTGCGGCGGCGCCCGTTAATCCGGCGTTTTTATATTGCTGTTCCAATGCCTCCACCAGCACTTTTCTGTTTACCGGCGTCTGCTTTCTCGCCTGTATTGCAGCTTCGATTCCTTCCCAGGAGGGTGCATGCTGGTAAAAGGGCCGGAGTTTTTGATCACCACTAACATAATCCAGCACAATATCATTGTAAAATCCGGTGGCTGCATATGGCAGACTACTCACAGAAGGAGATTGACTGGTTGTTTGGGTCATTGTATTCAGATCAGGTGTAAAAGATGCACGAAGTTCCATGGACTTAGAACAAGTTGCTGCCAATAAAGTTATAAATCCTTGTTAGGATTCCGATGGTTATGCTTTAGTTGAATCGTTCCGGATCAAAGGGTCGAAGATCCATGGATGGCTGCTGTTCATTGGCCAGTTCGCTAATCAACTGCCCGGTGCCTGCACCCAGGCTCATTCCCACCATCGCGTGACCGGTTGCAAATAAGAGGTTGTGATACCGCTTACTTTTTCCAATATAAGGTAGCCCGTCGGCAGAACAGGGCCGGAATCCGGACCAGACTTTTGCTTCTTTCACAGCAGGCAACTGGTAATCGGGAAAATATCGCTGAACCGCCTGTAAGATACCCTCTACCCTTTTCAGACGGGGTGGTTTATTGAGGGAAGTAATTTCCATGGTTCCGCCAAACCGGATTTTATTTCCATCCATGGGAGTGATCGCCACCCTGCCTTCCATCAATACAGCCGGGTGATTAAGTTTATTGGGCGAATCCTCCAGGGTTACAGAATACCCTCTGCCGCCTACCATCGGCAACCGGGTGTCCAGCTGCGCGGCCAGCTCACGGCTCCAGCTACCCGCTGCCAATATTATTTTATCCGCTTCATATACAGACCGGGAAGTTCGTACATGGGTGATTGCTCCTGCTTTTTTCTCAAATCCGGTTACTTCTTCATGGGGGTGAAAAACTACTCCGTTGTCCAGCAGGTATTTCCTCAAACTGCTCATGACCTTGTTCGGGTATACATGAGCGTCACATTTGAACCAGAGTGCACCTTTGATATTCAATCTGGTTTGTGGTTCAAGCGCCTGCGCCTGTTCATAGCTGAGCAGTTCCGCTTCCAGTCCGAGTTTAAGAGCATCCTCACAAAAATGATGCGCATGCGCCTCTTTATCCGGTGTTTGAAAATATTCCAGCAATCCCTTGTGCTCGTAGGCCATTTCAATGCCCGGAACAGACTGCCAGGAAAGATAGGCCTGCTGGCTTAGCAACCCGATATCGCGCAGTGGAATGGCCGCCGCTTTCACTTTTTCCGGTGTGGCCGCTTTCATAAACAACAGCCCC
>CAZJNY010000449.1:1573-2118 GCA_964547405.1 uncultured Flavihumibacter sp. | reverse complement strand
TCCAGGTAAGGATTTTGCTCCAGTTCCTGGCGGATATGTAATAATAATTCCTGGCTGTTGTACTGAAACAGGTTCAATAACTGAATCTGCTGCGGTAATATCTTCTGCGTCTGCTGCTGTGATTGATTCTGGCTGATCATAAACAATAGTTTAACAGTTATATTGAATCAATCTAAAAGCCAGAATCCAGACGATGCAGCAGATTCTAAATATATTTTCTAACAACCTGATAAAGAGAAACTTAAACTTTTAAATTTGTTATCAGCAAAGCAGGGTGTGGAAATCGAAATTAAATCATTGTAGCCAATTTTCCCCATATCGGGGAATAATTTAGTATGAAGCGTAATATTTTCCTTTATTTGATGATTGGTTTCACCACTACCCTGATTGTGATGGTGATTTTCAGCCTGCTCAGTTTTCAGCGAATGAACTCCATGATCCGGTATTCAAACCAGGTGGAGCATACGTATAGGGTAATTGGCAGCCTGAAAAGTTTGAGCGACCTGATTTCAGGTGCGGAAACTTCCATGCGGGGATTTGTTATT
>CAZJNY010000449.1:0-1563 GCA_964547405.1 uncultured Flavihumibacter sp. | reverse complement strand
TACACGCGACAGTAGTTATCTGCTACCGGCGGATTCGGTGAAGAAGCAATTCAATCAGATTACAGGGGAACTTAGTTTACTGGTTGCTGATAATAAACGGCAGGAGAACCGCCTGGCGATGATCCGTAGTACGCTGCAATTGCGCTTGCAGTTGCTGGAATCGCTGCAAGCATCGGTGGAAAATGATTCGTCTCAACAGGTTATCCTGCAACGCGTAGCTAAAGGACGGGATCTGATGACCAGTTTTCATGAAAACCTGGATCTGATGGAAGCCGATGAAACTGCCTTACTAAAGCAACGTTTCGAGCAAAAAGAGCGCTTTCAGCGGCTCACTTCCCGAACTTTCCGCACAGCTGTTGCCATTGTAGGATTTATTTTCCTTGGTTTCTTTATCCTGCTCATTAAAGCAATGCTAGACCGGTTCCGCTTCCAGCAGGAATTGCAGGAACAGTTGCTATCACTCAAACAAAGCAATGATGAACTGACACAGCTGGCTTTTGCCGCCTCTCACGATTTACAGGAGCCAGTGCGCAAAATCAGAACCTTTGCAGACAGGTTGCGTATCCGGCAAAAAGACAAAATAGATGAGGAGGGTAAAATGATCCTAGACCGGATTGATGCCTCCGGCAAAAAACTGCAGGGTATGCTGGAAGACATTTCCACCTATATGAACCTGTTGGAATGGAAAGAAGAGGCGGTACTGGTTTCCATCCGGAAATTATGGGAAGAAGTGGTTGCAGAAGAAGAGTCCAGGGTGCAGGAAATGCAGGCTATCATCTCATTGGGAGAATTGCCAGACCTCAAAGTATATCCTGGTCAGGTTAAGAAAATGTTTCGCGCATTACTGGATAATGCCCTGAGTTACTATAAAGAAGGCAGGCCTCCTGTTATCAGCATCTCTCACCGGATCGTGGATGTTAAGGATATCCCTATCAGGAGATTACCTACCCTTCAGAAACATTACCACGAAATCACCATTCAGGATAATGGAATTGGTTTTGAGAATGAATTCAAAGAAAAAGTATTCCAGCTTTTCCGGCGCCTTCATACCCAGGAAGATCGATCCGGGAAAGGTATCGGACTGGCGATCTGCCAGCGTGTAATGGCCAATCATAACGGGGTGATTGATGCCCATGCCGTCGTCAATAAAGGCGCCGCCTTCATCATGTATTTTCCCCAGGATTAAAACACCCGTCGGGTACCCGATGTTTGGCATGATAATTTAAGCGTTTAGGTAACTTCTTATCTCATCACCTAAAACATATTATCATGTTACGTTACGCAGTCATTTTTCTGGTAGTGGCGCTGATTGCCGCCCTTTTCGGATTCGGCGGTATTGCCGCAGGTGCCGCCAGTATCGCAAAAATCTTGTTTTACATCTTTATCGTATTATTCCTGATATCCCTTATTTCAGGGATGTTAAGAAAAGGGTAATGGTAAAATTTTCAGAAGGGCAGTTCAAAGCTGCCCTTTCTTTGTACCTTCATTAAATATGGACAATATTTATATCCTGGTAGCAGAAGATGATGCAGATGACCGCTTCCTGCTTGAAACCGCTTTCGC
>CAZJNY010000448.1:0-2124 GCA_964547405.1 uncultured Flavihumibacter sp. | reverse complement strand
TCATTTAAGGTGATTTTGTCACCTTTCAGGTTAATCACCTGTTCGTTGTGCTGCGTGCCAGGTTCAAACTGAATGGCATCACCAGTTTGCGAAACGGTGAACTTACCACTTGCCATCACCACCACTTTCTTTTGAGGAGGAGTGGAGCAGGCGGCAATTGCAAGCATTGCAAGACTTCCGAAGATCAATTTTTTCATGGTATCGCGTTAAAGTAAAGATCCCGCCCGGGGCGGGATCTCTGGTTTAGAAATTCACATATTATTTGGAAGCGGCAAAACGTTCTGCCACTTTCGACCAGTTTACAACATTCCAGAATGCGGAGAGATAATCTGCCCTTCTGTTCTGATATTTCAGGTAATAAGCATGTTCCCAAACGTCAACACCGAGTAATGGTGTACCTTTTACCTCAGCAACATCCATCAATGGATTGTCCTGATTTGGAGTAGAACTGATTTCCAGTTTACCATCTTTTACTATCAGCCATGCCCAGCCGCTGCCAAAGCGAGTCATGCCTGCGGCTGCAAACTTTTCTTTAAAAGCGTCAAAAGAACCAAAGGCTGCAGTAATAGCCTCTGCAAGTGCTCCCGTCGGTTGTCCGCCAGCGTTAGCTGCCAGACTCTCCCAGAAAAAGGTATGATTCCAGTGACCACCGCCATTGTTGCGAACAGCAGGGGATATGGAACCGGCAGCAGCCACCAGTTCTTCAATTGATTTATTTTCATTCGGGGTACCCGCAATGGCTTTATTGAGGTTGTCAACGTATGCCTGGTGGTGTTTCCCGTGGTGAATCTGCATGGTTTGCGTGTCAATATGTGGCTCCAGTGCGTCATGAGCATAAGGAAGCGCCGGTAATGTAAATGCCATAGAATAACTAATTTATGATGAATAATAAATGCGCTACGGAAAGGAGTAACAAATTTAGTGGCTAAGGGCCAGAACACAAAAAAAGCCATCTCTGAACGGAGATGGCTTTCACGATTATAATCAAAAATTAATAGGCGTTGCATTCAAAATCTGCCAGATCAATGGCATCCCAATATGTCAGCCAGTAATCAACAACGGTAGCCTGCTCTATCAGACCTTCCGAACGGTTGTAGAAAGATTGTGTACCGAACCGGCTGAAATTGCCATACACAACAGCTCCGCGTATGGGCGCAATCCCGCCCCAGCTGCGAAGTACGGTGTTTCCGTAGCGGGTTTCGACAACAAAGAAATCGCAGTCAAACCCACTGTAAACAACCACCCCTCTTTCCTGGCTGAGCCAGTAGCGTTCATCAATAACCGGCCCGGGTTCTACATAGGTGCGCGTACAGGATGCAAGTACCAGTACAAGGGGTAAAAAGAGGAGTAATATTTTTTTCATGGCCTTTAGTTTTATATACCATAGACCAGAACAACTGACCGGGGCTTAAAAAGGGATTGTTAAAATATAGTCAGCGCCTTGCCCGGAAGAAACGTTTCATGAGTTCAGCAGCTTCTTCTGCCAGTACACCTGTACGGATGGTTGCTTTGGGGTGAAAAGGTGTGTGTTCACCGGTTAACCGGGCAAATCCATTCTTCTCATCCGAAGCTCCCCAAACGATTTTGCCAAGTTTACTCCAATAAATAGCTCCGGCACACATCAGGCAGGGTTCAACGGTAACATATAACGCAGCATCTGGTAAATATTTGGCACCCAGAAAGCCAAATGCCGAGGTTAGCGCAATCATTTCCGCATGAGCAGTAGGGTCATTTAATTGTTCAACCTGGTTGTAACCCCTGGCAATGATCCGGTCTTTGATTACAACCACCGCACCTACCGGAACTTCTCCGGCATCATATGCCTGGCCTGCCAGCACCAGTGCCTGTTTCATAAAATGTTCATCAGGAAGCATGCGGTGAAGTTACAGAAATCGGGATTGAACCAGGATTGCTTACAATTGTTGTATTTTGATAGTATGATACCAGATCTGACAACGGAAAAATTAGAAGGATTAAGGCATCGGTTTCAAATGGGAGTGCTGGCAACATACGAAGCCCGTATTCAGCTCCTGAAACAATTAAAGCAGTCGATTCTTCGGAATGAAGAAGCTATTTATAATGCATTGCAACAAGACCTGCACAAATCTAAAGAAGAGTCGTGGG
>CAZJNY010000447.1:0-2127 GCA_964547405.1 uncultured Flavihumibacter sp. | reverse complement strand
CATTTTGATCCCAATACCAATTCGGTCATCTGGTGGGATGAAATGCTGCTGGATGATTACGGCACCGGAGGCATCATGCAACTCCGGCCTGATGCCGGTGCACAGATGATGGTAGCGGATTTTAATTGTCCGGGTGGTGAGGAAATGTACCTCGATGGCACCAGTTCCAGCCGCGATCAGCAAAACAGCAAAAACGGGGAGGTTCATCTCCAGAAAATGTCAAAGCCCATCTTCAATGATGAATGGGATTTCATCATTGACAATTACTTCGTGGGAGGCAATGACCCTGTATTGATTGATAGTATTTCACAGATTACAGCAAAAGTTAATTTTCCGGAGGAAAAGACAATGAAACCGGTGATGGTGATTGTTGCTCCGGGCAAAACGAATCCGCCGCCTGCGGTAAATGTGCCAGAGCCAACAGCCCCTACTCCTGCTCCAGCTACTACGGCACCAGCTCCGGTGGCAGTTTCAGCTGATCCGGTGGAGAATAAATTCAACTCCCGTAAAAATGTGTTGCAAACAGTGATTCCCATCACTGCGAAAACCATCGAGCTGCGCTTTTATGACAATGCCCAGGTGGATGGGGATTCTATAGCACTCTTCCTGAATGGCAGGTTGTTATTCAAAAATATCCGGTTAACTGAGGAAGCTTATACGATCAAGATCAATGCGGCCGACCTGCAGGCAGACAATGAACTGGTGATGGTAGCCGAGAACCTGGGAAGCATCCCGCCCAACACGTCATTTATGGTAGCGATTGTAGGGGACAAACGTTATGAAGCGCGTTTGTTCGCCAATGAGCAAAGCAGTGCTATGATTCGGCTGGTGAATCCGGAGTTGTTGAAAGAGTGACGCATTAAAGATATTTTTAACTTTTTCAACTGAATGGAAGTAGTAATTTAAGCAGGCATTAAACCTGCAAAATGAAACAAACCATAGTCCTGCTTATCTGCCTTACTACTTGTATACTTACAACTTTTGCGCAGCAAAAAATCATCATAACGGGCCAATTATCCGGCGTTAAAGAAGGCACTCCTATTTCCCTGATGAAAGTAGAGGGATCTGTTGGATCAGAAGTAGCAAAAGACAGTGTACGAAATGGACAGTTCCGGATAGAATATACACCGCAGAATGAATCAACTGAGAATTATTCCCTCAGCAGTTATAATAGCGGATTTCCCTCCATTGGACTGAAGTTATGGGCCAAGGCAGGCAAAACAATAAAGATTAAGGGGGAGAACAACCTGATTTATACCTGGGAGGTAACAAGTGATATTCCCGAACAAAAGGAATGGTCCTATTTCGTTCGTTCCAACAAGGATTCATGGAATGCGTTTCAGCAACTGAGCATACAGAGAAATGCTATCATCGAAAAATACTTCGACTCGGAAGCAGTTTCAAAAGAGGAGAAAGCGGTAGGTAGAAAAATGATGGACTCCATAGATAAGGCTTCGGATACCTATCAATATAAAATCTATAAAAACAACCTTAGCCTGTTAGAGAAAGCTTCCATTACTCCGGTAAAACTTGAAGTATTGAATGATGTTGCCAATATGATCAAATGGAACAATATTGAAGAATTCCGGGATCCGGTGCTGAAACTCTACCAGCGATTAAATCCGGAATTGAAGAACAGTACGCACGGTGAAATAATAGCACTAACCCTGTTTCCACCAAAAGTGGTAAAAGTAGGCGAACCCTTGTATGATACCTTGTTGACCGATCTGAATGGCAAACCACATTATCTGGCTGATTTCAAGGGGAAATTCATTTTACTGGATTTCTGGAGTTTCGGATGTGGACCCTGCCATGCATCTGTACCGGAAATGAAAGAAATTTCTGCAGCATTAAAAGATAGTCTGGCTGTAGTCAGTTTAACGAGTGACAACAAGGAGATGTGGAAAAAAGCATCTGACTACTTCAAGATGACCTGGAACAACCTGAGCGATGGTAAAGAAACCAGGGGTATCTATGCCAAATACGGGGTGGAAGGGATTCCTAATTATGTATTGATTAGTCCGGATGGCATTGTAAAAGATAGCTGGATGGGTTACAGTAAAGGCAGTTTGAAAGCCAAAATAAAAGAGCAAACCGGACTTACTATTGAAGAGACAGGTAAATAAT
>CAZJNY010000446.1:0-2135 GCA_964547405.1 uncultured Flavihumibacter sp. | reverse complement strand
CCTCCTATCCGCGACTCCGTTTTGGCATCGGTAACAACTATCCGAAAGGGCGCCAGGTCGATTATGTGCTTGGGAAATGGAGCCCGGAAGAATGGCCACTGATCCGCCTGAAAATTGAAAAAACCATTCCCATAGTTGAATCCTTTGTCCTTGCCGGACTCGCAAATACGATGAATCAATTCAACAATGTGGAATACAAGTTATGATTTATGCTTATGAATGGTTATTTTCGCTCACCATCAGGCAAATCTGCCTGTGATTCCGATATCCCTATTTAATTCCGGGGAGTAACGTCCCATCCAAAACAGTGATTATTTAATCATTAAACCCTGTAGTGAATATGAAAATATTCTGCATAGGCCGTAACTATGTGGCACACGCCAAAGAATTGGGCAACGATGTGCCAGACGAGCCAGTGATTTTTATGAAGCCCAAGAGCGCCCTGCTGCAAACGCATACGCCCTTTTATTATCCTGAATTTACCAATGAACTGCATTACGAGTGTGAACTGGTATTGCGGATCAGCAAAAATGGGAAATATATCCAGGACCGGTATGCCAGCAAATATTACGATGCCGTAACGGTTGGCATTGATTTTACCGCCAGAGATATTCAGAATGAATTAAAGGAGAAAGGCCTGCCCTGGGAAAAAGCCAAGGCCTGGGATAATTCTGCCGTTATTGGAAAATGGGTGAACATCGCCGACCTTAAAAACAAACGGGACATCCATTTCAAAATGCTGAAAAATAAGGAGCTGGTGCAGGAAGGAAATTCCAGTAACATGATTTTTAATTTTGACAGCATTGTTGCACATATTTCCAATTATTTCTCGGTGAATATCGGGGACCTCATTTTTACGGGTACTCCCGCCGGTGTAGGTGAATGCGTTGTAGGAGATGAACTGGTAGGGTTCCTGGAAGATGCGGAGATGTTCAACGTCGAAATAAAATAATCCCACTCAACTTTTACTAACAACTGTTCGTTTATATTTGCGAACCATCGCATTATTATGAACAGACAGGAATTACTGTTAAGCGCCTACCATCATATGTGCCAGGCTGCGCATATGGCAGCTATCTATGAACAAAATCGGTCTGTCTGCTCTTATGTTCACAGTACTTCAAGAGGCCATGAAGCGGTTCAGCTGGCGATCTCCTATCTACTCGATCCGGCAGATTATGTAAGTCCCTATTACCGGGATGAAAGCCTCCTGCTTGGATTGGGATTCAGTCCGTATGAACTGATGCTCCAGTTACTGGCGAAAGCGGCTGACCCGTTTACCGGTGGCAGAGCGTATTATTCGCATCCCGGTTACCGGGGTGCCGACAAACCCACCATCATTCAACAGAGCAGTGCTACCGGTATGCAGGTGATACCGACTACCGGTATTGCACAGGGGATTTCTTACCTGGAAAATTACCTGCCTGAACGATTAAAAAGATGTTCCGGGGGAGCGCTTCCCCTGGTGGTATGTTCACTCGGTGATGCGAGTGTTACAGAAGGAGAGGTGAGCGAGGCTTTTCAGTTTGCGGTGCTCAAAAAATTACCCATCCTCTACCTGGTTCAGGATAATAACTGGGGCATCAGCGTGGCTGCTGAAGAATCCAGAAATATGGATGCCTACGAATACGCTGCGGGTTTTCCGGGTATGAGCCGGGCCCGGGTGGATGGCAGCGACTTTGAAGCCTGTTACGAACTATTTCAACAGGTAACCGGGCAGATGCGGGAGCAGCGGGCTCCCTGGCTGATCCAGGCATCAGTTCCCCTGTTGGGCCATCACACCAGTGGTGTCCGAAAAGAATTTTACAGAACGGCAGCAGACTTGGAACTGCATGCAGAGAAAGATCCCAGACTTCTGCTGGAAAAGCGTTTGTTGGAATCTGGTTATTCAACAACAGAACTGGCTGAGCTGGATAAACGAGCCAAACAGGAAGTTGTGCTGGCATTCCAGGAGGCGGTTGCGGCTTCCGAACCCGATCCTGCGGGAGTTCAATCGCATGTATTTGCAGCAACACCGGTAACGAAGGAAACTGGGCAGCGGGTAAAAGAAGCAGCGGAAAAAATATCTATGGTAGATGCGGCCCTTTTTGCGATCCGGGAAATCATGCAGGAATATCCGGAGGCCATTTTATATG
>CAZJNY010000445.1:0-2162 GCA_964547405.1 uncultured Flavihumibacter sp. | reverse complement strand
CAATTAATTGGGCGGAAGTTGGAGTTAAAGCCGGGCAGTTTATTCTTTCTTTTTCAATCATCGTAATTCTCCATGAACTGGGGCATTTCCTGCCCGCCCGCTGGTTTAAATGCCGGGTGGAAAAGTTTTACCTGTTTTTCAATCCCTGGTTTTCTCTGTTTAAAAAGAAAATTGGCGAAACCGAATATGGATTGGGTTGGGTGCCCTTTGGCGGATATGTGAAGATTAGTGGCATGATCGATGAAAGCATGGACAAAGAGCAGCTGAACCAGCCGCCCAAACCCTATGAATTCAGGAGCAAGCCAGCCTGGCAGCGACTGATCATCATGGTCGGTGGTGTGATCGTGAACCTTATTCTTGGGTTTCTGATATATGCAATGACCCTCTGGTATTGGGGCGAATCCTATGTTCCTACCAACCAGTTCACCTATGGTATAGCCACAGACTCCTTAGCACAAAGTATTGGCCTGCGCGATGGCGATAAAATTGTATCGGTTGATGGTGAGTATATCGACCGGTTCAACAAGATTCCCCTTCGTGTGATCCTGAATGGTGCCAAAACATTTGAAGTAGAACGCGATGGCAAACCGGTAACGATTGCTATTCCGGAAAGTTTCGCAGCGGACCTGATTCATTACAAGGCCATCTCTTTCATTGATATGCGCGTTCCGTTCCTGGGACTGGATTCAATTGCCGATACCAGTGCTGCCATGAAAGCAGGCCTTCGGAAAGGGGACCAGATTTTAGCCGTCAATAACCAGCCGGTTCCCTTCTATCATAGTTTCCGGCAGTTGATTCAAAAGAATAAAGAAAAAACCATCTCCATGCAGGTACTACGGGGTGCAGATACCCTGCAGGTAAATGCAGCGATACCAAAAACCGGAACCCTGGGCGTATATCCTGTCTCCTGGGCCGATAAGTTTGAAGTAAAGGAAGTGAACTATGGTTTCTTTGAAGCAATTCCTGCTGGTTTTAAAAAAAGCATCGAAACCCTGACTTCTTACTGGCTTCAGTTAAAGTTGATCTTCAGCGGCAAGGTGAACACCAATGAATCATTGGGAAGTGTGATCAGTATCGGAAAAATGTTTGCTCCGGTATGGGACTGGCAACAGTTCTGGGCGCTGACAGCATTCTTCAGCCTGGTACTGGCGCTGATGAATATCTTACCAATTCCTGGTTTGGATGGCGGCCACGCGCTGTTTACCGTTTATGAAATCATTTCCGGCCGCAAGCCAAGTGATAAGTTTATGGAGTATGCACAGATGGTCGGAATGATCCTTTTATTGGGATTGATGGCCTATGCGCTGGGGCTGGATATATTCCGGTTGTTTAAGTAATCTCAATACCGATTTTTTTCATGAGGATGCTGGCGTTCATGCTGGTACAGATACCTGTTTTCAGTTTGTAATCAAAGAAGAGTTCTTCGTTTTCTACAGTGACATCAAAATGATAATTCTCCAGGGCGGAAGGATATTCTTTTTCAAGTTCCGTCAGGGCCAGGTCGTGGGTAGCCAGTAAGGCCACAGCCTGCTTTGCTACCAATTGCCGGATCAATGCTTTGGAACCGGTTTGCCGGTCCTGGGAATTGGTACCGCGCAGTATTTCATCCAGTAACAGAAAAACAGGTTCATTTGCATTCACAGCATCTATAATAGCTTTTAGCTTGCTGAGTTCCGCATAAAAAGTAGAGGTGTTTTCTTCCAGGTTATCCGCGATGCGCATACTGCTCATAATGCGCATATTGCTTGCTGTTAGTTGGGAGGCGAACACCGGGGCGCCGGCCATGGCAAGTACCTGGTTGATACCAACAGCGCGCAGAAAAGTACTTTTTCCCGCCATATTGGAACCGGTTATAAGTGCGATAGCCGGCCTTCCGCTGGTACTGAACTCATTGGTAATACATTTTCCGGTAGGAATCAGCGGGTGACCGAGACCGGTAGCTTCCCATTTTCCGGGAGATTCACTCAGCAGCGGATAGGTATAACCCGGATGGTTATACGCAAAACGTCCCAGGCTGTTGAGTGCTTCCAGTTCGGCAAGGGATTGGAACCAGGTTTTCAGTGCTGCCTGGTGATCCCGTTTCCATTTTTCGAGCGCCCATACCTGTTGAAGATCCCAGAGCAGCAGGGTGTTGAGCGGTATATAAACCAGCGGGTTCAGCC
>CAZJNY010000444.1:0-2179 GCA_964547405.1 uncultured Flavihumibacter sp. | reverse complement strand
CATCAAAATCCCGGAAAACCACCACTGCCAAGTCAGTAGCTGCAAAACCGGCCAAAGCCGCCACCAAGAAAAAGGCCGCCACTATACATAATGGGACGCTCTCCCTATCTGACTCCTTACAGGAGTATTTCGGATTTAATGGATTTAAAGGTCAGCAGGAAGCCATCATTGAAACCCTGATGGCTGGTCGCGATACTTTTGTAATCATGCCTACCGGCGGAGGTAAAAGTTTATGTTACCAGTTGCCGGCCATGATGATGCCTGGGGTGGCGATCATCGTTTCTCCGCTCATCGCGCTGATGAAAAACCAGGTGGACCTGGTAAGGGGTTATAGCAGCAAGGATGATGTGGCCCATTTTCTGAATTCCACCCTTACTAAAAAAGAGATACGCGAGGTACATGACGACCTGCAGCAGGGTCATACCAAGATGTTATACGTAGCGCCGGAAACCCTCACCAAGGCTGAAAACCTGGAACTGTTCCGCGATCTGGAGATCAGTTTTTTCGCGGTGGATGAGGCACACTGTATTTCGGAATGGGGGCATGATTTCCGGCCTGAATATCGTCGGCTGCGGGAGATGATGGACATTATCAATGAAAAGGTTCCGGTTATCGCCCTAACGGCAACGGCTACCCCGAAAGTGCAGAGTGATATTGTGAAGAACCTGGGATTGCGGGATCCGGAGATCTTTATTTCTTCCTTCAACAGAAGCAATCTTTACTACGAAATACAGCCCAAAATCAAAAAGGATCAGACGATCCGGAACATGGTAAAATACATTGTTCAGAATAAGGGCAAGAGTGGAATTATTTATACGCTGAACCGGAAAACCACCGAAGAGCTGGCTGATGTGCTGGTGGCGAATGGGATCAAGGCAGTTGCTTATCATGCCGGACTGGATTCCAAATTAAGGGCGGAGCGCCAGGATAAATTCCTGAATGAGGATACCCAGGTAATAGTTGCCACCATCGCTTTTGGAATGGGCATCGACAAACCGGATGTGCGTTTTGTTTTCCACTATAATATTCCAAAAAGTATAGAAAACTATTACCAGGAAACGGGTCGCGCGGGTCGTGATGGACTGGAAGGGCATTGTATCCTTTATTATTCGCATAAGGATGTGGCCAAACTGGAACACCTGATGCGGGATAAGCCCCTGAGTGAACGCGAAGTAGGTGCGCAGCTGATCAATGAAACCGTAGCTTATGCGGAGAGTGGTGTTTGTCGCCGTAAGATATTGCTGAGTTATTTTGGGGAAGAGTGGACCGTTGAAAACTGCGGAGGCTGCGATAACTGCAAACATCCGAAAGAGCAGGTGGAAGCCAAGGACAATGCCGTGAAAGTGTTGAAACTGGTAAGCAAACTGAATGAAAGTTTTGCAACTGATTATACTGTAAACGTAATGATTGGCCGGATGACTCCGCAGATCCAGATGTACCGCCACAATGGCCTGGACGAATTTGGAGCGGGTAAGGATCAGCCGGATCATTACTGGAGTACATTAATACGCCAGTTGTTGTTGGGAGGATATCTCACCAAGGATATTGAAGAATACGGGGTGCTGAAACTCTCGAAAACGGGAGAAGCATTTATGAAAAAGCCGAAGAGCTTTAAGATGGTGATGAACAACCTCTATGAAGAGGCCAATGAAGATGATGAGGAAGGAGTAGAAACCGGTGGCGCTGTTTCTGCTGTGGATGAGAAACTCTTTGAAATGCTGAAGGAGTTGCGACAGAAGGAAGCCAAGAAAAAAGGCCTGCCACCATTTGTGATCTTCCTGGAAACTTCACTGCAGGATATGGCAACCCTCTACCCTACTGCGGTGGCAGAACTGGATAAATGCCAGGGCGTGAGTAAGGGAAAAGCGATCCGTTATGGCAAACCCTTTGTGGAGCTGATTGCAAAATATGTAGAGGACAATAATATCGAGAAGCCGGATGAGTTTGTAATGAAGAGTGTGGTGAACAAAAGCGGCTTAAAAGTTTATATCATTCAGCAAACGGATAAGCGTATTCCGCTGGAGACCATTGCCCGGAATAAGGAGTTGCGGCTGGATGCCTTGCTGGAAGAGATGGAAACCATCGCAGCGAGCGGCACCAAGCTCAACCTGGATTATGCCATTGATGAAATGCTGGATGAATACGAACAGGAAGAGATCCTCGATTATTTCAAGAGCTG
>CAZJNY010000443.1:0-2199 GCA_964547405.1 uncultured Flavihumibacter sp. | reverse complement strand
CCGATTGCATAACGCGTGTTTTTAATATTAACGGCGCCGAAATAAACCGCAATCACATAGAACGTAGTATCAGAAGAACCTTGCAGCACGCAGGACAAACGGCCCTGAAAAGAATCCGCACCAAACGTATTCATGGTGGAAACCATCATCCCCCTGGCTGCTCCTCCACTAAATGGCTTTACCAACGCTGTCGGTAACCCATCCACAAAACGTGTATCAGTGCCTGCAGCAGCAAACAAGTGTTTGATGCCTTCAATAATATAATCAAATGTGCCACTCACCCGGAGCATGCTGATCGCCACCAGCATCCCTACCAGGTAAGGAATGATTCTTACCGCCGTCTCAAAACCACCTTTGGCACCGTCAATAAAAGCACTGAAAACATCGATCTTCTTATACAAACCGCCCAACACAATCAACAGAAGGATCAGCAGGAGCAATCCATTGCCGAATACGCCCGAAAAAGCTTCGAGTGAGGTTTTGTCAAGTGAGGTCAGATACGCGATCAGTCCGCCGATAATGGCCGATAAACCGAATATCCATAACAGGATCACCGGTTGAAGGAGTTTAATCCGTTGCCGCACGGATACGATCAACAAGGCTGCCAGCGTTGCGGCAAATGTGGCGATCATACAAGGCACAAAAATATCCGTCGGGTTCTTTGCGCCGGCTCCTGCCCGCATGGCAATAATCGCTACCGGTATCAGTGTAAGTCCGGATGCATGCAGACAAAGAAACATAATCTGGGCATTGGAGGCCGTTTCCTTAGAAGGATTCAGTTCCTGCAGGCTCTCCATCGCTTTCAATCCAAAGGGGGTCGCCGCATTGTCCAGCCCCAGCAGGTTGGCCGAAAAATTCATCATCATATGTCCATGCGCCGGATGTCCCTTCGGCACATCCGGAAAGATCCTGGAGAAAAACGGAGCAATGATCCTCGATAATAACCGCACCCCTCCTGCTTTCTCAGCTATCTGCATAAAACCCATGAACAAGGTCATTACCCCGATCAGCCCAATACAAAGATTCACCGCATCCGTACAGGTCTCAATGATCCCGTTCACCGTTTGCGGCTTCACGGCCACCACCTGGCTGCCTTCTTTCTTATAGACCAGTTGCCCCTCTTTTACACGGGATTGCTGATTCAGCGCAGCAAGCATGGCCGGAGCTGCGAGGCTGGAATCCATTTCCTTCACTTTCAGGGAATCGCCCTTCTTCCCGATCACCAGCTGGGTAAAAATCTGTTTCTCCCCATCTACCGCGAGGAACTTAAAACCCGCCACCGCAATGGCGATGATGATAAAAGCGGACCAGATTCTGCTTAAAGCCATGTTTAACCAGTTAGTAGTTAGAAGTTAGTAGATAGTAGTCAATACAGTTCATTTACAACCGATTGCTAACAAATCGTTTATGACAGGATGAAGATAACGAGATTTAGCGGCTTTAGGAGGTGGCCATGCCGAAGAATTAAGCTATCTTTGCACACTTTTTGAAAAGTCGGTTTATCGGGTCTTCCCCGACTACTAACTACTAACTTCTAACTACTAACTAATATGGCATTACAGGCAGGTATCGTCGGTCTCCCAAACGTGGGTAAATCCACCTTGTTCAACGCAGTAAGTAACAGCGCCAAAGCTCAGGCCAGTAATTACCGTTTCTGTACCATCGACCCCAATGTAGGTCTGGTGGATGTACCGGATCCCCGGTTGAATAAACTGGCTGAACTGGTTTTACCCAACCGCATTGTACCTACCCAGATCGAGATCGTGGACATTGCCGGGCTGGTGCGTGGTGCCAGTAAAGGTGAGGGATTGGGAAATAAATTCCTGGGCAATATCCGGGAAGTGGATGCTATCATCCATGTGATCCGTTGTTTTGAAGACGAGAATATTCTCCGTGATGAGGGAGCCATCAACCCGATCAGCGATAAAGAGATCATCGATACCGAACTGCAGCTGAAAGACCTGGAGAGCGTGGAGAAAAAAATCCAACGGAATGAAAAACTGGCCAAGTCTGACCCCAAACTGAAAGCCGAACTGGAAGTACTTCAACTGTGCAAACAACACCTGGAAAAAGGAAAAAGTATTCGTGAACTGGATCTTTCCAAAGAAGACCGCACCGCTATTGCCGATCTTTTCCTGCTGACTGAAAAGCCGGTGCTCTATGTGGCCAATGTGGATGAAGCCTCCATGCATACCGGCA
>CAZJNY010000442.1:0-2209 GCA_964547405.1 uncultured Flavihumibacter sp. | reverse complement strand
GGGTCTTGAACAATCTGATCATACAATAACCTTTGAATAATGGGTATCGAATCCCTATTTTTGCCCCCATTCAATAGTATGAAGGACGGCGGCAAATTTAGTTTAAAATACATTTTTATCGGGCTTTTTACACAGCTGCTTATAATATTAACGCTGTCCTCCTTCGCGAATTATCCATTTTCGCAGAATTTTAATTCCGCTTTAACGCTCCAACAGCAGGATACGATGCCGGTCCGGGGCGATACCATTCCAGTAAAAAAAGACAGTCTGGGGAACATCATCAGAGATTCTACCGGCAAACTGATTCAGCAAATCGACACGCTGAATGTTAAAATTTCTTCCGACTCCCTTGATGCACCCGTGCAATATGCAGCATCCGACTCGATGGTGCTGGATGTTGCTACCAAAAAAATCACGCTGTACAACAAAGCCAGTACAAAATACAAGGACCTGGATCTGACTGCGTACAGTATCGAACTGGATCAGCCAACGCAAATTGTTGTGGCAACCTATATGCTTGACACCCTTGGCGAGAAACAGGGAAAACCTCATTTTGTACAGGGAGAAAGTAATATGGATGCGGATTCCATCATTTATAATTTCAAAACTCAAAAGGGAATCACCAAAAGCACATTTACACAGCAGGGAGAAATGTATGTTTACGGTAGCCGGATCAAAAAAGTAAATGTCAATGACTTCTTCGCGCTGGATGGCCGGTTTACCACCTGTAACCTGGATACGCCGCATTTTGCCTTCCGGACAAAAAAACTGAAGCTGGTTAATAAGAAACTAGCGGTGAGCGGACCTATTCACCCTGAATTTGAAGGGGTACCTGTCCCAATTTATATCCCCTTTGGATTCTTCCCCTTATCGCAGGGACGCAAATCAGGGATCCTGCCGCCCCAGTTTGTGGCCAATGAACAGTTCGGTCTGGGCCTTGAAGGGATTGGTTATTACAAAGTGCTGGGCGATAAGTTTGATGTTATGATGCGGGGTGATATCTATTCCTATGGTGGCTGGCGGGCAGTTTTAACACCAACCTATAAACACCGTTACCATTACTCGGGACGATTGAATTTATCTGTGCAGAATACCCGAATTCTTAGTCGCGATCCGGACAAGGAATTCGATGTAAACAGAAGTTTTAATATCCAGTGGAGCCATGTGGCAGACGCGAAAGCCCGTCCGGGTACCAGCTTCCAGGCCAGTGTAAATGCAGGTTCCACCCAGTTTAACCGTTTCGTTGGAGCCAATCCGTCTATCAACTTCCAGAACCAGATGTATTCATCTATTGCGTACACCAAAAACTGGAATAATAAATTCAACTTAAGTTTAACGGCCGGTCATGATCAGAACAACCGTACCCGCCAGGTAAACGTTCGTCTCCCGGATGGATCCTTTACCGTCAATAACTTTTATCCATTTCAGAAAAAAGAATTTGTGGGTACACCGAAATGGTATGAAAAACTGGGGATTGGCTTGAACTCTCAATTCCGGAACCAGGTTTCTTTTTATGACAGCGCCTTCAGCTTTACCCAGTTGATTGATACTATGCAATGGGGCGCCCAGCACAATATTCCGATTACACTTTCCCTTCCATCCCTGGGACCCATCCAGATTGCACCGGGTATCAGTTATTCAGAGCGCTGGTACGCACAGCAATTTGATCGTACCTGGAATCCTGCCACTAATAAAATTGATACCTCCATCAACCGTGGATTTTATACGGCCCGGGACATGTCTTTCTCCATGAGTCTGAATACTGCCCTGTTTGGAACCTATGATAAATTTGGAAAAAACAGCAGTGTACGGGCAATCCGGCATGTTATCCGGCCCTCTGTGTCTGCCAGTTACAAACCCGATCTGAATGGTAAAGATTACTATTCCACCCAGGTGGATACCACCGGAAGGCAGGTTCGTTTCAGTAAATATGCGGGCAGCTTGTATGGCGCTTTCGGAGAAGGAGAATTCGGCGGACTTAGTTTTACCCTTGACAACAACCTCGAAATGAAAGTGCGATCCAAAAAGGACACCACTTCTGAGGATGGCATCAAAAAAATCCGGCTTATTGATGGTTTTGGTTTAACCGGCAGTTACAACTTTCTGGCAGATAGTTTTCAGTTATCACCCATTAGTCTCTATTTAAGAAGCACGCTCTTTGAAAAAATCAATATCACCGCTTCTGCCAGTATGGATCCCTATAAAACCG
>CAZJNY010000441.1:0-2214 GCA_964547405.1 uncultured Flavihumibacter sp. | reverse complement strand
CTATATTGTCGCACTTATCCTTTGACCCCTCCCCGGGACTCAGGTGGCGAAGCAAAACCCGAAACATAGAAAAAGAAAATATGGCAATTGGCATTACCCCAAAATTTGCGCAGGAATACCTGTTAGACAATCCTGAGCAGGAATACTTTATTGTGATAGTTGCGGAAGCAGTCAAAAAACTGAATTGGAATATCAGTACTGTAAGTGATGAGAAACTCATCGCCTATTCTACAATAAACTGGAGTTCATACGGAGAAGAAATAAGTGTAAAAATAGAAAATGGAATTGCCACTATTCAAAGCTCCTGCACCGGCAACCAGGTGGTTGACTGGGGAAAAAACAAAAAAAATGTACTCGCATTAATTGCTCAAATCGAAGAAACAAAAATGAATCTCTCGGAAGAGGAAATAAAATCCAAGCACGAAGCATTTAAACTTGATTTAGTCACCCAAAATGATGTGCAGCAACAAGAAATACGTCCACAGGAAACAAAAGATTTCAGCAATTTCTTTTCTATCTTTATCCCGACAGAAGGATATTTTATTACACCGATCCTGATCATTATCAATATCCTGATTTTTATCCTGATGTTGATATCAGGCGTTAATATCTTTCAACCGGAGAATGATGAATTGCTTTTCTGGGGTGCTAATTTCAGACCCTACACATTAGACGGACAATGGTGGCGGCTGTTTACTTCCTGCTTTATTCATATTGGCGTATTGCATCTGTTATTAAACATGTATGCCTTGCTTTACATTGGTTCAATGCTGGAACCGTTACTGGGGAAAACCAGGCTTCTGGCAGCTTACATAATAACAGGAATTGCCGCCAGTCTGGCAAGTTTATTGTGGAACGAGCTTACCATCAGTGCGGGAGCATCGGGTGCTATTTTCGGACTGTATGGCGTATTTCTGGCCTTACTAACAACAAAGCTGCTTGAAAAATCACAACAGAAAACTCTGCTAACAAGTATTGGTATCTATATAGGATACAACCTGGTATATGGACTGAGACCAGACAGTGGAATAGACAATGCAGCGCATATAGGTGGACTGATATGCGGATTTCTAATTGGATACTCATTTGTTCCAAGTTTAAAATCCTATTATGATAGCAAGTTAAAAGCAGTTACAATTGGTGTTATGCTACTGGTACTTTCCATATCCGTATTTGCCATTTGCAAATCAATCCCAAATGATATTGCCAGATATGAAAAGGAAATGAATAGATTCGTAACAATGGAATCTGCTGCATTGGAGGTATACAAACTGCCGCAAGGAACACCCAAAGACTCCCTTCTTATAGAAATCAAGGAACGGGGATTGTATTACTGGAATGAAAACCTTTCATTGTTGAAAAGTTTTGATAATGCAGAATTACCCGAAGCGATCAAGGCAAGAAACAAAAAACTAAAAGAATATTGTGCGTTGCGTATTAAAAGTTATGAAACCATCTACAAAGCGATAGAACAGGATACTGATCAATACCAAAACGAAATTCAGGAGTATGATAAAAAGATTGAAAGTCTGATAAGTGACTTGACGAAACCAGAATAATTGCAAATGAGAACCGGCAACACTTTATAGCCGCAGGTTTTCTTCCAATCATTCTCTATTACTACTTTTCAAATTACCTAAAGACGATCCTTTTAACAAGAGTACTGTTTATAGCAAGAACATTTGGATTACATTCCTTTACGGCTGGTATATCCACTTTCTATTTTAGGATTGGACCAATCAAATCACCTCCATTAAATGGATTATCACTTGGGTTATTATTGTTGTATTTGATTCTGAGCCTTGATACATTAATAGCAATGAAACTGGACTATGAGGAAAAAAAGAAAACAACTTAAACAGGATATAGTGTTGTTCTTTGTTTTTATTTTAATAACAAATTCATTTGTTCATGGACAAGTTATTAACAGTTCTAATGAATTCTTAAATGGAACAAAAAAAGGAGTATGGATGGAATATTCGTATATGAACTCAATAGATATAAATGGAGAACGCAGATTAATATTAAGACAAAAATCTAGACCTCAATTTTCAATACAGGAAGGGCAATACATTAATGGCGAAAGGCATGGAATTTGGAAAACATACTGGACTGAAGAATATTTGGATTCCAACAAAATAAAGTTTCGAAATAATGGGCCATAGGAAACCATAACCTGCACCTACTTTCCTCAATTCCTCGATAGTAAGTTAA
>CAZJNY010000440.1:0-2214 GCA_964547405.1 uncultured Flavihumibacter sp. | reverse complement strand
ACCGAGTGGGTTCAGTATGATTTTGATCAGCCGCAAAAAGTACAGTCCAGCAAATTCTACTGGTTTGATGATGGCCCTTTTGGCGGATGCAGAATTCCCGCTGGTTATCAGCTCCTGTATGAAAAAGACGGCAACTGGCTTCCGGTAGAAGTGGAGCAACAGGATCCGGTTTCAAAAGATGCGTACAACAGCATCCGCTTTAAACCGGTGCAGACCAAAGCACTTCGGCTGGAAGTAAAACTGCCGGAAAAACATTCTGCCGGAATTCACGAATGGATCGTGAATTAATCAACTGGCCACATCGTAGGTATGCAGTGTATAAGATTCAACATATTCGCTGGGTGATTTGCCCAGCACGGATTTAAAGACCCGGTTGAAATTGGTAATGCTGTTAAAGCCGCAGGTATATGCGATGGTGGAAATACTGTCGAACCCGCCTTCCGTAAGTTTTTTGCAAGCCTCATTGATGCGAACTTCATTAAGGAAAGAAACAAAGGTATGGCGGGTTCTTTTTTTGAAAAAGCGGCAGAAAGCCTGGGGGGTCATATGCGCCTGTTTGGCCACATCATCCAGCGTGATTTGTTCGGCATAATGGCTCAGGATAAAATTATAAATCCTGCCGAGCCGGAGCCCTTCGTTTTCACTGAACTGTGCCATTTCAGCCACGGTACCCAGTTCTTTTAAGCCTGGTGCAGCACAGCATGTTTGCAGCAATTCTAGAAAACTGATTACCTGTTCAATATTGGATTGCTGTTCCATCCGGCTCATCAGTCTGCTGATTTCATAGGTCAGCTCTTCCGGAACAATAAAGCCGGAGCGATATTTCTGCAGAAACTGGCGGATGATCTTGGTTTCCGTCAGATCAAACAGAAACTGCAGTTTGCCGGAAGGGTTAAAGAAAATGGTAAGGGCTTCCACTTCCAGGTTACCATCGTAATAAACGGGATCATTCTTGAATACATGGGGCTGGTTGGCGCCGATGCAGAAGATTTCATTCGCCCGGAAGGGATACATGTTGTTCTCCACCACCAGGGTGCCTTCCCCTTTAATGATCCAGGTCAGCTGTACCTCATCGTGGCGGTGCAGGTGCTGGTACATGAAAGGAAGCTTATCGCGCTGTACGATAATGTTCTTTTCACCGGGAACCGGTATGGTAAACTGCAGGACTTTCATAAGCAGGCTATTAAGTGTAGGAATGACAGTAATTTACGCTATTCCATTAATTTATCCTCACATAGTGAAAATATGATGATAAGCGGTTAAAATACGGGCAAACCAAAATCAGTTTCCGGCGTGACAGCAGTCACATATGACCGGAACCCCTGTATCTACCTTTGGTATTCAATGCCATAGTATGCAACAACATCATCAAATTCTGATCATCGGTGGCGGTAATGCCGGTATTTCGGCGGCAGCCCAATTACTCCGGAAAAGGAGATCGCTGAAGATTGCTATCCTCGAGCCATCCGACAGGCACTATTACCAACCAGCCTGGACATTAGTTGGAGCAGGAACCTTCAATATTCATGATACCGTTCGGTCGGAAGCCTCCGTGATGCCTGCAGGGGTAACCTGGATCAAGGAAGCAGCCGCAAGTTTTGAGCCGGAACATAACAAAGTGATCAGTGCTAACGGTAATGAATACACGTATGATTATCTCATCGTGGCTCCAGGTATCCAGCTGAACTGGCACCTCGTGAAGGGGTTGCCCGAAACCCTGGGAAAAAATGGTGTTACTTCCAATTACTCCTTTGATCTCGCGCCGTATACGTTCGACTTATTAAAAGGATTAAAAGAAGGCGATACCGCCCTGTTTACTAGTCCGGGTACTCCGGTAAAATGTGGAGGTGCTCCTCAGAAGATCATGTATCTGACAGCAGATTACCTGCGCAAACATGGATTGCAGGGCAAGACCAAAGTGGAATTTGTTACGGCAGGCGGAGTGATTTTCGGCATCAAAAAATATGCAGATGAATTGATGAAAAAAGTGAATGAATACGGTATTGAGCTGCATTTCAAACACGACCTGATAGAGATTGATGGTCCGGGTAAAAACGCAATTTTTAAAGTAACCGATGTGCAGGGAGTCTCAACTTATATCACCAAACATTTTGATATGATCCATGTGGTTCCGCCACAGAGTGCGCCGGATTTTATTAAAAGCAGTCCGCTTGCCAATGAAGCCGGCTGGGTGGATGTAAACAAATTCACCTT
>CAZJNY010000439.1:0-2228 GCA_964547405.1 uncultured Flavihumibacter sp. | reverse complement strand
CTCCTGGGCCCATACCAGTACCGACATGCATAGGAGAAACAAGGCCATTAAGGCCTGCTTTGCAGTTCTCATGTTTGCGCGTTTTGATTAGTATGTAGTATGTATGTATAGCGTTCTCTCTCTTCTATAAAACCTGTACACCTGCCTGCAGATAGGGCTCCAGTGCCGGGTCTTTAGCGTCCAGTTCAGTTATTAGCGTGTTTACTTTTGAAATGTCACAGACATGCAGCGGTTGGGTAGAATTCATTTTCTCCGAAATCGTCAGACAAACTACCCGTTTCGCCGCTTCAATCATGGCTCTCTTCACCATCACCACTTCCCAGTCGTTATCCGTTACCCCATGCTGTATATCGATCGCATTGATGCCAAGAAAACAGATATCCGCACGAATGCTTTTGATCTGTTGTATCGCATCCGCTCCAACAGTGATCTTTGAATTCTTGGCTACTTTATCGCCAATTACGATCACATCAATATTCGGGTGATTGCTGTATTCCATAATTACCGGAATACTGCCGGAAATAAAAGTGGCTTTTAAGCCGGGTGGCAGCGCCCGGGCCATTTCCAGAATGGTGGTTCCTCCCGTAGTAAGGATAAACATGCCGTCTTCTATAAGTGCTGCAGCTTTGCGCGCAATTTCCTGTTTATTAGCCTGCGAATAAATTTCCACCGGTGTGAAATTTACCTGGCTGAAGGAATGGGAGAGAGCACCGCCATGGACTTTGATCAGTTTTTGCTGATCCGCCAATTCCTGCAAATCTCTCCGGATGGTATCTTCCGATACATTGATTTCCTGGCAAAGCTGAGCCGATAAAACCTTATTGTGCAAGTTTACCTGATGCAAAATATAAGCTTGTCGCTCTCGTTTAAGCATAGTTTGATGGTTGGATCCTCAAGATACGAGAAAACCGCACAAACAAGCAAACAATCTTTTAAAACCGCATTAAAATTGCAGGTTGCCGCTAAGTATGACTGGTTTTAGTCTTTCCGCTGAAAAATAGGATCAGCAATCCCGCAGCAACCGACACTACCGCACCAATTAGAATGGCCAATTTGGCAATGTTTTGCGTAGTTGGATCCGTAAAGGCCAGCATCGTGATGAAAATGGACATTGTAAATCCAATGCCCGCCAGCGCCCCCATGCCCAGCAATTGCATCCAGTTGGTACCCGTTGGACGTTCTCCCAATCCGGTTGCGACCGTTATCCAGGAGGCAAGTGTGATGCCCAGGGGTTTGCCTATTACCAGTCCGGCTAACACCCCCCAGCTCAAACTGGTGGTGATGGCCTCCCCAAAATTTCCCGGGATTTCAATGGCCGTATTAGCCAGGGCAAAGAGAGGAAGTATAATAAAATTGACGGGGTCATGCAGGGTATGTTCGTAATTGGACAACCGATCCAGCGGAACCAGAAAAGCGATCAGCACTCCCGCAATAGTGGCGTGTATTCCCGAGTTGAATACACAATACCATACCAATAATCCAATCAGCAGGGTTACCCACCATTTATTGCCGCGTAACCTGTTTAATAGGTGTAATATTCCAAGTAAAACAGCAGCTCCCAGCAAATAATACCAGGAAATTTCACCTCCGTAAAAAACTGCAATTACGAGTATGGCACCCAGGTCATCAATTATGGCCAATGCCATCAAAAATATCTTCAGGGTTACCGGAACACGACTTCCCAATAACGATGCCACTCCCAGTGAAAATGCGATATCGGTGGCCATAGGAATACCCCATCCGCTATGATAAGGAGTGGAGGAGTTCAGCAGCGCATATATGCCCGCCGGTACCACCATGCCTCCCAGAGCTGCCGCTATGGGAAGTGATGCTTTTTTAATGGAGGATAATTCTCCTATCAGCAATTCCCGCTTGATTTCCATGCCAACCAGGAAAAAAAACAGGGTCATCAATCCATCGTTGATCCAGTGCAATATAGAATGGGGAAGATGCAGAAAAGGGAGTATATGGACTTCCCTTTCCATAAAATGTACATAGGCATCCTTCCACTGGCTGTTGGCCAGCAATAGCGATGCGATGGTACAAACCAGCAGGGTAATTCCCACCGCCCGGCTATCTTTGATAAACTCCTGAATCGGACTGATTAGTTGTTTTCTGATGATCTGCCGTATGCTGGGAATGGTGGCCATGCTATTCGTTTATTACCGGGTCTTCGAAAAGTTCAAATTTAGTTTTTGGCCGCCTCTTTTCCAACCATTTAAATCCTC
>CAZJNY010000438.1:0-2236 GCA_964547405.1 uncultured Flavihumibacter sp. | reverse complement strand
AAGATCGCCAGCCCCAGGAAGAAAGCATATTGAAGCAGGCTGTTGATCTTCTTTTTCATTAGAGCTTATTTATAACAAATTACCTTCTTTCGGGAAAATTACCCAGGGTTTGAAGGTCTTCGCTGCTTCAAAGGGCATCCGTGCATATGAAATAATGATTACCACATCACCAACAGCTCCCTGGCGGGCAGCCGGACCATTCAGACAGCATACACCGGAACCACGTTTTCCTTTGATCAGATAGGTTTCGATGCGGGAACCTGTATTTACATTCACCACCTGGATCTTTTCGTGTTCGATCATATTGGCCGCATCCATCAGGTCTTCGTCGAGGGTCAGACTTCCAACATAATGCAGATTGGCTTCCGTGATGGTGAGGCGATGTACTTTGGATTTGAGTATCTCGATGTCCATGTATTCAGTTTTGTAGTAGTAAAACGTTTCGCAAGGTAGGAATTTTGTTCACTTCCCTGAATGGATTAACATATTGTCAATTAAGCGGACCTTGCCCAGGTAAGCGGCTGCCAGAGCCACCACCGGTTGCCGGCCATCCCATTGCTCCAGGAGTTCGAGGCTGTCGGCAGCTGCCAATGACACATAATCTACCTTAAAACCTGCCTGCTCCAGTTTTTGTTCAGCGGCCTGCAAAAGTGAATTGGTAGCTCCGGGCTGGAGCGTATCTCCAATCTCCTGCAATACCCTGGAAATGGTAACTGCCTGTCTGCGTTGCTCCGGTGTGAGCCTGGTATTTCGGCTGCTCATGGCTAGTCCGTCTGGCTCGCGCAGGGTTGGACAGGTATGAAGGGTTGTCTGAATGCCGGTGATATCCAGCAATCGTTTTACCACCATGCATTGCTGGTAGTCTTTCTGTCCCATGTAAAGATGATCTGCCTGAACAATATCCAGCAGCCGGTGCATTACCTGGCATACACCCTGAAAATGACCGGGACGATATTTTCCTTCCAGCACGGTTTCCAGAAATCCGATGGGATAATGGGGAAGTGTTTCTGTTCCGTTCGGGTAAATTTCAGAAACGTAGGGTAGAAAAAGAAGATGGCAGCCGCTCTGGATTAATAATTCAATGTCTTTTTCCAGGGTGACCGGATATTTTTCAAAATCGGAAGGGTCATTGAACTGGGTAGGATTTACAAAAATGCTGCAAATAACCGCAGTATTCTGCTTCCGGGCAGCTTCCAGTAATGACAGATGTCCCGAATGAAGAGCCCCCATTGTAGGTACAAATCCAATACTGCGGCCTTCTTGCCGGATCAACTGTAGTTCCTGCTGAAGAGCCTGGACCTGCTTAAAAAGGATCATGCGTTTCGGGTTTTAGCGGGAAAAATACTACCTTTGCACACTATTTGAACGAAAAAAAAGAAGGTTTTCACCAATTAGTAACCGATCAAATGTCAACAAAGAAAAGAATTTTATTCATTGCTAACGAAATGTCGCCGTACCTGGAACTGACAGAATTTTCTGAAATGGTGAACCGGTTGGCGATCAAATCGAACGACAATGGCTTTGAAGTGCGTTGCATTATGCCAAGGTTTGGAACCATCAATGAGCGCCGCCATCGTTTGCACGAAGTAGTTCGTCTTTCGGGAATCAATGTATCGGTTGATAACGATGATTTTCCCCTTCAGATTAAAGTTGCTTCCCTGCCCAATGCCCGTTTACAGGTATATTTTCTGGATAACGAAGACCTCTTCAAGCGGAAGTTTGTTTTTCATGATGAAAAGGAAGAGTGGTTTGAAGACAATAGCCTTCGTACAATCTTCTTTTGCAAGGGCGCACTGGAAACAGTGAAAAAATTCGGATGGCCTCCGGACATTATTCATTGCAGCGGCTGGATGAGCGGATTGATTCCTTTGTACCTGAAAACAGCCTACAAAAAGGAGCCCGTTTTCAGTCATAGTAAAACCGTGTTCACGCTTGGGCAGAATACATTCAAGGAAAAAATGGGACCTGATTTTCTGAAACAGGCTGTCATTCACACCAATATCAAGGAAAAAGATCTGGAACCATTTAAAGAAGGTACCAATCTGGCCATGTTTAAAGGAGGTGCCACTTATTCTGATGCCATCACTTTTGGCGCTGAAAAAGTGGATAAAAAACTGGCAGAGGAATTTGCAAAAGCAAAGGGTAAGAAAATCCTGGCATACAATGCGGAGTCTGATTTAACAGACTATTTACAACTGTATACCGACCTTGCTAAATAGTCATTGCTGAATCTAAC
>CAZJNY010000437.1:0-2243 GCA_964547405.1 uncultured Flavihumibacter sp. | reverse complement strand
AAAGAACAGGTTGATGAAATTGATCGGGATGCAGGTCAAGCATACACCAATAGAAAAAGACCTAGATTTAGCTTTTCTCAAATGAATATCCCGATTGGTAGTGAATTAGTAAATGTTGCCAATGGAGAAACTGTTGAAGTAATATCTGATCGTACCGTTAGGTTCAGAGGAGAAGAATCATCTCTTACTAATGCTACCCGAATTATTCTGGATAATGGTTACCATGTAGCACCAGGGCCTTACTGGACGTATAATGGTAAAAAGCTTAGAGATATTTATGATGAAACTTACATGAGAGAATAATTAAAAGCGTAGTAAAACATATTTTCCACTATTGGCCATCTAATATTACCTGATAAAATTGCGCTAATGTATTGTATAGCCTTGTTCTTTCCATCTGGAAGACACGAATTCCGAAAATGTTCCTACAACCCCCTTACGCGCTCCCCTGTAGGGGGATCTTAATAACAGCAATTTAATGTTTCGATCCCGATTCGTGTGAATCCATTCAAAGGCTTCATTAAAACAATTATTCCAAATCCGTCCCAGTGTTTGACGGGTGATGCATACTTGTTTAATATTAGGGTGCTTCTCAAGTATGGTAGGAATATCTGTTACCTCAATATCAAATTGAGCAAAATCATCATCCTTAAACTTGCATATGATATCCCTACGTTCCCTTAGGCTTTCATCTGCATCCTTTAGTGATTTGATGATATCTGTAATAGCAATTCCATTCCTTTTACAGAATTTCAACCACTCTTCGCGATTTCCAGCGATCAAGGAAGCTTCGCCGTGGGCTTTGGGCAGAATGGACCAGAATTCATTTCTCGCAGTTCGGCCATAAAACCAGGTTGCGTAATTGTTTTGGCATATTTCCCACCCGGGATTAAATGTTCCAATAAATAATGTTTTTACTTTCCAGTCGGCGTAGCTAATATCAAGATCGGCGGAAAACTTATGTTGACACGGCATAAAGGTGTTTTTTATTTGTTATTGAGGTTGTTTGGAAATAACAATATCATTTTTTTCCAGCACTTTTACGATTAAAGCATCGCCCATTTTGCAATTAGCCTGTACCCAGTCCCTATAGGGTGTTCCCATCATTAGGCGGGGTGTTCCATTTGGATTGGCAGTTCGGTTTATTCTAGCCTCTATTCTTTGTACACCCGATTTTCCATGTAGCTGCACATTTACGGTTGCATCGTGATTTCCAAAGTATTCATCACCCTCCATTTTGATATTAATAAGCCCCTGGTTAAAATAGGCTTTGCCGATTTTGACAAATAGTACAGTCTTCATGATTGTATTTATTTAATTATTAATTACTCCGGATTATATAGACATAGAGGTGACCCGGAAAGATCGTTCGATCTTTCGCCAGGTAAACTTTCTATAATGAATGCCGGGATTTATTAATTGTAGGATTTTTATTTTTACTTTCCAAATTTTCTTAGCGCCCTTGATACAGGTAGACTTGTCTTTCTTTTTGGACCTCAGCAATCTATTCTCCGCCTCTCATTTTGTATATTCGCTCTTCTCTAAAACTCTCATTTCCAACAATTAACCACCAATCTCACAATAAGCTTGTCAGTTTTATCTGGAGTATCGCCGACGACTGCCTCCGGGATGTCTATGTCAGGGGGAAATACCGCGATGTTATCCTGCCTTTCGTAGTTCTCCGCCGCATCGATGCCCTGCTGGAGTCTTCAAAAGAGGCAGTACTGGAAGAGGTCCGCTTCCAGCGTAATGACCTGGATCAGGTGGAATTGGACCCAAAGGGACTACAAGAGGCTTCCGGTTATGTTTTCTACAATACCAGTACCTGGACGATGGAAAAACTGAAGGGCACTGCTACCAACTCCCAACAAAAACTGATTGCCAATTTTGAGGAATACCTCAATGGCTTCAGCGCCAATATCCAGGAGATCATTGATAAATTCAACCTCCGTGCCCAAATCCGGCATATGGCCACAAAAGATGTGCTGCTAGATGTTCTCGAGAAATTCACTTCCCCTTATATTAACCTTACGCCCCATGAAAAGAGAGATCCCGAAGGCCGGCCAATGCCAGCCCTGAGCAACCTTGGTATGGGCTATGTTTTTGAGGAACTGATCCGCAAGTTCAATGAAGAGAACAATGAAGAGGCAGGGGAGCATTTCACTCCCAGGGAGGTGATCCAGTTAATGACCCACCTGGTTTTTGAACCGCTAAGGGGAAAACTTCCGAGTATCATCACCATT
>CAZJNY010000436.1:0-2260 GCA_964547405.1 uncultured Flavihumibacter sp. | reverse complement strand
CACTCAACCTCACCAACAAATTCGAAGAAGAAACCAAAGGCAGAAAAAGGGAACGTTTTCTCTTTGACGAAATTGAAGATTTTGTCTGGAATGAAGTACGTTCGATTCAGCGCTGAACACCCACAAATATGTTTACTTCTGCGTTGGTCATATCTGCAGCTTTCTCATCATATACCTCAAAATCGGCCAGGTAGGTTCTGTTCAGGGGGCGTTGCCAGATATCTGTCCAGGCATTATACACGATTCCGTGCATTAAATTACCGGTAACAGTTACCTGTTCGTAAAGCCCTGAGGGAAGCTCAACACCTGTCATACCCTCAGGAATTTGCCCGAAATCAGCCACCTGGCAGCCTAACAGGGTCGTATAGGGTTTGGTGAAATCCGCTTCATAATCTGTGTACACACAGAAAATTGTATCGTTGATTCGGTTAGGGATTTGCGTTATCAGTCCCTCAGTTATAAAGCGATTCCACAGCGCCGGGATATCAGTACCGGATGCTCCTGCTTCATTTGAAGTTCTTACTGTAATTCCAATTACTTTTCGGGAGGATAGGTTGACCTGATTCATTGAATGGATAAATTTTCACAAATTTAGTCATGCCAATGACAACCCTATGTCAGTAGTCGCCTGCGGTTTAGCTTTCTTTTTTCTTCTGCCTCTCCACAACAGAAATCCGGTTACCGGCAGCGATGCCGCAATCAGACTGCCAAAGAAAGCCAGGAATTTACCCGGCAATCCCAATATCGCGCCTACATGAATATCGTAGTTCATGCGAACAAGTTTATCCGCCACAGTCGCTTCATCAAATCCTCCTGCATAGGAACCTGTAGCCGGCAATTCTTCGCCACTGTACCGATCATAGTGGTAATAATCAACTTTGTAATAGGTACCCGGACGATGGTTCACTCCCATCTCGAGCGGATCTGTTGCAGTTACCGGATAAAACACCGTGATGCTTTCTTTATCCGTCATCCTGCTCCGGTGTGCTGCCCATAACTGATCAGCTACCTGATCCGTGTTACCTGCAATCTTCGGATTTGATACAGGATGTTCATGTGGAGGTCTTTGTTTTCCACCTGATGTTGCATAATAAGTAGCATCGGCAAACCAGTCAAAGCCCCAAACCAATCCGGTGATTGCCAGAAATATGCCAATCCAGCTCATATAAAATCCAAGCACATTGTGCAGATCGTAATTGACTCTTCGCCATTTCGCATTCCATTTAATGGAAAAACGTTGTTTCATAGCAGCCTTGTTCTTTGGCCACCACAAAATGATACCACTGATAAGCATAATCAAAAACACCAGCGTTGCTGAACCAACAATTGGCCGGCCAATAGCGGGAGGCAACCATAAATAAAAATGTCCATCCAGCACGATGCGAAAGAAATCTTTGGTCATGTCTTTCACTTTCAGTACTTCTCCGGTATACGGATTCATCGCAACGATCGTATAGGCAACGGTATCATAATAAGCCGCAAATGCTGCTTTACCCGGACTACCATATTCGAGTCCAACAACAGGAAGTCCGTTTAACTGCTTTGCCGCAATCGCTTTTAACTGCGATGGCGGCAAATAAGGCTTTTCCTGCTTTTCTACAAACTGATAGGATTCCGTCAGGTTTCGAATCTCTTTTTCAAAGGCCAGGATACATCCTGTAATTCCCAGGAATACAATCAGTGCACCTGAAACCAATCCCAGCCAGAGATGGATTCTTCCTATCCATTTTTTTAGCGTCATTCAGAACTTTTTCAGCATTTAAAATTTATATCCAACCGTGAACCGTACATTGGTTCCAGGCTCTGCCTGCCAGTAGAAATAATTGTATCCTCTATAGTCCACATAAGGGGCACCAGAATACAGGTATTTATTAAGCAGATTATTTACAACCAGGTTCACCCCGATCTTGTTCTTCTGATAAGAAATACTTCCGTCCATCCTGAAATAATCCGGCAGACTGGTTTCACTATTATTAAATACGAACCAGGGTGCGCGTTTCACCTGATACTGATATCCCAAAGAAATACCGAAGCCTGCCAGGGGGCCACGATCCAGCCGATAATTCAGCCATGCATTTTGTATATGCCGGCTGGAGCCTGGAACCTGATTACCGATCACTTCTTCATAACTGTCTTTAGTAATTTTTGCTTCAGTAAATGCATAGTTCAGGATGATGTCGAGACCTTTTACAATTTGTCCTTTCACATCCACTTCTACCCCTCTGGTTTTTTGCTGACCAGATTCTCTATTGTAATATCC
>CAZJNY010000435.1:0-2283 GCA_964547405.1 uncultured Flavihumibacter sp. | reverse complement strand
CATGGAAAAAGAAGCGGCACCTGGTCTTATTATGATCCCCAGGGCCGCATCCGTTCTCTGGCTACCTATAACCGCAAGGGAGAATTGGTACACCAGCAGTTTTATGACCGATAAGTTTAATCGAGCTTTTTCAGTCCGCCGCTTCCTTTAAAATCTGACTGGATGCTAGGGTTTCCCTTGTAGCGAACATCGCCACTGCCTTTTACATCGATAGTTAGGTTCTTACTGGAATTCACACTGGCATTGCCACTGCCTTTTATATCTACATGGGCTTCTTCGGCCAGCAGGTCAACCGCATTCAGATCTCCGCTGCCCGTACATTCCAGGGTCACTTTGCGGGTCTCACCTTTCAGGGTAACATTCCCGCTTCCATAGATAGAAGCAGCCACTTCGGGTGCTGTGATATCGATTTTTATATCTCCGCTTCCTTTGGTTCCCACTTCAATCGGCTCATCATTTTTAATCATGGACTGTGAAATGATATTGCCGGAACCATAGGAATACACTTTTCTGTAAGAGGGTGCTGTTACTTTAATGCGCACCTTGCGGGTAGGATTCAGGTTGAAACCGTCTTCCGTCTCAATTTTCAGTGTGGAACCATCCACAAAGGTTTCAATTTTTGAAATGATATTCTCTTCTCCTTCCACTACCACAGAAGCCTGGTCTCCAACCAGCAACTCAACATCAAAAGAACCCTTTTGCTCAACTGCAGAAAAACTGCCGGGATTGCGGGTAGAACTGGTAACATTGCCATCTCCCCTTACCTTCTTACCGGTGGAAAAAACGCAGGCGGACAAACAGAGGCTGGCTACTGACACAGCCATTAAAATCTTTTTCATGTGAGGTTGTTTAGTCAAAAAAACAAAATATTTACTGTCTTAGACTCCCGTTCCTGTAAAATGTTACCGGAATCTGCTTCGCTGAAAAAAGATTGTAACTTCGCGGCACCATGACTGAAAAAATTCTCATTCTCGATTTCGGCTCTCAATACACCCAATTGATAGCCAGGGCTGTACGGGAGGCCAATGTATATTGTGAAATCATCCCCTATCACAAACCTTTTGAATACGAACCCGGCTTAAAAGGAATAATCCTTTCCGGTTCGCCTTTTTCGGTGAATGAGGAAAATGCACCGGATGTGGATATACAGTCCATGATTGCCCGTCTTCCTGTATTGGGTGTATGTTATGGTGCCCAGCTCACCGCCAAAAAATTTGGTGGCCGGGTAGAAAAAAGCAGTAAGCGTGAATATGGTCGCGCGATCCTTCAAATACTGAAGGATGACCGCATATTTGAGGGCATGTCCAAACAAAGCCAGGTATGGATGAGTCATGCAGACAGTGTGAAAGAAATTCCGGAAGGTTTTGAACTGCTGGCCGATACACAATCCATTCCCATTGCAGCTTTCCGAAAAAATGACGAGAAAGAAATTTTATATGCGGTACAATTCCATCCGGAAGTATACCATAGTATCGAAGGGAAAAAACTGATCCGGAACTTCCTGGTAGAAGTATGTGGTTGCTCGCAGGACTGGACACCGGCACATTTCATATCTGATACCGTAGCCGCCCTGAAAAAACAGATTGGGAACCGCAAAGTGATCATGGCACTCAGCGGAGGGGTAGACAGCACGGTAGCAGCAACCCTGATCTCAAAAGCCATTGGCGACCGGCTCTATGGCATTTTTGTAGACAATGGCGTACTTCGAAAAGGAGAATTTGAACAGGTATTAAAAACCTATAAAGATCACCTGCACCTGAATGTAAAAGGTGTAGATGCAAAAGAGCGTTTTTATACAGACCTGGCCGGGAAAACAGACCCGGAAGCCAAAAGAAAAGTCATTGGAAAATTATTCATTGATGTATTCCAGGAAGAATCCAAACAGGTAGAAGGTGTTGAATTACTGGGACAGGGAACCATCTACCCCGATGTAATTGAAAGTGTATCCGTTCACGGTCCGTCTGTGACCATCAAATCGCACCACAATGTGGGTGGATTACCAGAGCAAATGCACCTGGAACTGGTAGAACCCCTGCGTTACTTATTCAAAGATGAAGTTCGAAAAGTGGGTCGCGAGCTGGGCATACCGGATGAACTAATCGACCGGCATCCCTTCCCCGGACCTGGTCTGGCCATCCGCATCCTGGGTGAAATAACAGAAGAAAAAGTTAAACTGCTGCAGGAAGCCGATCACCGATACATCTCCGGACTCAAAGAACACAACTTATATAAATCAGTATGGCAGGCAGGCGCCATCCTGCTGCCGGTAAAGAGTGTAGGAGT
>CAZJNY010000434.1:0-2304 GCA_964547405.1 uncultured Flavihumibacter sp. | reverse complement strand
ATCTTTACATCATAGGGAACATAACCGAGTTCATTGTAATAGCTCACACCCTTTCTGCCAACTGCATCGAGCGGACCTTCATTATTCGCACCATGCAAAAGCGCTTCGTATAATTTATTGATATCATAGCCACGAAGTCCTTTCATGTAAGCATCCGAAACAACAGAAGCGGAGTTGTTACCCACCATTACATTTCTGAAACCCGGACTGCTCCACTCCGGAAGGAAACCACCTTCTTTGAAATCGTTGATGAGTCCCTCCTGCATTTCCTTATTGATAGAAGGATAGAGCAGATTCAGCAAGGGATACAGTGCGCGGAAGGTATCCCAGAAACCGGTACCGGCATACATGTAACCGGGCAATACTTCTCCATTATACGGACTATAATGCACGATTTTATTATTGGCATCGTATTCATAATGTTTCTGCGGGAAACAAACCGTGCGATAGAGGCAGGAGTAAAAAGTACGCAGTTGTTCATCCGCACCACCTTCGGCTTTTATTTTGCCGAGGGTTTCATTCCAGATAGCGCGGGAAGCTTTGCGTGTCTGATCAAAGGATTCTTTTCCAATTTCACGCTGCAGGTTGAGCAGGGCCTGTTCATCGCTGATGAACGAAGAAGCGACTTTTACATTGACTTTTTGACCCTTTACAGTTTTAAAACCAACAACTGCACCGGCATGATTGGCTTTCATTTCGAGCTGATCTTTCACCAGCACCGAATCGTGCCAGGTATAGGCTAACGTGAAGGGTTGATCGAACTCGAGAACAAAATAGTTCTTGAAATTGGCGGGTACTCCCCCGCTGTTTTTGGTGGTATAACCGATGATTCTTTTTTCGTTAGGGAGAATTTTCACGAAGGAGCCCTTATCAAATGCATCAATCACGAGGAAGGAGCTATCGGATTTGGGAAAGGTGAACCGAAACTGTGCAGCTCTTTCGGTGGCCGTGATTTCGGTAGTTACATCATAATCGGCCAGGTACACGCTGTAATAATCGGGAGATACGGTTTCAGCTTTATGGGAGAACCAACTGGCTCTTTTATTCTGATCAAAGACCAGTGAACCGGTAACCGGCATGATGGCAAACTGGCCATAATCGTTCATCCAGGGAGAAGGTTGGTGGGTTTGTTTAAAGCCACGAATTTTATCAGCAGTGTACACATAGGCCCAGCCATCGCCCATTTTACCGGTTTGGGGGGTCCAGAAATTCATGCCCCAGGGACGTGCGATAGCGGGATAGGTATTTCCGTTGGAGAGGCTAAACAACGATTGGGTACCCATGAGCGGGTTGACATAATCGATGGGTTGAAGGAGTTGGGCGGTAGCAATCGAAGCCATCAGGCTCATCGACAGGACAAAACACCATTTCAGTCGTTTCATGTTGGTTCTTTCTAAAAAGTGCTAAAAGTATTCAATTGTAATCAAACGGGTTTGCAGAATTGCGTCATAAAATATTCAAACTGCATCCAAAGATCGTATGCCTTTTCTCCTTAATTTGTTAACAAATACTAATTATGCGCTGGCAAGGAAGACGCGAAAGCGGAAATGTTGAAGATCGTCGCGGCATGGCCGGACCGGTAGCCATTGGAGGTGGAATCCTGGGCATTATTGCTCTGCTGTTCAACCTGTTTTTGGGGGGAGATGTGGATGTATCACAATTGCAGGCACCGGGGGGCGGCAGTGCACCGATGAGTGCAGAGGCCAAGGCCCGGGAGGATGAGCTGGCGGGATTTGTGAAGGTGGTGCTGGCAGAAACCGAGGATGTATGGAATAAGGTGTTTTCGGAAAATGGATCACAGTACCGGGAACCAACGCTGGTGCTCTTTAGTGGTGCTGTGCAATCGGCCTGTGGCTCAGCAAGTGCCGCGAGTGGGCCGTTTTATTGTCCGGGTGACCAGAAATTATACATCGATCTCTCCTTCTACGATGAGCTATCCCAGCGCTTTGGTGCTCCGGGAGATTTTGCGATGGCTTATGTGGTATCGCATGAAGTGGGGCATCATATCCAGACTTTGTTGGGCACAACACAGAAGCTGGCGCAGATCCGTCAGCAGGTGAGCCAGGAAGAGTACAATAAATATTCAGTGATGCTGGAATTGCAGGCGGATTTTCTGGCAGGAGTATGGGCGCATCATACGGCCAACAAGAACCTGCTGGATGCCAATGATATTGAGGAAGCCATGCGTGCTGCCAATGCGATCGGCGATGACCGCTTACAGAAACAGGCCCAGGGCTATACAGTTCCGGAGTCATTTACCCACGGCACATCGGAGCAGCGGATGTACTGGTTTAAGAGAGGTTA
>CAZJNY010000433.1:0-2318 GCA_964547405.1 uncultured Flavihumibacter sp. | reverse complement strand
ACCACCAGTACATTTTTTGTGTTCAGCCGGGTTGCTATTTCTTTGCAGCGGTTTGCGGTAAAGCCAAATATTTCTTTTCCATCAAGTACATAAACAGTAGCATAGGATTCAGCAGGGTTGTAATTATCGGGTAATCCTACAGCTATATCATAGGTAGCACCATTGGAACTTGATTGCAGTTTAAACTCTTTCGTGGTACCCTGGGTAAAGACTTCTTTCTCACAGGAACTTATTAAAGTTACAAGTAAAAGCAGACTTGCCGCCAACCTGAATTTTCGTGAGAGCAATGCTGGAAGTTTCATGTTTGTTGTTTTTGTGTTTGTAATAGAACACAAAGCTCGCAAGGCTTCCTGCTCAAAAAAGGACAGTATTCGGTCAAAAACAGCCAACTTAAGAAACTGGATAAAAGCCGATCAATTTCGGGCAGCGCGCCATACCCAAAAGAAATAAACCGGCTGAAAGAGTAACCGGCTCCAGGTATACCAGGGAGCGCTGGGTAAACCTCCCGGGGCAGAAAGACCATTCATAGCTACCTGGATATTAGCAGGAAAAACGGCAACCAGGTAAGCAATCAGCAGATAGGCAGTCCATTCGCGATAGGCGGGAAAAAGCAATCCCCAGGGAACCAGGACTTCAAAAATACCGGTGAGTTGTATGATCAGGCGGGCATTCGGCAGCAAATTGTCAATCATGTAGGTAAGGCTATCCGGATTCAGGATATGCACCAGTCCCACCTGGGTAAACATAAGCGGCAGCGCCAGCAAGGCGGCAGACCAAAAAGATTGAAAGGGTCCTCTTTTCAAAAATTTACTAATCAGCCAGATTACCAGTTGCAAAGACAACAACCCAAAGAAGAATGCCATAAAAGAATTTGATCACAAAGTTGGGGGAAAGGTGTAGGCTACAGATTGACAAATGTTAATAACCAAGGGTGAGAAAAGAAAATCATATACTTGTGCTATTGTATGTTCCATTTTCACGCGACTCAAAAACTATTAAACACCTGCAGAATAAAACCTGTGCTGCATATTAGCCAGGCAGCTCCGGATCAACGCATGCATAACTGGTATGTTGTAATGTGCGGAAGCGGCTTCACGGGTAAAATGCTCTTGTTATATGTACATGAGCCCTCCTTATTAACGGTGGTGGTCAAAGGAAAAACAATTGCCACAACAATAGCTGCTTTTCGTCAGCAATTAGAGCAGCTGTTGTACAGGTATAATTTTCCACCGAATTTTATAGAAACCGAAATGAGCCTGGGGACGGATTATGTGGTGAGTAAAACCAGCAATAAATCAATGCTGGCACATATCAACCAAATGGTATTGCAGGTAACTCACTATAATTATCGTTATCCAAGTTATGACGATATTGAAACAACTGTTCATGAAGATATTTTTATGGATTGGTTGTATAAAAGCAAGGGGCAGAAAGGTTATCATACGCCACTGGAATACTGGATTAAAGAGCCAGGTCTTTAAGCTTTTCCCAGGCAATTGATACGTTTTTCAGATTGCATATAAAGAGAGAAAGTATAAGATAGGATTCAACTAAAGAAAAAACAGTATCCATAAAATCAGTCAGTTGGACCAGGACCTGTCTGACAGCTTTATCCGCGTGCACAAATCATTCCTCGTTAATAAAAAGAAGATAAGCTCCTATACTGCTGCAGAAATTGAAATCGGCGTGGCGGTTATTCCAATTGGAGCACAGTATAAGGAGCAGTTTAGGAGATGATTGCCTTTGCTTAAGAGGAATAGAAAATCGCTCTATAACTCATTTATTTATTATTTTTGAGCTATAGGACTAATTGTAATAGCTCATGAAGTGGATTTGGGAGAGACCGGATTGGCCAAACTTCAGCTTTGGCGTAACGGCATTCATACAATCAGAACGCGAATTTCATCGGAATACGGGTTTGATTGTAGGTTCACTTAATTCTGTGTCATCCCAGGATGTTGATGAATTACAGGTGACCATTTTGAGCAATGAAGCTATTGATACATCAAAAATTGAAGGTGAGATATTGGACAGAGATTCTGTTCAATCATCCATCCGCGGACAGTTAGGCTTTCCGACAGATGGAAGAAGGTCTGGTCCCAAAGAAACAGGTGTTTCCCGAATGATGGTAGATCTCTACAGAAGTTACAGTGAGCCCCTGAACCAGGAGCGCCTGTTCTCCTGGCATCAAATGTTGATGAATGGAAGGATAGATTTGGAAATTATAGGAGGATACCGGGTTCACGAAGATCCCATGCAGATAGTATCGGGAAGGTTGGATGCGTCTCAGGTTTTCTATGAGGCTCCACCCTCTCATA
>CAZJNY010000432.1:0-2337 GCA_964547405.1 uncultured Flavihumibacter sp. | reverse complement strand
TGCCGGATTTCTGTAAAAAAACCACAATAGGTAGCCGGATTGCTACGGGGAGTTCGGCCAATCGGCGACTGATCGATCTCAATCACTTTATCGATATGTTCCAGTCCTTTTATGGATTTATAATCGAGCGGTTTCTGTTTGGACTCATAACAGTACTGTGATAAAATCGGATAGAGGGTATCATTGATCAGGGTACTCTTTCCGCTACCGCTCACACCTGTTACCAGGATCAGTTTTCCCAATGGAAATTTTACCGAAACATTCTTCAGGTTATTCCCTTTCGCGCCTTTCAGATCAAGACTGGAACCACTCCCCTTTCTGCGCGCCTCCGGAACATCAATATTTTTTTTACCACTCAGGTATTGCGCTGTTTCAGAATTGGAAGCAAGTACCTCTTTCGGTGTGCCCTGCGCAACAATTTCACCTCCGAACTTCCCGGCCCGCGGACCAATATCTACCAGGAAATCCGCCGCCATCATGATGTCTTTATCATGCTCAACAACCAGCACACTATTTCCAATATTTCGCAGATTTTGAAGAGCCGTTATCAACCGGTGGTTATCGCGCTGGTGCAACCCGATACTTGGTTCATCCAGCACATAGGTAATGCCCTGCAACTGGGAACCGATTTGCGTGGCAAGGCGGATTCGTTGTGACTCCCCGCCGCTAAGGGTTTTCGTAGCCCGGTTCAGGGTGAGATAAGATAGTCCAACATCCAGCAGAAATTGTAATCGTTCTCTGATTTCTTTTAATATATCCTTAGAAATAACACGTTGCCTGGCCGATAACCGCGGTTCCAGTCCATTGAACCAGATAAGCAGCTTATCCAGGTTATACTGGCTTATTTCCGCAATGTTTTTACCATCAACTTTGAACCAGAGACTTTCCTTTTTCAAACGGGCACCATCACAAGAAGTACAGGTGGTGAGATCCATGAAACCTTCCGCCCATTCGCGAATACCATCTGAACTGGCGGAAGCAAACCAGCGTTTCAATTGCGGAATGACACCTTCAAATTCTTCGGCATATACACGGTCTGCGGAACCAAGCTCATCGAAATCAAAATCCGAAACGTCCGCCGGTTTTTCCGTAGCATAAAGTACCAAATTAAGTTGCGCATCCGGCAGGTCGCGAACCGGTTTTTTCAGATCAATCTTATGTTTTTTCGCCAGTTGCTGCACCTGCTTGTACACATAGGCTTCCCGTTCTTCACCAAGGGGGGCAATCGCACCCTCTTTGATACTTTTATCCCAGTCGGGAATAATCTTCTCCATGCTCACCTGGTAAACCGTTCCGAGCCCCTTACAGGTTGGGCAGGCACCATAGGGTGAGTTAAAAGAAAAACTATTGGGGGAAGGCTCTTCGTAAGAAATACCTGTGTCTTCGCACATCAGCTGCCGGCTGTATTGAATGATCTGGTTGCTATCGTTCAGAAGAAGAAAGAGAAGTCCCTTGCCGACCTGCATCGATTTCTGCACACTCTGACTGAGGCGCAGTTTCATATCCGGAGTAACAGCCAGGCGATCCACGACAACTTCGATATCATGAATCTTATACCGATCCACCTGCATTTTCGGAACCAGGTCTTTCACTTCCCCATCTACCCGCACTTTGAGATAACCTTTCTTGCGGATATCTTCAAAGAGTTCACGATAATGCCCTTTCCGGCCTCTCACCAATGGAGCCAGTAAGGAAATCTTCTGTTTGGAATACTTGCTGAAAATATTATCAACAATCTCCTCTTCGGAAAATTTGGTCATTTGTTTCCCGGTATTGTAGCTGTAAGCATCAGAAGCTCGGGCATAGAGCAGGCGTAAAAAATCGTATACTTCCGTAATAGTACCCACGGTGGACCGGGGATTTTTATTGGTCGTTTTCTGTTCAATGGATATTACGGGAGAAAGCCCTGTAATCCGATCCACATCCGGGCGTTCCATATCGCCTACAAACTGGCGGGCATAGGCGGAAAAACTTTCCATGTACCGGCGTTGTCCTTCATTGTAGATGGTATCAAAAGCCAGCGAGGATTTCCCACTGCCACTTACACCCGTAAAAACCACCAATTGATTTTTCGGGAGTTGTATATCGATATTTTTCAGATTATGTTCCCGCGCGCCGGTAACCTCGATCATTTCCTGTACTTCTGCAGCGACCGCCTTCTTTTTTTTCATAGTGCAAATCTAAGCTCTCCAACAGATGAATAAGTAAGTATCTGACAGATCTGAAAACAGTAATTGGCTACTAAAGTTTGGAGATATCAAACAAATCCCCCTACCTTTGCGTCAGTTCTTTAGAGCATCGCTTATCAAGAAAGGCAGAGGGAAATGGCCCGATGAA
>CAZJNY010000431.1:0-2337 GCA_964547405.1 uncultured Flavihumibacter sp. | reverse complement strand
CGCACCTGGTTTGGGACCAGGGGGTCGCAGGTTCGAATCCTGTCTTCCCGACCGATAGAAAGGAGTTGCAGTTTTGCAGCTCCTTTTTTGTTTTACAAATGCAGGAAATGCGATGGGTTTAATACGAACTTTACATAAGGACACTTGTTAGCTTCCTACACTTCGTATTTTAAACTTTTCAATACTATTTTATGTCAGTTTCCTCCATCCCCACCAAACCTGTCAAAGCCTTCGGCGCTCAGGCAGCCGATGCAGCTTTGAATCCCCTGAATATTAACCGCCGTGCACCCCAAGCCCACGATGTGGAAATAGAAATTCTCTATTGCGGTGTTTGTCACTCTGATTTACATACGGCCAGGAATGAATGGCATGGGACAATTTATCCCTGTGTACCCGGACATGAAATTGTTGGCCGAGTAGTTAGTGTGGGAGCCCATGTAAAAAATTTCAAAGTAGGTGATCATGCCGCGGTGGGTTGCCTGGTGGATAGCTGCCGCGATTGTGATTATTGCAAAGAAGACCTCGAACAATATTGCAGTACCGGTCATACCCAAACCTACAATGCTCCGGATAAACATCTTGGTACGCCTACCTATGGTGGCTATTCAGAAAGCATCGTGGTAGATGAAGCCTTTGTCTTGCGTGTTCCTGAAAACCTCGATCTCGCCGCTACAGCACCCCTGCTCTGTGCCGGTATCACCACCTATTCTCCGTTGAAGCACTGGAAAGTTGGTCCGGGTAAAAAAGTGGGCATCGTTGGTATCGGCGGACTCGGACATATGGGTGTAAAAATCGCTAAAGCGATGGGTGCCGAAGTGATTGTGTACACTACTTCTCCTTCAAAAGTTGAAGATGCCAAAAGACTGGGTGCCGATGATGTAGTGCTGTCAAAAGATGAAGCCCAGATGCAACGCTATGCCGGAAAACTCCATTTTGTGCTGGATGCGGTTTCTGCCCAGCATGATATCAATGCCTATCTGAATCAGTTACGGGTAGATGGTGCGCTGGTATTGGTGGGTGCACCCGAAAATCCGCTACCGGTTGCTCCTTTTAGTTTGATACCAATGCGCCGCACATTCGCCGGATCAATGATTGGTGGCATCGCCGAAACACAGGAAATGCTGGATTTCTGCGGAAAACACAATATCGTTTCTGATATCGAAATGATCCGCATGCAGGATATCAATGAAGCCTATGAACGCCTGCTGAAAGGAGATGTGAAATATCGCTTTGTCATTGATATGGCTTCCCTGAAGAAGTCCTGAATTAAGGCAGGAATCTTCTTACCAGTTTCAGCCGATGGGCCCGGATTTCACTCCGACCATCGGCTGATTACGTTTTGGCAGTGAACAATACGCTAATGAGAACTTAAATAAAAGTAAATAAATACTTTTAATCAACATGATTGCCTATCTTTGTTGCATCAAACAATTAAAACCCTTTATATGGCTACTGCAACAACCGACAGGATCCTGGATGTAACGCTCCTGGAGCCCCTTCAGAAACACCCTACTATTTTTGCCCGCTTTGATTCGTTAGAGCAGGGAGAAAATTTTACGATTCACAATGACCATGATCCCAAACCACTTTACTATCAGTTATTGGGCGAAAGAGGCAATACTTTTAACTGGGAATACCTGGAGCAGGGACCAGACTGGTGGAAAGTGAAGATCAGTAAACATCCGGTAGGGGAGCCCAAAGAAACACTGGGACAAATTGCTGCCAAAGACATCCGCAAAGCGCAGGTTTTCAAGAAATACGGACTTGATTTTTGTTGCGGTGGTAAAAAAACACTGGACCAGGCCTGTGCCGAAAAAGGACTTGATCTGTTAGCTGTAGAAAGAGAACTGCAACAGGCAGATCATCTTGCAGCAAGCACCAGGCCAATTCCCTACCAGGACTGGAGCAGCGATTTCCTGGCGGATTATATAGTTAATACACACCACAGTTATGTGAAGCGGGTACTGCCGGATATGCGGCATTATGCTGCGAAAGTGCAACGGGTTCATGGAGATCGTCATCCCGAATTAAATACGATTCAACCCCTTGTTGAAGCCCTGGCCAACGAATTGAGTTCACACCTTGTGAAAGAAGAACAAATCCTGTTTCCCTATATAAAAGAACTGGTTGCTGTAAAAAATCAGAAGGATGGATTAACCGCTTCCCGCTTTGGCAGCATTGAAAACCCGGTTCATGTGATGGAACATGAACATGATACTGCCGGCAGCATTCTGGAACAGATTCGTCAATTGACAGATAACTATACCCTACCTCAGGACGCTTGTGCCAGTTACGATCTGTTGTATCGCATGCTGAGTGAATTTGAAGAAGACCTGC
>CAZJNY010000430.1:0-2340 GCA_964547405.1 uncultured Flavihumibacter sp. | reverse complement strand
TCGGAAGAATTGGACGTCTCGTATACCGCCAGATTTATAACATGGAAGGTATTGATGTGGTTGCTATCAACGATCTGACTTCTCCGGCTGTGCTGGCTCACCTGCTGAAATACGACAGCGCACAGGGTCGCTTCGATGCCGATGTTAAAGCTACACAGGATGCCATCATCGTTAATGGCGATGAGGTTAAAATATATGCACAGAAAGACCCCGCTCAAATTCCCTGGGGAAATCATGGAGTAGATGTAGTGATCGAAAGTACCGGTTTCTTTACCGATAAGGATAAAGCCGCTGCTCACCTGAAAGCAGGTGCAAAAAGAGTAGTGATTTCTGCTCCGGCTACCGGTGATCTGAAAACAATTGTTTTCAATGTAAACCACGCTATCCTGGATGGTTCAGAAGAAATCATCTCCTGCGCTTCCTGTACTACCAACTGCCTGGCTCCAATGGCAAAAGCACTGAATGATTCGTTTGGTATCACGATTGGTAGCATGACTACCATCCATGCCTACACGAACGATCAGAATACCCTGGATGCTCCCCATGCAAAAGGTGATTTGCGCCGTGCAAGAGCTGCTGCTGCGAATATCGTTCCCAACAGTACCGGAGCTGCTAAAGCAATCGGCCTGGTATTGCCTGAACTGAAAGGCAAACTGGACGGTGGTGCACAGCGTGTTCCAACCATCACTGGTTCCGTAACTGAACTGATATGCGTACTAGGTAAAAAAGTTACTCTGGAAGAAGTGAATGGTGTGATGAAAGCTGCCAGCAATGAAAGCTTTGGTTATACCGAAGATGAAATCGTAAGCTCGGACATCATTGGTTCTACGTTCGGTTCCATCTTTGACGCTACACAGACAAAAGTGATTTCAGTTGGAGATCAGCAACTGGTTAAGACCGTTAGCTGGTACGATAATGAAATGAGCTATGTGAGCCAGCTGGTTCGCACTGTGAAATATTTCGCCGGACTTATTTCCAAATAATTTGAAAAGCGGGTTATGCCCGCTTTTATTTTTTTATCGCAAGTTTTTTTCTATGAGTCAATTTAGTCAACATTCCTTTGCGGGTGAAAAAGCGCTTATCCGGGTGGACTTTAATGTTCCCCTGAATGCTGCTTTCGAAATTACGGATGATACCCGCATTCGTGCCGCCATTCCTACCATAAAGAAAATTCTGGAAGATGGCGGATCGGTTATCCTGATGAGTCACCTGGGAAGACCCAAAGACGGCCCAACAGATAAATATTCCCTTCGCCATATCGTAGCGCATTTATCAAAATCTATTGGTACGGAGGTGGCATTCGCTGCAGATTGTATTGGTGAAGAAGCTGTTCAGCAGGCCGCCGCTCTTCAACCAGGTCAGGTATTGCTGCTGGAGAACCTCCGTTTTTACAAAGAGGAAGAAAAAGGTGATAAAACGTTTGCGGAAAAACTGGCCAAACTGGGTGATGTGTATGTAAATGATGCTTTTGGTACTGCGCATCGTGCTCACGCCTCAACGGCAATTATCGCTGAATTCTTTCCGAAAGATAAAAGATTCTTCGGCCTCGTAATGGAAGGCGAAGTGAAAAGTGCTGAAAAAGTACTGCACAACTCCGAGAAACCATTTACCGCTATTATCGGTGGCGCCAAAGTATCAGATAAAATTCTGATCATTGAAAACTTACTGGAACGCGCAACCGATATTATCATAGGTGGTGGTATGGCCTATACCTTCAAAAAAGCAACAGGCGGATCGATTGGTAATTCACTTTGTGAAGAAGACCGGCTGGAGATGGCTGCCGCTTTGCTGGAAACAGCTAAAAAGAAAGGAGTTCGGATTCACCTGCCGGCAGATTCCATTGCGGCAGACAAGTTTGATGCCGCAGCCAATACCCAAACAGCGCCAAGTGATCAGATCCCGGATGGCTGGATGGGACTCGATATTGGTCCGGAAGCCAGCAAACAATTTGCTGACGTGATTCTGGCTTCAAAAACCATTCTCTGGAACGGCCCGATGGGTGTTTTTGAAATGGAAAAATTTCAGGCTGGTACAAAAGCTATCGCCGATGCGGTGGCAGCTGCAACTGAAAATGGAGCTTTCTCCCTGGTAGGCGGTGGTGATTCGGTGGCTGCGGTTAACCAGTTCGGTTATACAGAAAAAGTAAGTTATGTTTCAACCGGAGGTGGCGCCATGCTTGAATACTTTGAAGGAAAAGTATTGCCAGGTATAGCCGCGATCAACAGTTAATTCATTTGGTAGATTTATTTTAGGGAGCATCCAACCGGATGCTCCCTTTTTTTGTCTGGATTATTGTACATTTAATTATATATATAAACTCTCTGCCATGAATTCAAAAAA
>CAZJNY010000429.1:0-2371 GCA_964547405.1 uncultured Flavihumibacter sp. | reverse complement strand
GACGAACAGACCCTGCAACTGCGCAAGGTGCTGAAGACTCCACTGGAAGATCTCGACCTGAGCGTTCGTGCATTTAACTGCCTGAAAGCTGCCAAAATCAATTCCCTTAGCGAACTGGTTCAATACGAGCAGGAAGACCTCATGAAATTCCGCAACTTCGGTCAGAAATCACTGGCTGAAATCGAGCAGGTTTTACATGAGCGCGGACTTAGCTTCGGTATGGACCTGGCTAAACTGGGAATCGACAAGGAAGACTGAGAAGGGAGAGTTAAGATTTAAGATTTAAGAAGTAAGATTTAATAATTAATAATCGAAGTGAGTTTAGTGAAATACATGAGTTATGGGCAAATCGTCTCACATCTCACATTTCACATCTCACTTAACAAAGGCTGCAATTCCTGACACGGTGCAGCCGTAAAACAACAAGTCATGCGTCACGGAGACAAAATCAACAACCTGGGCCGTAAGAAAGCTCACAGAGAAGCCCTTCTGGCTAACCTTAGTATCAACCTGATCGAACACAAACGTATTGTGACTACACTGGCGAAAGCCAAGGCACTGCGTGTGTATATCGAGCCGCTGATTACCAAGGCTAAATCAAACGATACCCATAATCGTCGTGTGGTTTTCAGTTACCTGCAGAATAAAGAGGCAGTTACTGAACTCTTCAGCACCATCGCTGAAAAAGTTGGTGGCCGCCCCGGTGGTTATACCCGTATCCTGAAACTGGGTGCACGTCCTGGTGATAACGCTGAGCAGGCGCTGATTGAACTGGTAGACTTCAATGAAGTATACGGTAAAACAGCTGAAGCGAAAGCTGAACCAGCCAAGAGAACCCGTCGTGGTAGCAAAAAGGCGACCGAAGCGAAAGCCGAAGCTCCTGCTGCTGAAGCCACTACCGAAGCACCCGCTGAAGCAACCCCTGAAAAAGCGGCTGAATAAGGATGAATGATTGATTTTCAATAACTGGCAGAATGGTTTTCCATTCTGCCTTTTTTTTACGGATATTTGCAAAACTTTTTTCCCAATAAACATGCAACAAACTCCTCAACAAATGGCTATCCTCGTACTGCAGGATGGCTCGGTTCACTATGGTAAGGCTTTTGGTAAAATCGGTACTACTACCGGTGAGCTTTGTTTTAATACCGGTATGACCGGTTACCAGGAAGTGTTTACTGATCCCAGCTATTATGGTCAGGTGATCATTATGAACACCGTACATATTGGTAACTATGGTGTGAAAGATGAAGATGTGGAGTCCGGTTCTGTAAAAGTGCGCGGTATCATCAGCCGTAACCTAGAAGAGCAATTCAGCCGCCGGCTTGCCAAAGGTTCCCTGGATGAATACCTGAAGGAAAATAATATTGTTGCCATTGAAGGGGTGGATACCCGTGCGCTTACTGCCAAAGTGCGTACCGAAGGTGCTATGAACTGCATCATCTCCTCCGAACTCTTCGATGTGGAAGCATTAAAGAAACAATTGAGCCAGGTGCCTTCGATGGACGGACTGGAACTTGCCAGTGTAGTCAGCACAACAGAGCCCTATGAAATGGGTGATCCGAACAGCGATATCCGTATTGCAGTGCTGGATTATGGAGTGAAAAAACATATTCTTCAATGTATGGTTGACCGGGGCGCATTTGTTCGTGTGTATCCCGCAAAAACCAATTTTGAGGAACTGCAGAAATTCGCTCCCGATGGCTATTTTATCAGTAATGGTCCGGGTGATCCTGCTCCAATGGACTATGCCGTTACTACCGTAAAATCAATTCTCGATACCAATAAACCCATGTTCGGGATTTGCCTCGGGCATCAGTTACTGGCTCTTGCCAACGGCATCCCGACCTTTAAAATGCATCATGGTCACCGTGGCTTAAATCACCCTGTTAAAAATCTGATCACCGGCAAATGCGAAATCACCACCCAGAATCATGGTTTTGGAGTGGATCCGGAAGCTGTAAAAAAAGCAGACCATGTAGAGATTACGCACGTAAACCTGAATGATCAGTCCATTGAAGGAATCCGCGTAAAAGGTAAACCGGCATTCTCTGTTCAATACCACCCGGAAAGCACACCCGGCCCACATGATAGCCGCTACCTGTTCGATGATTTCATCGGTCTCATTAAAGCTTCGAAAAATTAATTCGTAGTTTTAATGCATGCTTCAGCTACGTGCTTGTAAAGCCGGCGACTATTTACTGGAACCAGTTCTCAGATCCGATCAGCCTTTTGTATTTAAAGGACTGAGTGATCCTGAGGTAATTGCCTACTACGGCGTTTCATTTGATTCATTGGAAGCAACTGCCACCCAAATGGATTTTTATGAAAACCTGGTTACAAAATGCAACAAACATATTCATGTAAGATTACA
>CAZJNY010000428.1:0-2379 GCA_964547405.1 uncultured Flavihumibacter sp. | reverse complement strand
CCTGGTTCGACGGGGCTAATGGCGGAGACGGCTATTATGGCGGTGCCCGGGAAAAGAGGACCATTGACCGCACCACTTATTACGGTTGGGATACCACCTGGCAGATGGTCAGGGATCTTCAACCCGGAGCAGTCATCTTCAATGATATGGGAGATGTGCGATGGGTCGGTAATGAAGAGGGGCATGCGGCTGAGACTTCCTGGGCTACCTTTACCCCACAACCCGTAGATGGGAAAAAAGTAGCAGCACCCGGCGAACTGAAATACTGGTTATCGCCGGAGGGTACCCGAAATGGCGAATTCTGGAAACCCGCTGAATGTGATGTTCCCCTACGGCCAGGCTGGTTTTATCATCCTGATCAGGATCACCGGGTGAAAACTCCCGCCCAGTTGTTTGATCTCTATTTTAAAAGCGTTGGAAGGGGTGGGGCACTGGATCTCGGACTTGCACCGGATAAGAGAGGTCTGCTGCATGCCAATGATGTGGAATCTCTACAAAAATTTGGTGCCCTCCTGAAAGAAACATTTTCATCCAATCTGGCCACTTCGGCTACACTAACGTCGAGTAATATACGCGGTAATGCTGCCAAACAATTCGGTACCGGCTTTCTCACCGATGAGGATCGCTATTCCTACTGGGCTACGGATGATTCTGTTACCAACGCGGAGCTGGTACTGGAATGGAAAGAGCCGGTAAAATTTAATATCATCCGGTTACGTGAAAACATCCGGCTTGGTCAACGCATCGAACGCATTGCGATTGATGTTAAAACTGGTAATGACTGGCAGGAAGTAGCACAGGCTACCAGTATCGGGGCTAACCGGCTGGTTCGGTTATCTTCCTTTTTGACTACCCGGCAACTCCGCATTCGGATCCTTCAATCTCCGGTTAGCCTTGCGCTTAGTGATATTGGTGTTTTTAAAGAACCGGATCAGTTGCCTTCCGTTAGCTATTCAATAACTGCGGCTCCGGGCAGCCTGAGTAAAAAGGACTGGAAGGTGCTGTCTGTTTCCTCAGAAAGTAAGAATCCTGCCGGGGCGGCCTACCATGCGATCGACAATGATCCGTCTACACATTGGTATACCTGGACCAGCGAACAGGAAATGAGCCCACCCCCTCAGGAAATAGTAGTGGATATGGGTAAGGAGCAACTGATTAAGGCCTTTACCTACCTGCCCCGTACAGGTGGTTCCTGGGGCGTAGTGGGGCAATATGAATGGCAGGTCAGCTCCGACGCGAAAACCTGGTCCACGGTAGCAACCGGTGAATTCGCCAATATCAAAGCCAACCCGATTGAACAGGTAATACAGCTTTCCAAACCTGTTAGCTGCCGCTATTTCCGTTTTATTGGAAAATCCTCCGTCGAGGATAACTATATTTCTGCCGCCGAACTCGGAGCACTCTAACCTCACCCGACCGGTGCCACCGGTCGGGTGAACAGTGTTAAACATTCTGTAAAGGCGGGATTGGGGCTGTGAAAAATTTTCCATCGGATCATCTAAACGGAAAATCATCACCATGCCAACCCGCTTAATGAAAGGCAGCCTCCTGGCAGGAGGACTGTTCCTCTGTACCGGTATTATTTATTCTGCAGCCGGCACAGGAAAAAAAAACCGACAGGATCCTGCAGCGCAAACCATTACTGCAACATCCGCGAATGAGAATAAAACCTCCCCTCTTCCTCCCTCTACCCGAAAAGTTCAGGTCGCCATCCTGCTGGATGTCAGCAATAGTATGGACGGACTAATTGCACAGGCAAAAGCCCAACTCTGGAATATGGTAAGCCTGCTCGGTAAATCTAACTGTGATGGCTACACGCCAAAAATCGAAATCGCCCTTTATGAATATGGAAGATCGTCCAACAAACCATCTTCAGGATATGTGGAGCAAATCACACCCTTCACAACAGACCTGGATGAGGTATCCAGACAACTCTTCCGCTTGTCAACTATGGGGGGTGATGAATATTGCGGACAGGTTATGTACAACTCACTGAATGAGTTAAAATGGGAAGAAGGTCCCGGTCATTACAAAGTGATCTTTATCGCCGGTAATGAAGATTTTTTACAGGGAAACCTGCCTTTCACCAAGGCCTGCTCCGTCGCCAAACAAAAACAAGTGATCGTTAACACCATTTATTGCGGTGATCGCCTACAGGGATTGAAAGAGAACTGGAATTTAGGTGCCGAATGCGGTAATGGAAGTTTTACACATATCAACTCCAATGCTTCCATTGATCTGGTGGCTACTCCCTATGACGACCGCCTGTTTGAGTTGAACAAATCGCTCAACGCAACCTATATCGGATATGGACAATTGGGCCACGAAAGCAAGGTCAAGCAGGAAGAAGCCGATGCCGAGAATTATGCAATGAGTAAA
>CAZJNY010000427.1:0-2380 GCA_964547405.1 uncultured Flavihumibacter sp. | reverse complement strand
ATAAATCAGTATGGCAGGCAGGCGCCATCCTGCTGCCGGTAAAGAGTGTAGGAGTGATGGGAGATGAAAGAACCTATGAATTTACTGTAGCGCTGCGTGCAGTAACATCGGTAGACGGGATGACGGCCGACTGGGCACATCTCCCCTATGATTTTCTGGCACATATTTCGAGTGATATAATCAACAATGTTCGGGGTATCAACCGGGTGGTATACGATATCAGCAGTAAACCACCAGCTACCATCGAATGGGAATAAGAAACTAAACCCCAGGCACATGCGCAAATCCAGCAGGATCTTTTTTCTTACGGTTGTTTTACTGGCTACAGCAGTATTTCCAGTGTTGGCACAGGATAGTACCCTGGTAAAAATGCAGGAGCAACCAGTCAAAAAAAAGCAGGTTATAACCTTCCTGCTGCCACTGTACCTGGATTCTGCCTTTGATGCAGGCGGGCAATACCGGCATGGAAAAAACTTTCCGCGTTATTTTCTACCGGGACTGGAATTTTATGAAGGGGTACAGCTTGCTATCGATTCATTGAATAAAGAAAATATTTCTCTGGATGTAAATGTGATTGATACCCGTTCAAATAAAAATCTGCAAACTTTGATGCAGGAACCAGCCGTGCAAAACGCCAATTTGCTGGTAGGACATATCGCCAACAATGAAATTCGTCCCTGGGCGGATTATGCCAATAAAAAGCAGGTTCCCTTTGTAAACGTAAATCTGCCCAATGATGCCGGCGTCACCAATAATCCGTATATGGTGATCCTGAACAGCACACTGGCAACCCATGCGCAGGGGATTTACGAATACCTGGAGAAAAAGAAAAACCAGGCAAGCATCATCGTATTTACCAGAAATGGTGCACAGGAAACAAGACTGAAAGGATACCTGAATGAGGTGGAAAAATCCAAAACCGGTACTCCCTTAAAACTGAAATATGTGACCCTGCCTGCAGATTTTGAAGCAACCAACCTGCTTCCTTATCTGGATAGCACAAAAAATACATTGGCTGTTGCCGGAAGTCTGGATGTTCAGTTTGCCCGTAAGTTAGCCGGTTACCTGGCAGACCTCAATAAAACCTATCCGGTTCAGATCATGGGTATGCCTACCTGGGATGGTATTCGCGACTTTGAAAGTGATGAATACAAGGACCTTGAAATATTTTATACGATTCCATTCAACCCCATCCGCACGGATTCGCTAAGTACATCGATCAGCAATTATTTCCGCGATAAATTATTTGCACGTCCCAGTGATATGGTATTCCGCGGTTATGAAGTAATGTACCGGTTTGGAAAAATGGTAGCCGAACAGGGACCTAATCTCGCACTTGGACTCGGAGAAAAAAAATACCAGGTCTTCACCGATTTTGATATCCAGCCTGTTTTGCTAAACAAACAGGAACAGCAACTGGATTATTTCGAAAACAAAAAAATGTATGTGGTCAAACTCCTGAATGGAACGATCACAACTGTAAACTAAGCGCAGGCCCGGCTTTTGCATAAACCTTCCGGGTGACCGGTTGTTATGTTGTAATGAAGCAAGTAAAAAAAGCCGATCTGCCGCAGAAGATTTGCGTTACCTGCAACCGACCATTTACCTGGAGAAAAAAATGGGCCGCGGTTTGGGAAGAAGTAAAGTATTGCAGTGAACGCTGCCGACGCAAATCCTAAATCTTAATTCTTAAATCTTAATTCTTAATTGTCCTTGCTTTCCTTCACCTCCTCCGGAATCTATTGCGCTCCAGGCGGCTTCTACATCGACCCCTGGAAACCTGTTGAGAAGGCAGTGATCACCCATGCACACAGTGACCATGCGCGGTGGGGAAGCAAACAATATCTCTGTCACCCGGATACAGCCCCGCTGCTGCAATTGAGACTTGGACCAGTGGACGTACAATCGCTGGACTGGGGAGAAGCGCTAACAATTAATGATGTACAGGTGAGTCTGCATCCGGCCGGACATATCATCGGCTCCTCCCAGGTTCGGGTGGAATATAAAGGAGAAGTATGGGTAGTAAGTGGCGATTATAAAGTAGTATCAGATGGCATCAGTGGATCCTTCGAACCGGTTCCCTGTCATCATTTTATAACAGAATCTACATTCGGCTTACCGATATATCAATGGGAGGACCAGGAAGTCATTTACCGGCAAATCAGAAATTGGGTATTGGAAAACCAGGCAGCAGGTTACAGTTCTGTATTACTCGCGTACAGCCTGGGAAAAGCGCAACGGGTGATCAGCTGTCTGTCTGAACTGGAGCAACCCATATATGCACATGGCGCCATTGCCAATACCCAGGAAACACTGATACAATCGGGATGGAATTTAACACCGGTAGTACGTGTACCGGTGGAGCCTAACCGAAATCAAC
>CAZJNY010000426.1:0-2387 GCA_964547405.1 uncultured Flavihumibacter sp. | reverse complement strand
TTAAGATTAATTACCTTTGCTCCCCTTATGGCAGCACTATCATTTGAACTCTGTGGAAAAGATGCGGCTTCTGAGGCCCGCGCGGGAACCCTTAGAACCGATCATGGCATTATCGAAACGCCCATATTCATGCCTGTTGGTACAGTGGGCAGTGTGAAGGCCGTGAGCCAGCAGCAGTTGAAAGAAGATGTCAATGCCCAGATCATTCTGGGGAATACCTATCATCTCTACCTGCGGCCCGGATTGGAGGTGCTGGAAGCAGCAGGGGGCTTGCACAAATTCATGGGCTGGGATCGCCCCATCCTGACCGATAGTGGGGGATACCAGGTGTTTTCACTGGCGGGTAACCGTAAGCTGACAGAAGAAGGAGCCCTTTTTCAGAGTCATATTGATGGCAGCCGCCACCTGTTTACGCCGGAGTCGGTGATGGATATCCAGCGTGTAATTGGGGCCGATATCATTATGGCCTTTGATGAATGTCCGCCTTACCCGAGTGATTATGCCTATGCGAAAAAATCCATGGACCTGACCCATCGCTGGCTGGATCGCTGTTTCAAACGCCTGGCAGAAACGCCCGATAAATATGGGCATACCCAGAACCTGTTCCCGATTGTGCAGGGAAGTACCTATACCGATTTGCGTCGTGCCTCCTGTGAGTATGTGGCTTCCAAAGGGGCAGTGGGCAATGCGATTGGCGGATTATCAGTAGGGGAGCCGGAAGAAATGATGTACGAACATGCCGCGCATTGTTGTGAGATACTGCCGGCGGATAAACCCCGTTACCTGATGGGCGTGGGTACACCCTGGAATATCCTGGAGAATATTTCCCTGGGCATCGATATGTTTGATTGTGTGATGCCTACCCGCAATGGCCGCAATGCCATGCTGTTCACCAGTAAGGGCGTGATCAATATCGACAATAAAAAATGGGAGAAAGATTTCAGTCCGCTTGATGATGGCATCGGCTCTCCCTTCAGTGAATATTATACCAAAGCCTATATGCGCCACCTGGTAAAGGCGAAGGAGATCCTGGCACTGACGGTTGCGAGTGTACACAATTTAAATTTTTATCTCTGGCTGGTGAAGCAGGCAAGAGCGCATATACTGGCCGGTGATTTCAATAGCTGGAAGAATGAAATGATCCCGGTACTCAAAACCAGGTTGTGATCCCCTTAACCAATTTTCAACTAGATTTGAGCGCTTTTAGCGGCATGGCATGAAGATCCTCGACTGGTATATATTCAAAAAATTCATGGTGACCTTCCTGTTCGCCATCCTCACCATTACGGTTATTGCAGTGGTGATTGATACCAGTGAAAAGACCGATGATTTTGTGAAATCCGGACTGCCTTTCATGGGCATTGTAACCCAGTATTATTTTGGATTTGTTCCCTTTATTATCTCGATGATCTTTCCCCTGATTGTATTCATCGCGGTGATTTTTTTTACGTCCAAAATGGCGGCGCGTTCTGAAACCGTGGCCATCCTGGCTACCGGGATTCCGTACAGCCGGTTTCTACGGCCTTATTTGATAGGTGCGTTCCTGTTGGGTGCCATCATGCTCTGGGCCAATGCGCTGGTGATTCCCCGTGCGAATGAAATCTACAGCCGGTTCAAGCTGACCTATATTGATAAGAACAGTACCTATTCTTCGGGTGCCGGTGGAAGCAGAGATTTCTATTTCCGTTCCGACTCGGTGACGTTCGTGGGTATGAAATATTATGATACCCTGAATAAATCCGCCAGTAATTTTTTCCTGGAAAGAATCAAAGGCAACCAGGTGGTATATAATATCCGGTCTGATTATGTTCGCTGGGATACGGCCACCAGGAAATGGCGGGCGGAAAATGTATTTGAGCGCAAGATTGATGGACTCAAAGAAACGGTTCAGAAACATCCCTATATGGAAGTGGATCTGAACATGCGTCCGGATGAGCTGCGGCGCGATGAATACCTGAAAGACAAACTCAATTCCTTTGAACTCTATGAGTTCATCCAGCGCGAGCAAACCCGTGGTACGGAGGGATTGAATACCTATAAAGTGGAGTTCTGGCGGCGACTCGCCACACCGGTGTCGGTAATTATCCTGACCCTCATGGGGGTATTTGTAGCCGCCCGGAAAACCCGGGGAGGATCCGGACTGCAACTGGCTTTTGGAATTGTTTCAGCTGCCACATTTGTGATCATGGATAAATTCTCCACGGTCTTTTCTACGAAGGGTAATTTCCATCCGATTCTGGCCGCCTGGCTGCCCAACCTGCTCTTCCTGGTAGTCGCCTTCTACCTGTACAAAAAAGCTCCTAAGTAATTGTTATTTACTGTTTTTTAATCGGATTCTAACACAACTCTGTTCATTATTTATTTGTTGTACCATCGACAATAGCTAA
>CAZJNY010000425.1:0-2394 GCA_964547405.1 uncultured Flavihumibacter sp. | reverse complement strand
GCGAGAACCAGATTTTGAGTCTAGCGCGTCTACCAATTCCGCCATCTGGGCTTTTCCAATTTACCCGTCGGGTACCCGACGGGTTGCAATATTACGGTCTGCTCCAGTTTCAGCCAAAATTTATTTGCAACAGGACTTCCGGGGCACCAGGATTTTTACCAGGAAACCGAGTATTTTTTTAAAAAACATGCCCAAAATTACTGATTCGTCCGGCAGCCGACATAAAAAGCGCGCCAGCTGTTTTAGTTTTAACACCGCAACTATCTAAAATGAAACAATTACTTATAGGAATTTTGCTACTTGGTGCCCAGACTCTGTATGCACAGCCATCGGGCCTCCAGGTGGGAGAGAAGGCGCCTGATTTCTCAGCAACTGATCAGCATGGTCAACTGGTGCAGCTAGAGAAACTGGTGGAGAAAGGACCGGTAGTCGTATTCTTCTACCGGGGTCAATGGTGCCCCTATTGCAACAAACAAATCAAACAGATGCAGGATTCCCTTCAGCTGCTCTCCGCAAAAGGTGCCAGCGTACTGGCGGTGAGCCCGGAAATTCAGGAGAATATCGCAAAAACGGTCTCCAAAACAAAGGCGGAATTCCCTGTACTGCATGATGAAGGACTGCGCATCATGAATGCCTATAAAGTCACCTATGCCGTTGACTCGGCTACCATTGACCGGTACAAAAAATTCAATATCGATTTTAATCAGGTGAATGGAACAAATGGTGCCAAACTGCCCGTTCCGGCAGTGTATATCATCAAAAACGGGGTGATTAGTTATCGATATTTTAATGAGGATTATACCAAACGGCCGAGTATCCGGGAATTAGTACAACAGCTATAGTTTTCTTAACGTATCAACTTTCCAATGCGGCCATTACCCCCGGCCAGGTAAACTGCCTTGCCGTCCTTTGCTTTTTGAACCACATGATACCCGACGGGTGAAATCAACGACCAGGTGCGGCCTCCATCCCGGGACCAATCCACACCGGAGGTACCACATGCTATCAATTGGTTGCCTCGCACATAACTTATGCCGGAACGATAGCCTAGTGGTGACGTTACTGCCTGGTGCCAGCTCGCGCCTCCATCCCGGGTGAAACAAAAATTACCTTCCTGCTCTTTGTCTTTGGCAAAATCGCCTCCAACAATTACCCAATGCCTGCCGCCTCCTTTGCGATTCGGATGTTTCAGGGCGATAGCATTCGCGCCAGTGGTGGTTTGCCCCTGTTTTAAGGGCAGCTCAAATGCCTGACCAGCATAAAAGACCCGCGATTGTTTTCCGCCACTTACAAATATGGTTTCGGCTTTTTTTAAGGTCACGATGTTTCCTCCGCTTGCTGCAAAAAATGCTTCTCCTTCCATGGGGGCAGGATACGTATTGGTATATGGTTGCCAGCTTCTGCCTGCATCTGCAGTGCACAGGAGTACTATTTTTCCATCGATGGGATCACCTACTGCCATGCCTTCGTTTTTATTACGAAAATGCAGTGCATCCAGAAAAATCCCGGAACGATTATCCCGATACACTTCCTGCCAGCTTTCTCCTCCATCAAATGTGCGCAGGATCAATCCGGGTGAATCCACTGCCAGGATCACCGCCGTTACGGCATCAAATGCTTCAATATCCCTGAAATCTCTTTGCTCATGCCCCTTTACAGTCATCCACTGAAAACTCTTACCCCCATCCGAACTTCTTCCCACGGTTCCTTTATTGCCACTCACCCAAAGCAGCCGGTCATTCACTACACTTAAGCCACGAAAACTGATGCCTTCTTTGCCGGGTAATTCCTGGATCCGCTGCGCTTTTGCAGGCTGCAGGATGAAAAGCAGTAAGAGTGTTGCTGTCAACTGAATAGGGTTATATATGGATTTCCTCATCTCCCAAAGTTGGGAAATTTATCCTATCAACGGGTAACCTTTCAGTACCTGTACATATAGTAATACGAGAAACAGCAACCAGCTGGCTGCAATCACCTGCATGGATCGTTTGCTGTGAATCATATAAAATCCCAGTAGGGGAAAGAGTTGCAGCGAATGCATGCCAAAGAAATGTATTACCCGAAGATCGCCATGTATCCGGCTCCAGTTCAAAACCGGATAACCTTCGCCGCCATCCAGTCCGCCAACACTGTGTTGATTAATGATGGACATATGTGCCCCCTGAAAAGCAGCCAATACAAAAAATAATATGCCCAGCCGGATGCCCCAGATATATCCCTGGTTCATCCAGAGCGGAAACTCTTTTTGTTTGAAAAACAGGTACCCAATATAGGCCGTCCATAAAGTGAAAATAGTGATCGCCAATCCCATTACCTGGTATAAAATTGCATTGGTCCAACTGCTGATATTGAAGTGAGAGGCTTGTCCAACTGCTGCCTGATACGTGATGATAC
>CAZJNY010000424.1:0-2396 GCA_964547405.1 uncultured Flavihumibacter sp. | reverse complement strand
TGGGAAATTGATTCCGTTTTTGATTACCACAACGGATTTACTTTTACCAACAAACATCCAAGTCCCAAAGAAATACATGAATACCATGCGGATGGCACTATGTTACGCAAGGGAATGGGAGAAGTAAAACAGTATTACTTTGAGCTAAATGGAAAGCGACTGGCCATACGTGATTTACCCAATGCCAGCACCGCTAATGAAATGGAAATTATAAAACTGGACAACAACCAGCTGGTCCTACGAAAAAACAAACGGCCCCTTTTCGAAAATAAAAATGAAATCCGTTACGAACTCCGCTATTTCAGTCGCCGGAAACCCTGAGTTCTTCAAAGGCAACCACTGCGCCATTATTTTGTCCTGCTACAATCAGACTGGCTCGTCCCGGTCTTTTTAATTTGATCATTGACCGGCCCTGCCCAGGCATCCGGAAACCATCCCGCTTAATGTTGAATTGTCCGTTTCCTGTTCCATACAGGGATAGCCCTTCTAAGGCATCAACAGGACCATTGATCACTTCAAAACTATCATCATTTCCAGCCAGGAGAATATCCGGCATTCCATCACCATTTGAGTCCTGGACCAGGATCGCATGAATCGGAGCAAACTGCGCTTCCATTGGAAAGGGTAAGAATTGCCAGGCACTATCCCCTCCGTTTAAAAGTACACCGGATCGCAACTCATTCAGGCTTTTGAATTCTGCGGACTTCAAATCAGCCGCCGGAAAGAGATCCTGCATTTCAGCTTTGGCATAATCTGCATACAGCGGGAATTTTTTACGCAAGAAAGGCAATTGCATCATCAGATCGTCCCGCGGATGAAGCGGGTATACCTTACCATCATAGCTATAACTGATCACTCCATGCCGGGTACCCGTTTTTCCAAAATCATTCCAATAAATACCAAGAGGCTGATGATCGGTTTGTGCGTACCGGCTGTTTAAGCCATGATTGCCGAGTACCAGATCCGGTTGTCCATCTCCGTTACAATCTGCCAGTTTTACCTGGTTCCACCAACCTGTTGTTTTCGATAAGCCCATTGCTTCTGTTTTGTTTTCGAACCGTCCGCTGTTGTTCATAAACACCGTAACCGGCATCCATTCCCCCACTACCACCAGATCAGTCCATCCATCGTTATTAAGATCTCCCCAAACCGCTCCCGTTACCATTCCGATTGTTTCTAGTCCCGGTGCTTTTTCCGTCGCCACCTGTACAAATTGTCCATTGCGGTTTTCCAACAATTGTGAAGTACCAGCCTGCGGATAATGTTGTGGGCGAAGCTGTCCGCCAACAAAAAGATCGGAATCTCCATCCTTGTCAAAATCAGCTGCCACCACTATGGATCCACTTGCAGCAATAGCAGGCAGGAGTCCTTTTGCCAGGGTCAGTTTTCCCTTGCCATCATTGAGGTACAAGCGATCCTGGTAATGAACAGCCCCATCCGGGAACTCGTTTCCTCCGCTAACAACATAGAGATCGGAATCTCCATCGCCATCTGCATCAAAGAAAACAGCACCCCTGTCTTCCGGCATTTTTTTTCCTTCATCCAGCGGTTGTCCGATGAAACTGCCGTCAGCCCGCTGCAGGTAAATCATACCCGACTGGTTGTAAGCGCCTCCGATAAAAAAGTCATCCCGTTGATCACCATTCAGATCAGCCACAGCCAGGGTTGGACCGCCAGTAGAAAATTTATGCGGTAACAGAGGCTGAATATTAAAATCTGTGTAGGGCGATTCCCGGTGAACTAAATCGATTCCCACAGTGCGCGCATCAACTTCCTTAAAAAGAAATGGTTCATTAACCACAAGCTCCTGTGCTGATGGCTGGCTACTGGTATAGGAAAGCAGCAATTCCTTATTGATTTCCGGGTTGTCCAGTTTTTGCCGCCGGCCATCGGGCCAGGTGATCACCAGGGAATCAATCCGGTTTACAGTTCCCAGTCCGATAATCAGGCGTTTGTCAACAGATGACTGATAGCCTCTTACTACCTGCTGCTCGGCGAACCATTGTTGGGTTCCGGCATACAACAGGCAACTGGCACCAATCCCGTCCAGGTTGCCGGGTTTACCATCCAGGCTGATCCGGATATAATTATTATTCGTTTGTACATTACTGTTATTCCTGTAAATACTGGCAGGTTTACCTGTATTTACGATTACGAGGTCAGGATCTCCGTCGTTGTCAAAATCTGCATAGGCAGCTCCGCTTGAGTAAGCATCCGAGGAAAAGCCCCAGTTGGAAGACTGATCCGAAAACCGGTAATCCCCATCGTTACGGAACATGAAATTATGCAGGTAGGCGCCTTCCAGTTTTTGCAAAACAGAAAACTGTGCTTTTGTCAGTGGTGCTTTCGGATCGGTTCGAGATAAACCCTGTGCCTGGTAAGTAATGAAATCCCGG
>CAZJNY010000423.1:0-2397 GCA_964547405.1 uncultured Flavihumibacter sp. | reverse complement strand
TCCAGCATGTTGTTAAATTCAGGCTTCTGCAGATACCCCAATGATATGATATCGTGTGCAGAGTAACCGCTGGCATCTGTGGGGTTGGAATAACCATCCATTTCAAGCTTTCCTCCATTAGTGGAAACCAATTCGATTTCGTATCCTGCTTCTTCAAACACCCACATGGGATGTGTGAGTTCGGCAGCCCAAAAACCTATTGGCCAACCGGTTTGACTTGAAACTGCCGGTGAACTGGCCACCATTAAGATCTTACCTTTTGAGGGGGCACCATGTGGGTGAACATAGCGCTGTTTTTCGTTTGGATTGTTCATACTTATTAGTTAAATCAATGAATAGAAAGAGTATGTATCAAATTTGATACATCTCATCATCTTTCTTGATTTACTAACTAAGTAAACAGATACTTCCCTTTTGGATAGTAACTATGACTGAAGTAAAAAATCATTGACATCTTCCTCCCGCTCCTCATTCCATTCTACGATGAAATTATTGCGGCCTTCGCCTACAATGAGGCGCATGTATTTCTGCTGTACCAGTTCCAGCATACTCAGGAAGGTAAAAATGGCATGAATGCGGTTTTCGCAAACTTCAAAGAGTTTCTCAAAACTCATGGTCTTTTTGGTTCGACAGATATCCAACACACTTTCCCGGCTTTTCTCCATGGTGTAATTGTATTGCACCACGGTATGTACTGGTTTGTTGTTTCGGTCGTACACTTTTTGCATCACTTTTTCAAACGACTTCATCAGTTTGAACAAGGTGATCTGCTGGATCTCTGATCCTTCACTCGCTTCTTCACCGATATGACTCAACTCCTTGTGGGCATTGCCTCGCTTCACCATCAGCATTCGTACCGCTTCCATCTCTGCCAGTTCAGCTGCTGCCTGTTTGTATTTTCTGTATTCGAGTAGTTTATCTACCAGTTCCTGGCGCGGATCAATCTCATTCCCCTGTGCATCCATCTCCTTGCGCGGCAAGAGCATCTTTGCCTTGATCCGCATCAGAGTAGATACAAACAATATGAATTCACTGGATAACTCAATATTGAGTTTCTCCTGGCCATGAATGAAATCCAGGAAATCATTGATGATGCGGGTAATCGGAATATTATAGATATCCAGTTCATCCCGCTCAATAAAGAACAACAACAGGTCAAAGGGTCCTTCGAACTGCGGCAGTTTGATCTGGTAAGAGGGTTGCTGCGCGGCCATACTTCACAAAAATTAAGCTTCCCGGGAAACCCGGGAAGCGCGAAAGATACGAAACTTAAAATTTTGCTGATAAACCCACACCCAACAGGGATCTTACCTGGGTACCCGGTGAATTTCCATTCGGCCCGAATTGTTTTACATCATCATCGTATATCAGGTCGAAATTATAGGTTACACTCAGGAACTTATTTACTTTCATCGCAATGCTGTTGGTCCAGAAGACGTCAATATTCTTGGGTTGGGCACCAATTTTTGCATCCGTGATCGGATCCCGCTTTCCTGCATAGTTGGAGAAAAGATCCAGCCTGGACTTATACGATACATTCTTAAGCACTTCCTTAAAAAAGCTGGCCGACAGATAAGCACCTGCTTCCATGGCCACTTTCCTGTTGGGGTTTACGCCATACAGCGCGGCCAGTGGGGTTTCCTGCCCGCCATCCGGTAAAGGAATCTGACCGTTTTCATAATAATAGCTATACGGATCATTACTCACAATTACCCAGCGTGCGGATATCGGTGACAACATCACACTGAAATAGGAAGTAGGCTTCCATTCTATACCCGGGGAAATCAGCATATAGGCTGGAGCAAAGAGTCCGGATACACGGCGACGAATTCCCTTTGAAAGGTAATTATAATCATATCCATCGGTCATCTGAGTACGCAGGTTATAAACTCCTACCAGCGCCCATTTATCATTGATTTTTTGTCCGACTTTGCTGTAAAAATCAATTTTATCATCGGTTTTGCGGGTTCCTACCGAACTGGTACGCTGTACAGCATATCCAAGGTCAAGAGTATTATCCCAGAAGAACTTTCCCTTTTTCTTATTGGCAAAAAGTGTAGAATATCCCGCTACAGAAATGGAAGAACGTTCTGCACCAGCAGCCCAGTTGCGGGCACTACCCTGGGCCAGATTCAGGTTAAACAACCCGCCCTTGCGCCAGCCCTTTGCATTGTACTTATAGGTGGTGTCATCATAAGTGGCTCTTTCCGCAGTTTTTTTGAGTCCGCTTACAGTGGCGTCCTGGGCTGATAACGACCCGGCCAGCAAAAAAAATCCGCAAAACAGGGTCATGGTTTTTTTCATAGTCATTTTCTCATTCATTAGTTTATAAAAAAAGGCATTTTGAGAACGTCAAAATGCCCTTGCAAATATATATAGAAGAATATTTATTTCTTC
>CAZJNY010000422.1:0-2397 GCA_964547405.1 uncultured Flavihumibacter sp. | reverse complement strand
GCAGCCGTGAATTTGATCCGATTAAAGTAGGTTTCCGCGATTCAGGTTACGATGGCAGCTTGTTTGACACCAGCCTTCCAGGCAACAGCAATAAAGGCCACGAATATGGCTTAAAACTCAGCGATAGGGATCGTGAAGATTTGGTTGAGTATATGAAAACATTGTGATGAAGCAATAGGATTAATTAAAAAGGGCGACTAAGTCGCCCTTTTTAATTTTTACAGTTCATTCTTAATAAACAGTTAAGGGGTCTTCTTTTTATTGGCTCTAAATAACTCAAGAGATTTTTCAGTAAAGTAAGTGTTACTACTGACCATATCCCAACCATGACCTTCAGATTGAATAATTTTTACAGGAATATTAAGTTTCTTCTTTTCAACTAACTTTTTAAAATCTTCGGCCTGTTCTTTTGGAACAATCGCATCCAAATCTCCATGAAAAACCAGCAAAGGAATCTTTAAATCATCCACTCGATAGTAAGGCGATATGGATTCAATGTATTTTTTGTTATGTTTTGATAACCCAATAACTTCTTGCCAAAACTCGAAAGCAAACCAGTTTTCATTTTTTTTATAGTATTTAAGTTGCTTGTTTAAATCCAGAGGAGCTGCCGCTGACACGGCAGCACTGTATAAATCCGGATACTTGATTGCACTCATGATCGCAGCATATCCACCATAACTAAACCCCAGAATATAGATTTGAGAGGGATCTACTTTATTATCTTTTATTAGTGCTTCAACACCTTGTGCAATATCGGACAACATCAAGTCAGCGATCTGGTCTTTACCAGCAGCTAAATGCTGAAAACCATAACCCGTAGATCCTCTGAAATTGGGCTCAAAAACGGCGTAACCGCGTGTAGAAAAAAACTGCATATGCCCATCATAACCGTAATAACTACGGGCGAAAGGTCCTCCATGTGGCATAACAATAAGCGGCCATTTTTGTGCAGATGATTTTACTGGTGGCGTCAGATAAGAAGTTATTGTTGTTCCATCCTGCGTTTTATACTGATAAATACTGGTCTCCTGCATATGTTCAGGACTAACGACTTCAGCATAATCTGTTTGCACTATCCGTTTATTTTTTACAGCATCATAAATGAGAATTTTCCCCTTGGATTTGGAGTCGTAACTGAACACAAGCAGCTTGTCTCCATTCTCATTCCAATCATAAATCTTATTAATTTTTCCGGGATAGGCTTTATCCAAGTGACTCTGGTATTTTTTAAAACGTTCATCCAACCAGACAACGGTATATTTGTCTTTAGAATAACCATAGCCTATAAACTTTCTATTTTTTTCGTCAAAGAAAAGTTGTACTCCATCATCCGGATTGCCCACATCATATACAGGATCTTTTTCCAAAACTTCAACTACGCGAGTAGCATAATTATATTTAACCAATTGATAACGATCTGACTTGGTCTTTTCAGATAAATAAATGATGTTATCTTCATAACCCAAACCATGTACCACTACAGAACGATTCAAATAAGATTTAGCATCATAATCTAATTGATATCCTTGATTGGCTATATCAATTTTAGCCAATTCAAATTTATCATCATCATTTAGCAATTGAAAAAAACTGTGCTGCTCCTTTTTAACTCTCTCAACCAATACAACTTTTCCATCTCTGTTAGTAAACAGACCATGTGCTTTTAATTTATCCGCTTCGTATAAATCTTTTTTCTCTCCGGTAAATATATTGATCTTGTGTACATTAGCGTAACCATCCCTATTATAGGAAAGGAAAAGCACTTCTTCTTCATTACCTCTGGGGCGTTTGAGTAGCGACCAAAAACGTAAATTCTCCTTAAAAGAGATATAGCCTTTTACATTATCACTGTCATATAAAATACTGATTAACACATGAAGATCTGTACCATCATGATTAACAGAATAAATTGCCCCTTCCAAGCCAAACACAAGACGGGAATTACTAATCCAGGTCAGCTGTGCAGGAAAAGACTTGCTCACCGGAAAATTATGTACTTCTACATATTTTTCCAAATCGGTAACCACTATATTGTAGGTTTGGGTGTATTTACGAATGAAGGCAAGCTGTTTTCCATCAGGAGAAATCCGGTAATTAAATGCCGTATTATCCTTAAAAAAGTTTTCCGCCGGAATTTGTGAAGCATCAGTAATGCCATCCAATGCATAAGCACCATGAAAGGAGTAAATAGCCAGCAGTATGAAAAAGGAAATTAGATTGCGTAATTTTGTCATGATCTCTCCCAATGACTCATTATTTTTTAACCTGTGCATTGTTCAACGATTTTGCTATTAAATCAATCAGTTATACTAAAAATCTCAAGATTATTCTGCAGCCGTTTCCCGCGTAAACACCCATTCATTTCCCTTCGACATTTTTGCATTAAATTCGTAA
>CAZJNY010000421.1:0-2442 GCA_964547405.1 uncultured Flavihumibacter sp. | reverse complement strand
AACTCATCAATTTTCGTGCTGGCTTTTGTTTTCAGCTCCGCAATTTTTTCGTCACTGAATCCGGTTTTGGCCTGGAACTGGTTCCAGAGAGATTCAGCTTTGTCTTCAATTTTGTCCCAGCCATCCTCCACTTTGTCTTCGAATTTTTCCCAGGCATTCTCCGCCTTGTCTTTCAGGTTTTCAGCATTTGTGCTCATAGAAAATGTTTTAATGATTACTGTATTGATCACCCTTAAATTACTGATTTTCGGTCGATCATCAATAATAATTAATCATTATGCACCGGTATAGATCACGCCTGATGTGGGGGTTTCGTGCAATTCAATTTTTGCCAGCAGGGGCAGCAGTGGTTTTACCTCGTCCCAGATATACACCGCGATGCGTTCGCAGGTGGGATTCTCCAGTCCTTCGATCTTGTTCAGGCATTTATGGTCCAGCCGGTTCACTACCGGTTTCACTACTTTTTTAAGCACTGCAAAGTCCATCACCCATCCCAGCACCGGATCCAGCGGTCCTTCTACCCAAACGCGCAGGCGATAGGTATGCCCATGCATTTCCTTGCATTTATGTCCTTCCGGAACATTGGGTAAAAAGTGCGCCGAATCAAATGTAAACTCCTTAAACAGCAACATATTCTTGAAATATGCCGCAAAGGTAGGATTAAAGAGGCAATCTATATATCAAGTACAATACGCAGGTTTTTCTTAAGTAATGTGATCTGGTCCTTGTTGAGCTTTCCCAATCTTTTTATAAGTCGTCTATTATCTATAGCTCTAATTTGATCAACAAGCACATCACTCAATTTGTCCAATTGCCCTTTTTGTAAATGAACCCGTAGAATCTCGGCTTCCGGTTTAACATTGGTAGTAATTGGGCAGACTATCGTAGATAAATGAATATCATTCAGCAAATCGGTTTGAACAATTACTACTGGGCGGGTTTTACCTGGCTCAGTGCCAATTGTCGGATTTAAATCAGCAAGCCAAATGTCAAATTGTTTAACTTTCATCCAGCAGCTTTTCGAATTCCTGTAATATCTCCAAAGAATCTTCTTTCGTCATATTGGATTCCTTAGCAAGCTGCTTTTTGAGCATCTTACGCTTATTAAATAGATTGTAAACACTAACTGCCTCATTGATATATCGGTTCCTGGCGATATTCATTTTAGACGTTATTTCCTCCGCCTCCTGAAAAATATCTTCGTCCAGCTTTAATGATAGTGTTTTCATCTGTTTACTTTTTACAAAGGTATATATTATTAGTATATACTACTGAGCTATTCTTAACTCACTGATTTAGTGCGTCCACCATCGCTGCCAGGCTCTCCGGGTCTTTGGGATTGGGATTTTTGCTTTTGATTTAGGTTTTCAATGCAGGGGATAATCCAGCTGCATCAGACAGCAATTCTTTCCGGTTCTTGGGAACCTTCAGCAGTTTATTGGCTTTGACATCATAGAGCCACCATTCTTCTTTCTGCACAAATTTTTTCTCGTAGGAGGCGATGTTCACAGCTTGCTGATGAACTATTTTTTCCACCAGTTGCAGCAGGTGAAAGGCCGCCCCTTCCCGTTCCACCCGATAATAAAAACTGCGGGACTGATTGCTGGTCGCGGGGTATTCATTTCGGAAAATCAGGGTACGGACTTTGCCATTAAACTCTGCTTCATACATGATCCATCCTTTCAGGTTTCTGTTGCGTACCGGCTGCCTTGAATATCGCCGGCACCAAGCATCCTGACATGGCCTTCCTGATCGATAGCAGGTACTGCCTGTACGCCATTGATTCTCATCTGTGCCGATAAGGAAAAGGTGACAGCCAGAAATAAAAAAAGGAATCCTGTTTTTTTCATGATTCCAATTTACTTTTTTTCCGGCTCAGGCCTCAGGCTCTCTTTTTCTTGGCCGGCAGGTATTCCTGCAGGTGTTTGATCAGGGCCGAATGCGTGGGTTTGCCATCGTACAGGGCATCGTTTATAAAGATCGCCGGTACGTCCCGAACGCCTTTGTCAACGCCTTCGAGAAGATCGGCCCGAACAGTCCAGCCATACACCGAATCCACCAGTTTGGGGATCAGGTTTTTGTCTTTCACGCCTGCTTCACGCGCATATTCCTTGAGGCTGATGGGCCCAAGTCTTCTGCGATGCGCAAATAGCAGATGATGCATTTCCCAGAATTTACCTTCCTGCACAGCAGCTACAGCCGCTTCCGCAGCCTTATGGGCATGCTGATGCACTTTGGTCAGTGGGAAATGCCGATACTGAAACCGGATCTGCTCCGGATATTGTTTCAGTAATAAATCGATGGCATCCTGGGCTTTGGCACAGGCTTCACTTTCATAATCACCGTACATAATCACACGTACCGGAGCCTTTTCATTTCCTATCCAGACGGTCCGCGGTTCAATGATTTCTAACTTGTTTGGGTTCATATTGCTCCTTTTTT
>CAZJNY010000420.1:0-2447 GCA_964547405.1 uncultured Flavihumibacter sp. | reverse complement strand
GCCAACATAAACGCGACTGATTTCCTGTCCCGTTAGGTTGTAGGTAGTGGGTTCCCAGCTCCAGTCATCAAAGCCCGTAGTTTCGTTTAAAATGCCCTGCAATTGCTGCAACTGTTCATACACCTGCAGGCGGGCCAGAGGATCCGAATCTGTTAATACGATGCCAATACTGGCACCCCGGTTAGGGGTATCCATGCGAATATGAATATGTTTGACCCCGGTTTTATAATTAATCCAGTTCTGCGGCTCGGCATCTGCTGATAAAACAGGCGCCATATAAGCCCCAAATGCCGTGTAGAATGCCTGTCGCAGTGCCGATGCCTCCTGTTTTGAATACATCCTGCAAAAATAAATGCGGAAATGGGGAAAAAAAGCAGGAAATTAGCAGAGTGTTAGACATACTTAGCACGGGAATTGCTTACCATAAACGGAGCTGGATTTAATTACCGTTTACTGAAATCATATGCAGATACAATTTGTGAAAAATATTCAATTCACCCGTCTGATCAAGGCGGATGGCCGCTTACGTGAATTCAATTTCAGGAAAATGAGAGTGTTGCAGGAAACCCTGTTTTCCATTGATGTAGTGGATGATCGCGGCAATCGCATCATGTTTCGTATGCGCAAGGAAGACCAGCATTGGTCTATTATTCCTCAGCCCCTTCCTCAATGGGTGACCGAGCAGGAAAAACGCATGAGTGAAATGATCGAAGAGGAATTGGCCTAAGTTTTATAACTTTCCAGTCAGCAAATCACAATCAAAAGCAATGGCTGGAATCCTGGACCTTGTTGGGAATACTCCCCTCGTTGAACTCAAGCATGTTATCGTTAATCCCAAAGTTACCATCCTCGCCAAACTCGAAGGCAATAATCCGGGTGGCAGTGTAAAAGACCGTGCCGCTTATGGCATGATCAAGGGTGCACTGGATCGCGGAGAAATCAAACCCGGAATCAAATTAATTGAAGCCACCAGTGGCAACACCGGTATTGCACTGGCCATGATTGCCAGTTTATTCAACGTAGAAATTGAACTCGTAATGCCTGAAGATGCTACCCGCGAACGCGTGCTGAGCATGGAGGCTTTTGGCGCTACTGTTACGCTTACGCCAAAAGAAAAATCAATGGAGGGTGCCATTGATTATGCCAATGCAAAAGTGGCTGCCGGTGGTTATCTCATGCTGAATCAGTTTGCCAATCCGGATAACTACAATATGCATTATCGCACTACGGGTCCGGAGATTTGGAAGGATACCAATGGTACTGTTACTCATTTTGTTTCGGCCATGGGTACTACCGGTACCATCATGGGTGTATCAAGATTTTTGAAAGAAAAAAATCCTGACGTTCAGATTATCGGTTGTCAGCCTACGGACGGTTCGCGCATTCCCGGCATTCGCAAATGGCCCGAAGCCTATCTCCCGAAAATATTTGATCGCAGCAGAGTGGATCGCGTGATTGAACTTGGTGAAAAAGATGCCCGAGTAATGGCCAACCGGCTAGCGCGTGAAGAAGCCATCTTCAGTGGCATGAGCAGTGGTGGCGCGGTGCATGCGGCTGTTGAATTGTCCAAAGAATTAGACGCCGGTGTAATTGTATGTATCATCTGCGATCGCGGTGATCGTTATCTCTCATCTGATCTCTTCGAAAAGAAATGATTCGATTCAAGGTTGAAAATCAAAAAAGCACCATCGACGGCACCGGTTGTTTTGCTGCGCAACGTATACCTGCCAGAAAAAAAATCGGTCAGCTCGGTGGTGAAATTATTTCAGTTCGCACAGCCCGCCAACGCATCAAACAACAAAAGAAAGTAGCGATGGTGGAATTTGGTGATGGCTATGCCCTCGATGCTTCCATCAATGCCAATGCCTTACGTTATGTAAATCATTCCTGTGCGCCGAATACTTATATGCGCTGTTGTTATCAGAAAGTAGAGTTCTACAGTTTGCGGCCCATCAAAAAAGGCGAAGAACTCACCTGCAATTATGGGGAAACTCATCACGAAGGAAAACGCCGCTGCACCTGTGGTGCTCCCAATTGCATCGGAAAGATTTGAAGAATTAACATATCCACAAGCTGTGTATAAGTAACTTTGAAACAGCAAATGAGTTCGTTATATTGTGTATATTAAACCGATGTGCATTGACTGAAAAAATAATCAACCTCGAAACCGTTAACCCAATTGAATTCTTCGGTGTTAACAATGGTAAACTGGATATCCTAAAAAAGAAATTTCCTCTCCTCAAAATATTATCACGCGGAACACAGATCAAATTAAGCGGCGCTCCTGAACAGGTGGATACGGCGAAAGAAAAAATTGATCTCATTGTGCAATACCTCGAGCGCAATGGCCACATGAGTGAAAATTATTTTGAACAGATTCTCGGTGGTGATGATGCCGAAACCGTGGACAATTTCATCGACCGCAATCCGAATGATATCCTGGTTTT
>CAZJNY010000419.1:0-2493 GCA_964547405.1 uncultured Flavihumibacter sp. | reverse complement strand
TTTTCCTGTTGCTGCATGGACTCCATCAGCAGGAGCATTGCCGCTTCATCCAGTTCTCCATTTAGGAAACGGTCAATAACAGTCTGAAAGGATTGTTTATCCGGCATTTTATACGTTTAGAAAAGATGCAGGAAAATGAGCAAAAGGGTATAGCCCAATGAATAACGCAGCTCCCGCAATGCCTTGGTTAAATGATTTTCTACCGTTTTGGGAGAAATCTGAAGCAGCGCCGCAATTTCCTTATGACTCAGCTGTTCTTCCCTGCTCAGTTTATATACCTGTTTGCATTTGGCAGATAACTGATTGACGATAGAATTGATATGGCCAATTAATTCCTTTTGTTCAATCTGCTCCTGGCTGCTGATTTGCTGGTACTGACTGGCCAATGCAGCAAATGCATCGGCATGTACTTTTCCAGCCTTGATTTTTCGAATTACTTCATACCGTACAGAAGCCGACAGATAGGCTGATAAACTGGCTGTGATCACCAGCGAATGCCGGCTGTTCCAAATCCGGACGAAAATTTCCTGGACAATATCCTCACAGGTAGGCTCATCTTTCAGCAGGGCATAGGCCTTGCGAAAAAGCACTTCCCAATAGCGGCGATAGAGCATCGCCAGCGCTTCTTCATTGTTGTTCCGAAGCCGGATCAGCAGTTCTTCATCCTGAATGATTGCCTCCTCCATGTATTGCTGTTTTATCGTTAGTTGGATCCTGTTTGAGTGGTTATTTCTTTACGCACTGCTCCGACTTCATCCGGACTGACAGCGCTGGCAGTATTCCCGAACTGCTGGCGTATATAGGTCAGCACCTGCGCGATATCCTCATCTTTTAAAAACCGGTGTTGCGGCATATTGGAATTGTAGGGCTTTCCATTCACTTCAATAGGACCATCCATACCCATTAATACCAGGCGGATCAAGCGGTTCTTATCACCAGTAACCCAATCGGTGTTATTCAGGGGAGGAAAGCGGTTCCCATCTCCCTGCCCGTTTTTCTGGTGACAGCCACTGCAGTACCGATTATAGATCTTTTCACTATTGGACACCATGCCGGCTTCCAGGTCATCTTTTTTGATATCCGGGGTGCGCACATGCGCCATCAGCTTGCGGGCTTCCATGGAGGCCAGTTGCTTTTTACCGAATTTCTTTTTACCGGTGTAAAAAACCCGCCAGATTCTGCCCTGTTCCGTATCACTGAAATACATCGAACCATCCGGACCCATACTGATGCCCATCGGCCGATAGCGGGCATTGTTCACATTGATGATGGGATCCACTTCCGCAAACCCATCGGCAAAAATTTCCCAGGCGCCGGTTGACTGATTGTTTTTAAACGGAACAAACACGATGGTATATCCGGATTGCGGGTAAGGGGCCCTGTTAGTAGAACCATGAAAGGCAATAAAAGCACCGTTTTTATAGTGCTCCGGAAACTGATTGCCGGTATAAAAAAACAGGTCATTCGGCGCCCAGTGGCCGGGAAAGCCGATGACGGGATCTACATATTTGCCGGAACTATCGGCAATTTTTCCATTGCCACCATACTCGGGTGCGAGTATGCGCTTTCCGGCCATCTGATCATAATAATAGTAGGGCCATCCGGCATCATCCCCTTCCTTTATTTTAAGAAATTCCTCCGAAGGAAGCATGGCACTCTGCCAGGGTGTATAGATATCGGGGTACAGCCGGTAGAGATCATCCCGGCCATGATGCACCACGTAAAGAGCATCATCCGCATGATTCCAGTCCATGCCTACGATGCTGCGTAATCCGGTAGCATAACGAACGCCATCTTCCTGGCGCTGGTTGAGTTTGTTGGCATCAAATTTCCAGACACCTCCATGGTCTTCGAGCCAGGGACAGGGATTGATACCCGGTGAGCCGGGCACCCGGTTTTTTTCCTGGCAATTGTTATTGGGTGCACCAAAGGCCACATAGATATTTCCTTTCTTATCAAAGGCAATTGGCTTGGCAATATGTTCATGGCGGCCGTGCGCATGATCATCAATTACCACTGTTTCAATCGGACCGGTTGGTACCAGTTTACCCGGCTCCAGTTTCTGGCGAAATACATATAATTCAGAACTGAAATAGATATAGCCGTTGTGGACTTTCATGGCCGTACCATAACTGCCCTTATCCTCGTAATTGCCAAATTTTATTATCTCATCGGCTTTGCCATCGCCATTGGTATCCCGAATGGCCGCATTGCCACCGATACTGTCCGGGAAGCGCAGTTTCACATAGATATCACCGTTAGTATTAACGGAGATATGGCGGGCTTTTTCACGCAGACTGTCCACCACTATTACTGCTTCAAAGCCATCCGGCAGAAAGAGACCTCCATTTTCAGGATCAGGTTTGGGCAAATTGAATGGAAGGGTACCAGCAGTGCATACCAATAGTACAACTAATCCGAGCAGTTTGATCCGCGGCATGGTGGGGAGCAATTTAATTTTGGAACAGGCGTGCCATAGGTATGTTACAGGAA
>CAZJNY010000418.1:0-2509 GCA_964547405.1 uncultured Flavihumibacter sp. | reverse complement strand
ATAGAAATGGTAAAAATGCCATCGTAATATCAGAGCGTAGTTTTACGAAAGGTAAAAAAAAGATTACGAAGCTTATACGAGAGCCGACCAAAGCTCGTTAATAGTAGTAATCCAAGTAACCGTTCGAAAACAAAATCTGATATTCATGAAACAGCATTTACCCCTATTCCTGCGTAAATGTGCCTTATCTCTTGTTGCTCTTGTATCTACGCAGGCGAGTTTTGCACAATTCGGAATCTTTAATGAGTTCGAAGCGGGCATCACCATTGGACCCTCCAACTTCCTGGGCGACCTGGGAGGTAACCGCGGAAAAGGAACCACTTTTCTGAAAGACAATAACTTTTCGCAAACCCGTTTTTTTATCGGTGGCCATTTGACCGCTTACCAGTCTCCTTTACTTGGACTGAGACTGGCAGCTAATTATGGTACCATCGCTGGAGATGATGCGGCGATTAAAGGAGCTGGCGGCTGGGAAGAAGCGCGCAGGTTCCGTAATACTGACTTCCGTTCCAGGGTACTGGAAGCAATGCTTGTTGCAGAAGTTTATCCTTCCGTTTTATTTGAATGGGATCCGGAAGACCTATACAGAAAATTACGTCCCTATGGTGTAATTGGCGTGGGTGTATTTAATTACAATCCCCAGGGCACGGATCCACTGACCGGCGAATTTGTAAACCTGAAACCACTGAGTACAGAAGGCCAGGGATTTGCCGAGCATCCTGATCGTAAGCCGTACAAGTTAACACAACTCAATATCCCGATGGGAGTGGGTGTTAAATATTTCCTGAGTGATAAAACAAGTTTGTCGGTTGAAGTATTACACCGCAAAACCTTTACCGATTATATTGATGATGTAAGCACCAATTTTATTGATCCGGATTTGTTTGATCAGTATTTTGGAGCAGGTACCCCGAAGGCACAATTAGCGCGAAGAATGGCCAACAAAACGGATCAGACCAGCGGTGCTTCCGCCGGATTTGGACCAGGTGATAAACGAGGTACACCTACACAGAATGATGCATATTATTCATTCAATTTCAAACTCAGTTTCAAACTGGCAAGATCCAGCAATAGTAATCGTCAAATGAAGTGCCCGACCTTGCTGCGTTATTAATTAACGATGTAATCAATAATCCGTTCCCATGAAATGCAGGATCCTGAAACGGCAACTGTGGATGATCATGGCGAGTTGTATGGGAAGCATAGTTGCGATGGCCGGAAACAGCCATCAGCCCAAAGACAGAGACAGTATTATTATTCAAAAATTAAACAACAACCACCGTCATTCAGTAAACATTTACACCAACACTTCACAAAAGGTTTTATTCTTCAGCGCGAAGGGTGATGACAACAGCACCTACAAGCTCCTGCTGTTCAAACAAAAAGGAGTGCTTGTTAAGCAGAGTAAAATCAAAAACCGGGAAACAACGGTTGTCAGCAAACCTGAAAAGGGACGCTATTACTATGAAGTATTCAGTGATGATGTGCTAATTGAAAGCGGAACCATTGTCGTACACTAACATGTATCCATAAGCTTACCGATAAGAAGGCAGGGAAATTGATAAAATCCAATAATCCGGTTTTAGAACCTGATCCGTTCCCTATTGTTTGTACCCTTTATATGCAACGATTTTATTAAGACTACCTGCCTCCCCTTATCGGATCTTTTTTGTTTACCAATATCCTCAACCGCCGGCGAAGAGTACTTGCCGGCGGTTTGTTTATGGTGAAAAGTTCTTTCACTTTTCACCTTTCACCTTTCACTTCTTCTTCATCTCCTCCTTCAGGAATCTCGCAGTATGGCTCTCCTTAACTTTAATAAGTTCTTCGGGGGTTCCTTCAAACAAAACCTGCCCACCTCCATCACCACCTTCCGGACCGATATCAATGATATGATCAGCCACTTTGATAACATCGAGGTTATGTTCAATTACCAATACAGTATTGCCACGATCCACTAATTTATTCAGCACATCAAGCAGGTGCTGAATATCCTGGAAATGCAAGCCGGTAGTGGGTTCATCCAGTATATAAAAGGTTTTACCCGTATCTTTTTTGGATAGTTCCGTAGCGAGTTTGACCCGTTGTGCTTCTCCCCCGCTAAGGGTAACTGCACTTTGACCAACCGTGATATAACCAAGTCCCACATCCTGTAACACCTTGATTTTTCTGTACAGATACGGCACTGCCTGAAAAAACTCAACCGCTTCATCCACCGTCATATCCAGGACATCACTTATCGACTTCCCTTTATAGCGAATCTCCAGTGTTTCCCGGTTATATCGTTTGCCATTGCATTTTTCACAATGCACATATACATCGGGAAGAAAATTCATTTCAATCACGCGCATGCCGCCCCCTTCACACATATCACAACGGCCACCTTTTACATTGAAAGAAAACCGTCCCGCTGCATAGCCCCTGATTTTCGCTTCCGGAACCGCCGCGAAAAGCTGCCGGATTTCTGTAAAAAAACCACAATAGGTAGCCGGATTGCTACGGGGAGTTC
>CAZJNY010000417.1:0-2519 GCA_964547405.1 uncultured Flavihumibacter sp. | reverse complement strand
CATTTTTATGGCAAACCGATTGGCGAAAGAAAGCAGTCCTTATCTGTTACAGCATGCCCAGAACCCGGTGGATTGGTATCCCTGGGGAGAGGAAGCCCTGGAGGCGGCCAGGCGATTGGATCGCCCCATCCTGGTGAGTATTGGATACGCAGCCTGTCATTGGTGTCATGTGATGGAGGGAGAGAGTTTTGAAAATCCGGAGGTAGCAGCCCTGATGAATGAACGATTTATCAATATTAAGGTAGATCGGGAAGAGCGACCCGACATCGATCATATTTACATGGATGCGCTAACTTCTATGACAGGCTCAGGCGGCTGGCCGCTCAATGTTTTTTTGACACCGGAAGGCAAGCCTTTTTACGGAGGCACTTATTATCCACCGCAAGCTTTTCATAACCGGCCATCCTGGACGGACGTGCTGATGGCCATTTCAAAAGCCTGGGAGGAAAGGCGGGAGGAAATGTTGCAGCAGGCTGAAAATCTCACCCTTCATCTGGTTCAGGCAAATCGGATCGGAGAAGGGGAGCAGTCCAATACCGATTTTCATACGGACCAGTTAGCGCAGATGGCTGGCGTCATCTTAAAAAATGCAGATAAGGAAGAGGGTGGTTTTGGTCGCGCCCCAAAATTTCCACAAACATTTTCAATTGCCTATCTGCTGAGATATGCTGCCCGCTACCTGGAAAAGCCCGCCAGGTTCAGGAGCCTGGGGCATCAGCAAGGGCGCCGCTGGAAGGAAGGAGCTCTTGAACTCCAGGCTGATGAGGCCTTGCGGCAGGCGATGTTAAGTATTGATAAAATGATCCAGGGAGGCATTTATGATCAGCTGGGAGGTGGTTTTGCGCGGTATTCCACAGATAACCGATGGCTGGTTCCCCATTTTGAGAAAATGTTGTACGATCAGGCTCTGTTGGTTGCTGTACTGGCAGAAGCCTTCCAGTTGTCTGGTAACGAAACCTATTCAAACACGATCCGTGAAACGATTGATTTTGTGGAAAGGGAACTAATGTCTCCTGAATATGGATTTTATTCTGCCCTGGATGCGGATTCGGAAGGAGAGGAGGGCAAGTTTTACGTATGGGAAAAAGGGGAGGTGGAAGAATTGCTGGGGGAAGATGCCGCCCTTGCATGCGACTGGCTAGGCATTACCGATGAAGGGAATTGGGAAGGAATTAACATATTGGTAAAAGCCCGCAAGTTGCAGGAATTGTTAGATATGGGATATTGTAATCAGAATCCGGGGCAACTGGTTATTGAATTGGAAAAGATACGCAGCCAAATGTTGCAGGCCAGGGGAAGGAGAGTTCGTCCCGGACTGGATGACAAGCAGTTAGTATCCTGGAATGCGTTATGGAATACCGCCTTATCAAAATCCTATGCGGCCACCGGGGAAGAAAGATACAGGGAGCTGGCAGAAAGAAATTTGGAGTGGATGAAGAGGGTTTTTTATGGTCCGGAAAACACACTGCTGCACACCTATAAACTCGGACAGGCACATATTCCCGGATTTTTGGATGATTATGCATATCTGGTACAGGCTTTGATTAATCTGCAGGAAATCACCGGAAGAACGGAGTTACTGGAGGAGGCAAAAAAATTAACAGAAGTTATACTAAGGGATTTTAGCTCGGAGGACAGTCCGTTATTTTATTATACGAATCAGGAGCAAAAGGATGTAATTGTACGGAAAAGAGAAGTGTATGACGGGGCTCAGCCTTCTGGAAATGCTGTTATGGCGTTCAATCTCAGGTACTTAGGAATTGTATTTGAAAATGTTGAATGGTCCCGGAAGGCATTGGCTATGACAAGGGCGATGGCTGGTTCGGCAGTACGATACACGGGTTCATTTGGGTGTTGGGCAATGGAAATAATGGCCTGGGTAGATGGTTGTGCAGAAATTGTAGTGGTTGGACCGGATGCAGACGTACTACGGAATGAAATTATGGCTAATTTTATTCCTTTCAAGGTACTTCAATCCGCCACCCGGGAAAATCCCGCTTACCCGCTTTTGCGTCACAAGCCCTCCGCCCCTGATACACGAATCTATCTATGCCAAAGCTATAACTGCCTTCGGCCGGAAAGCACTGTAGACAGGTTTTTGGAACAATTGTAGGTGATTTTGGACTGAAAACGAGGTTGTTTGGCAAGATTTTATTGGGGGGCAAAACAATAATCCCCTTTTATAGACCGTTAAATTTGTCACGGGAACAAGCAAAATCAGTTCCTTGACGTAAAACATAAACTAAAGAAGCTGATGTTGACAAAACATTATATTTGCCCACTACCCTTTAATATTATGAAAATGAAAAACCTGTCCACGTTGTGCACGCTTGCAGCCGTATCTATGTTGGCAAGCTGCGGAATGTTTGGAAAAAACTCCAATAAGGGAGGATTACCAAACGATGGTCAGTTGCACGGCGTAGCGCCCGGCAACAAGTACTCTATGCCAAAACCTCCGGGAATGGTGTACATTCCACCCGGGACATTCCACATGGGTCCAAGTGATGAAGATGTCAACT
>CAZJNY010000416.1:0-2526 GCA_964547405.1 uncultured Flavihumibacter sp. | reverse complement strand
TATGACAAGTGGTAGAATTCGCTTCATTATGCCAAATATAGGATATCAATATATCTGCTTCAACAATTTACCGATACCATTGGTTAATTTTGCACTAAAATTCCCAATCAATACATATAAGAATGACGCAAGAAGACATATTGAAAGCGCTAGGAAATGTGCAGGAGCCGGATCTGGGCAGTGATATTGTGAGCCTCAACATGGTTAAGGATGTGGAGATCAATGGCAATAACGTAAGTTTTACCATCGTGCTGACTACGCCCGCCTGTCCGATGAAAGATTTGATGAAGAATGCCGCCGTCAATGCGGTTCAGCTACTGGTCAATAAGGAAGCAAAAGTGCAGGTTAATTTTACGGCTAATACTAATAGTAAGCGTACGGATCCCGGACAGCTTCTTCCGAAGGTGAAAAATATCATTGCTGTGGTGAGTGGAAAGGGAGGTGTTGGAAAAAGTACTGTTTCGGCCAACCTGGCACTTGCATTGGCGCAGGGTGGTGCAAAAGTGGGATTGATGGATGCCGATATTTACGGTCCGAGTGTGCCCATCATGTTTGGAGTGCGCGGCGAACGTCCCAAAATGATGGCAGGTGGAGAAAAAGGATTGATTGTTCCGCTGGAGCGGTATGGTATCAAGCTGATGTCAATTGGTTTACTGGTGGATGAAAAAAATGCGGTGGTTTGGCGCGGCCCCATGGCAAGCAGTGCAATCAAACAATTTGTTACCGATGTGTTCTGGGATGAGCTGGATTATCTGATCATCGACATGCCTCCCGGCACCGGAGATATTCATCTTACCCTCATGCAAACGGTTCCTGTTACCGGCGTAGTTGTTGTTACTACTCCGCAGGATGTGGCATTGGCGGATGCGAAAAAAGGAATCGCGATGTTTGGCCAGGCGCAGATCAAAGTACCCATTATCGGTATCGTTGAAAACATGAGTTATTTCACACCGGCGGAATTACCGGAAAACCGCTACTATATTTTTGGTAAGGAAGGTGGTAAAAAACTGGCTGAGGAATATGATATTCCATTCCTGGGACAGATTCCACTGGTACAATCCATACGCGAAGGGGGCGACAAAGGCGTACCGATTATGATGACCGATGATGAAATCACGAAAACCGCATTTTCTGATTTTGCTGGCCTGGCTGCTCGAAGTATTGCTATGCGAAATGCCAGCCTGGAAGCATCCCGTGTTATCGAAGTGGTCGCTTAAAACAACTACATGCAATTATCTCTTCAACAAAGGACCGCATTGATTTGCGGCAGCAGTCAGGGTATTGGCCTGGCCGCAGCCAGAGAACTCGCCCTGCTGGGGGCCAATTGTATTTTACTGGCCCGGAACGAACAATCGTTGCAGGCTGCAGTAGCATCTCTCGATACTTCGAGCGGCCAGCAACACCGTTTTGCAGTGGCTGATTTTTCCATTCCGTCAACTGTGCAGCAAGCTGTTGAGCAACTGGCCTTAGAGACTCCGGTGAGTATCCTGGTCAACAATACCGGAGGTCCGAAACCAGGAGCGATTATAGAAGCTTCTGCAACGCAATTTCTGGATGCTTTTCAGCAACATATTGTTGTCAATCAATTATTGTCGCAGGCTTTGGTGCCGGGCATGAAACAATTGGGATATGGCCGAATTATCAATATCGTTTCCACTTCGGTAAAAATTCCGCTAAATAATCTGGGCGTTTCCAACACCATCCGCGGAGCAGTAGCTTCCTGGGCGAAGACTATGGCCAATGAGCTGGGTGAATTTGGAATTACTGTCAACAATGTATTACCGGGATTCACTTCCACTGCAAGATTAAAAAGCCTGGCAGAAACGCTGGCTGCCAACAAGGGCATCACTGTGGAAGAACAGGAACATTCCATGCAACAGGAAGTGCCGTTGAAGCGCTTCGGCAAAGCAGAAGAGATTGCCGCCCTGGTTGCCTTTTTAGCTAGTCCCGCTGCCTCCTATATCACAGGTACCAATATTCCGGTTGATGGAGGCCGAACGGGAAGCCTTTGAAATTAAGAATTAAGATTTAAGAATTAAGATTTTTGAATTGGGAAACCAAATCATAATTCATAATTCACAATTCACAATTCACCACCTATGACCTCTAATCTTTCGTACGCCCGTTCGCTTGATGCTGCTGATCCGCTGGCCGGTTTCAGAGCGGAGTTTATTATTCCGGAAGAGAATGGTGAGCAACAGGTCTATTTTCTTGGCAATTCCCTGGGATTGCAAACCAGGAACACGGCTCCCTATATTCAGCAGGTGCTGGATCAGTGGGCCAGGTATGGAGTGGAAAGTTTTTTCATGGGTGAGGATCCCTGGCTGAACTATCATGATCACCTTGTTGGCCCACTTGCAAAGATCGTGGGTGCGCATCCTGCGGAAGTGGTGGTGATGAACCAGCTTACTGTAAACCTGCACCTCCTGTTGGTTAGTTTTTATCGTCCAGCAGGCAAACGCGTTAAGATAATTTGTGAAGCCAAAGCTTTTCCAAGTGATCAGTACATGCTGGAAACACATATCA
>CAZJNY010000415.1:0-2532 GCA_964547405.1 uncultured Flavihumibacter sp. | reverse complement strand
ATATTGGCATCACCCACAAAACCAAAGCCCGCATTCTGTGCTTTAACGAGGCAGCCTCCAAACAGGGCCTGGTATTCAGGCACATAACTGGCAATATTGTCTCTTGTATGACCTTCTCCAAAATACCGGTTGATGACCTGTTTTCCATTCAGCTCCACTACCAGTTCATTTTTAAATACCTGCTTTGGCAGGGGACTACCAGCAGCCCTGGCAAGTTCTCTGGTGCGTTCATTGGCGATGGAATTGATCCCTGCTTTATGGAAATCTTCCAGTCCCGCCAGGCAGTCATTATGAAAATGATTAACAATTACCGCTTTGATGCGTAGCTTCCATTTTTTCTGAATCAGCCGGATCAGTTCCCTGCTGGCTGTATCCGATGCGGGTGTATCAAATATGATGGCCGAATCGCCACTTACATAAATCATTCCGTTGCAGCCCACTTTACCCCAGCTATCGGTATGCAGCCAGGATTCATGCACATAGAGATTGGGTTCCAACCGGGTGATGGTTAACTGATCAGACTTGTATGGTTTCGGTTGTGCCTGAAGGTTATATCCGGACAGCAACATTACGATTAGCAGGAACTTAGTGGTAAAGTTCCATCCAGGCAAGGAGTTTTTGGTCAAACAAAACTGCTTCTTCATATGGAGGGTTATGTGAACTCTGTTCAAAGATTTCGATTGTAAGATCTGGAAATTGTTTGGTTAGTGGTGTCCATTGTTCCGCGGGACCGGCCAGGTAATCATATTTTCCAATTGCCAGCCACACCGGTGTATAGAAATCGTTCAGTCCTTTTGTTATATCAATATCCCTGAATACTTCGCCCCACAAATAATCGATGGCCGGCATATTCGTATAAACTCCTTCCCAGAAAGCGGCTACATCTGTCTCCAGGTTCATCCAGCTTTTTGGTGCCTGTGCCAGGTTTAGATGTAGAAAGGCTTTCTCTGGCTCGGCTTCAACTGCCGCTGCCAATGATTCCATACCTGAGCGTAAGGCCGCCACCCGTTCAGGTTCTGCGAGGGTATCAAAATGAAGATCTGCCAGTGCATGATTTTCGGTGGATAAGGAAGTGCCCATTCCGATCAGTATCACGCCCTTTACCTGGTCGGGGTATTTTTTGGCATAGTCCAGCGCCATATACCCATGACCACTATGGCCTACGATCCAAAACCGGTTCCAGTTCAGTTCCTTTCGCAATGCTTCAATGTCTTCCGTGATTTCTTCCAGTGTATATAGTTCCTGAGGCAACTGTTCCGTTTCAGGAGGAATACTGAAACCGCGATGATCCGCTACTACAAAATCTAGTTGTTGTTTTAATGTTGGTGAAAAGAGGCGTTGATAAAACAACCTGCTGCCAATTACCAGCACAGGTTCGCCTGCTCCTTCTCTTATATACTTTAGACTAAAGCCATTTCTTACGATGCTGCCTTCCCTGGTTTTCATATTGGACACTACTTTGAGGTACGGAATTTCGATCAGTTTTCTTAACCGGGTGCAATATACTACAGCAACGGTTTTCTCAGGGGCTAAATGGCAATCAGTTATTCACATGCATGAATTATCTGCCGCATGATTTCTCCAATCTGCTGATTGGTCCAGCGGGTTACTACCACTAAATCATTTTTATAATCAATGATGATATAATTTCCTCCATAGCCGACTGCATAATACAGGTCTTTCGGTGCTCCTTTCAATGCCTGGTCGCTGTTATTCCACCACAGATATCCATAGGCTTTGTTGGCGGGTGATGGTGCGAATGCCTGTTGTATCCATTTTTCCGACAGCAGTTGTTTGTTTTTCCATTTGCCTTTCCGAAGAAACAACAAACCATAACGTGCCTGATCCATCGCATGAATAAACATGCCTCCACCGAAATGGCCACCACCACTGACCGACTGTACCTGCAGTCCATCCATGGTTACCCAGGAATTGGAATAGCCAAACCATCTCCAGGTGGAACTGGCGCCTATCGGATCCTGTATATATTCTTTCAATACCTGTGGCAGGGGTTTGCGCCAAACCTGCAGCAGTGAATAAGCCAACAGATTTACCCGGATATCATTGTATTCGTACACGGTTCCCGGCTCTGCCAGTTTCCGGTTTTTCCAGTCGTCAATGCTTCCTTCCCGCGGCGGCCTGTCTGCCCAGTCCTGCTGCCCGAAGAGTTCACCCGACCAGTCGGAACTCTGGTTCAATAAATGTTCCCAGGTTATTTTACTGTTATGCGGACTTTCAAAGGACCCGTCCCAGACATAACGGCTGACTTTCTCTGAGGTTGAGCGGATGCGTCCCTGGTCTACTGCCAGACCGGCTATGGTAGAGAGATAACTCTTGGTTACACTGAAGGTCATGTCCACCCGTTCGATATCCCCCCAGCTGGCAACGATATAACCTTTCCGGATTACTAGTCCGGCTGGTTTCCCTCTTTCCTTCATAGGCCCCAGTATCTCATATCCCGGTTCACGCTGGTAGGATTTATAGGAGGCAATGCGTAAATCTTTATCGAGGTCAACTTCAGATCGCAGGGCA
>CAZJNY010000414.1:0-2551 GCA_964547405.1 uncultured Flavihumibacter sp. | reverse complement strand
CCGTATTGGAAAATATGGAGCACCGGGGTGCCTGTGGCTGCGAAGCCAATACCGGTGACGGAGCCGGACTAATGATCCAGGTACCGCATGAATTTTATTTTGATGAATGTGTGAAACTGGGCATTCACCTCCCCTCCTTCGGCCGTTATGGTGTTGGAGTACTGTTTTTCCCGAGGGAAATCCGGTTGCGGGAAGAATGCCGCGATATTTTTAATCGTGCGGCAGAAAAGCTCGGACTCGAAATTATCGGCTACCGGAAAGTGCCGGTTAACACAGAAGGAATCGGAGCAACTGCACTGAGTGTTGAACCGGAAATGGAGCATGTTTTCATTGCCTGTCCGGATCATATCAACAACCCGGATGAATTCGAACGCAAACTGTTCATTCTCCGCAACTATGCCAGTCATACCATCAACAATACGGTAAAGAAAGATGCAATCGGATTTTACATTGCGTCACTCTCTTACAAAACGGTCGTATACAAGGGACAACTTACCAGTAACCAGGTACGTGGCTATTTCCCCGACCTGAACGATAAACGCCTGGTAAGTGCTTTTGGCCTGGTGCATTCCCGCTTCGCCACCAACACCTTCCCCTCCTGGAAGCTGGCACAGCCTTTCCGCTTTATCGCGCACAATGGTGAGATCAATACCGTGCAGGGTAACCTCAACTGGCTTCGAACCAATGAAAAAGGATTTACTTCTCCCTATTTCAGCAAGGAGGAAATGGATCTCTTACTGCCCATCGTAACAGACGGACAATCCGATTCCGCCTGCCTTGATAATATGATCGAATTGCTGACTTTATCAGGTCGGTCATTGCCCCATGTCATGATGATGCTGATTCCCGAAGCATGGGATGGCAACGAAAGCATGGATCCGGTTAAAAAAGCATTTTACGAATTCCACGCTTCCTTTATGGAACCCTGGGATGGTCCCGCTTCCATCTCTTTCACCGATGGAAAAATTATTGGCGCCACCCTCGACCGGAATGGTCTTCGTCCCTCCCGCTACTGCGTTACCAATGATGATCGTGTGATCATGGCATCAGAAACAGGAGCGCTTCCTGTTGATCCTTCCATCGTAATAGAAAAGGGTCGCCTGCAGCCCGGTAAGATGTTCGTAGTGGATATGGAACAGGGCCGCATCATCAGCGATACCGAATTAAAAGAACAGATCTGCTCTCAGAAACCTTATGGAGAGTGGCTAAATAAATATAAGATCCGCCTGGAAGAATTACCAGAGCCAAGAGTGCTGTTTACGCATCTTGAACATGACCAGGTATTCAAATACCAGAAGGCATTTGGTTATTCAACAGAAGATCTGGAAACTATCATTGCCCCTATGGCAATTGATGGAAAAGAACCAATCGGTTCTATGGGTACCGATACCCCTTTGGCTATACTGAGCGACCAGCCGCAGCACCTTACCAGTTATTTCAAACAACTGTTTGCCCAGGTAACCAATCCGCCCATCGATCCGATTCGGGAACGACTGGTGATGTCCCTGGCTACTTTTGTTGGCAACAATGGTAACCTGCTAAATGAGGAACCACTTGCAGCACATAGTGTAGCACTCAAACATCCGGTACTTAATAACCACGAGCTTGAAAAAATAAGAAGTATCGATACCGGTATCTTCCAGGCAAAGACATTGCAATGCTATTTCCGTGCCGATGGCAAACCCGGATCTCTTCAAAAAGCACTGGATCGTATTTGCCGTTATGCTGTAGATGCAGCGCAGGATGGATTTGAGGTATTAATTCTTTCCGATCGCGCCATTGATTCAGATCATGCGCCGATCCCCTCTCTGATTGCAACTGCAGCCATCCATCACCACCTGATCAGAAAAGGCTTACGCGGACAGGTTGGCCTGGTAGTAGAAGCCGGAGATGTTTGGGAAGTGCATCATTTTGCCTGCCTGATTGGCTTTGGTGCCACTGCGATCAACCCTTATCTCGCCTTGTCAACCATTCGTGATTTGAGGTTGAATGGAAAAATGGAAACAAGCCTGGATCCGGATCAACTGAAAAAGAATTATATCAAGGCAGTCAATGATGGATTGCTGAAAGTATTCTCCAAGATGGGTATCTCTACCCTGCAATCTTATCAGGGTGCGCAGATATTCGAAATCATAGGACTGAACAAAAACGTAGTAGACAAATATTTCACCGGCGCAACATCCCGCATTGAAGGAATGGGGCTTGATGAAATTGCCAAAGAAGCATTGGCCAAACATTTCCTCGCCTTCAGTAAAAAAGAAATTCCTGTAGACCGCCTGCCGGTAGGAGGAGTTTATCAGTGGAAACGCAAAGGTGAATTCCATTTATTCAATCCGCAAAGCATTCATTTGTTGCAGTATTCAACGAAAATGAATGATTACGGTACCTATAAGAAATATGCCAAACTGGTAAATGATCAGAGCGTAAAAGCAGCCACACTCAGAAGCCAGTTGCAGTTCAAAACAAATCGTCCATCCATTTCTATTAACGAAGTGGAGCCGGCAGAAGCGATCATGAAACGATTTGCTACAGGTGCCATGAGTTTCGGATC
>CAZJNY010000413.1:0-2559 GCA_964547405.1 uncultured Flavihumibacter sp. | reverse complement strand
TGATGAATAAAAATGCCATGTCTTTTTTTGATGACCTGATCCGGACTCATCGGTATCGCCATTTCAATTTCTTCAATATTCCACTCCTGCCAGGCACCTTTATACAACCAAACCCAGCAATCCTTCACCCAGTCATCGCCATCAGCTTTAATTCGACGCAGCGATTCAAACACGATATCCAGGCAAACCTTGTGTGTACCATGCGGATCTGCCAGATCACCGGCGCAAAATACCTGGTGTGGTTTTACTTTCCGTAAGAGTTCGATGGTTACACGAACATCCTCTTCACCCATTGGCATTTTCTCCACCCGACCGGTTTCATAAAAAGGCAGGTTCTGGAAATGGATGTTTTCATCCTTGATGCCTACATAGCGGCAGGTTGCTTTTGCTTCCCCTCTGCGGATCAATCCTTTGATGGACCTGATCTCAGCCGTATCACTTTCACTTGGTTTTTTATTGGCGAGGAACTGATGTGCAGCAGTCAGGATTTCGCGCGACTTACTGCTATCAATACCCGAAATTTCTTCAAATCCCACTGCGAAATCAATAAAGCGGGTCACGAATTCATCGGTAACCGCAATGTTTCCGCTGGTCTGATACGCTACATGCACATCATGCCCCTGGTCGTGCAGCCGCATGAATGTGCCTCCCATACTGATGATATCATCGTCCGGGTGCGGAGAGAATATCAAACAGGTTTTGGGGTAAGGCAAAGAGCGCTCGGGGTGGGCAGGAATAACCGCATTGGGTTTACCGCCGGGCCATCCGGTGATGCCATCGCGCAGCATATAAAAAACCTGCAGGTTGATTTCATAGGCATCGCCTTTTTCCACCAGCAGATCACCCAGGCCATATTCATTGTAATCACTGTTGGTCAGTCCCAGTATGGGTTTACCGGTTTTTAAAGCCATACTCACCACGGCTTTTTTCATCATGGCTGGTGTCCATTCAATATCACCAGTGAGCCAGGGAGATTTAAAACGGGTAAGCTCAGACGCCGCCATTTCATCCAATACATAAATAGTATCGTTGTGCTGTTGCAGCAGGGAGGCGGGTATTTGTTCGATAACCAGTTCCTCTACCGCTTTCTGTACCACAGGCGCTTTCATCGGTCCCCAGGCCATGAGGTAAATTTTGCGGGCTTTCAGAATGGTATCAATTCCCATCGTAACCGCCAGGCGGGGCACTTCTGAAATATTGGGGAATTCAAATGAGTTGGCAATACGGGTAGAATTATCGAGGGTGATCATCCTGGTTTTAGAGTAACGGCTGGAACCGGGTTCATTAAAACCAATATGACCATTGTTACCAATGCCGAGGATCTGCACATCAATGCCACCTGCCGCTTCGATCATGGCTTCATAATCAGCACAGTGCTTTTTGATTTCATCCTTGGGTAGTTCGCCATTGGGAATATGAATGTTTTCAGGTTTGATATCAACATGGTTGAACAGGTGTTCCCGCATATACCGGTTATAGCTTTGCAGGGCATCCTGATCAATTGGATAGTATTCATCCAGGTTAAAGGTGATGACATTGCTGAAACTGAGTCCCTCGGTTTTGTGTAACCGAACCAGTTCTGTATACACTGTTTTGGGGGAGGAGCCGGTTGCGAGTCCCAGTACACAATTTTTTCCTTCCGCCTGCTTCTGGCGGATGACAGCCGCAATTTCGTTGGCAATAAACAGGGAGCCTTCCTTCAGATTGTTGAAAATCCGGACAGGAATCTTCTCGAATGAATCTACCATGGTTGTTTTAATTTGGTCTTTTGCTTAATGAATGAGCGAAAGTATAAAAATTAGCAACTTTACCACAGAAATCATTTTTTTCATTGAGCGAATGGCCAGGTAAAGCAGGTTTCTGGCAACCTGGTAATTGACCTCCATAATTTCACTCACTTCATCGTAACTGAGTCCCAGATAGTATTTCAGGTAAATCACTTCTTTCTGACGGTTCGATAATCTGTCGAAAGCCTGAATCAGCAATTTGGCACGCTCGGATTCTTCTTCGCGATGCACCATGAAGTTATCATGACTCAGTTCAAAGACCATGTCTTCTTTAAGGAAGACCTCTGAATGAACCCGACGCTGGCTGAGCTGGCGGTAAATCTTATATTTCAGTGATTTAAAGAGGTAGGCTTTTACTGATTTGACCTCTACCTGGCTGCGTGATTTCCAAAGCTCCAGGAAAAGTTCCTGGATACAATCCTCCAGCGCTGTCTGATCCTGCATGATTTTACTGCCATACAGGAACAATGGACTGTAATATTTCCTGAAAATAGCACTGAATGCCTCCCGGTCACCATTTTTATAGGCATCCCAAAGCACGATATCTGAAGGAAGAGCTTTCAAGATTAAATTTTCGTTTTGGTTCGCGCGCAATCGTTTGATCCGTAATTTATCTACATTTTTGCATCTTTAATATAAAAAAAACCGGCCAATAAAGTTACAATTGTTATAAAGTTGTTACTATTATAGGTACGAGACAATCAACATGAATAATTCACGTGAGAAATTGGAAGAGATAATGCTGGATGAGCAGTTTCTTTCCTGGTACTAT
>CAZJNY010000412.1:0-2563 GCA_964547405.1 uncultured Flavihumibacter sp. | reverse complement strand
ATTCCAGGAAAACAGGCAGCATATCTCCATTTCCGGGGTACAGGAAAAGTATTCGATGGGATTAGTAAAAAACAAACTGGAATTAGTTGATCGAAATGGGCAGTATATTCTTAAACCGATCCCCGGTAATTTGCTGAACCGGGAATTTATTCCAGCTAATGAGCATCTGACCATGCAACTGGCCAAACAGGTTTTTGGCATTGAAACAGCGGTTAACGCAATGATCTTTTTTAATGACGGAACCCCGGCCTATCTGACCAAACGATTTGATTACAAGCCGGAGGGAACCAAATACCAGGTAGAAGATTTCGCCACACTGCTTGGCAAAACAGAGGAGATGGAGGGCCCTAATTTCAAGTACAACGCAAGCTATGAGGATATCGGTCATACGATTAAAAAGTATATTCCGGCTACGGCTGTTGCACTGGAGAAATTCTTTATCCTGGTTATATTCAACTACCTGTTTTCAAACGGCGATGCACATTTGAAAAACTTTTCTGCAATTGAAAGTCCCGATGGAGATTATATACTGGCTCCTGCCTATGATCTGATGTGTACGCGCCTGCACATAGATGATAACGATATTGGATTGCAGGAAGGGTTATATGAAGGAGATCTCGAGAGTACTTCCTTTCAGAAGTTTGGAGTCTATACTTATGAAAACTTTATCGAGTTGGGAGAAAAAATAGGAGTACCAACCAGGAGGTCGGCGAAAATCATTGAACAAATCTTAAAAAAGATCCCAAATGTCGGGCCTTTGGTACAGCGAAGTTTTTTATCGGAGGAGTTGAAGATTCAGTATATGGAGCATTTCAGGGAAAAGGAAAGAAGATTTGAAATTAGTAAACACTAAGTATGACTACAGAACTGGAAACCGAAATAATCGCCTATTTGCGTTCAAACAACAATCGTCTAAAAAATGCAGCAGGCATGGAAATTGGGATTAATTCTTGTGATGAGTTGTGGACTGATCTAAAATTAGTTACACTTCGCCAGGGACCATTGGCCCTAAGCATCAGTACGGAAGAAGAAAATCTGGCTGAATTTATTGAAAGCTTTGGAATTACAACCCTCAACGATCTGTTTGCATTAAATTATACCAGCTCGTGGATGAGGTATTTAAATAGTGATGCAGACATTGAAATCACGCCTTTCGACCTGGAGTCTACACTGACTTTCAGGATTCATAAAGAACACACTACCATCCGTAGTCTGGAACTTCGTTATTATGATGAAGTATATGAACACCTGACAATGTTTGAAGATTTCTCAGCATACGTGGATAAAAATGAGAAGCGCCTACATTTTTTCGCACAGAACCGCTTTAAAAAATTTAATCTGTAAGTCACCTAATCACTAATCCCAGAAATAGTCAGGATGACAAAACAAAGAACATACTCATGCAGACATTTTTTAAAAACAAACTACTGCTTACTCCAAATAAAACACTTCCTCAAGCGCTACAGCAACCGGACTGTCATCACTATTGGTCAGCATGATATCTTTCATATAGGTCCACCATTCTCTCATAACAGGATGTTTGGGTAACTCCTCCATCAGCGCCGGGTTTTCGACTTTCATTATAGCAAATAAGGTGGCCGTTTCAGCATCCAGAAAAATGGAATAATCCTGTATGCCATGTTCTTTGAGAAGCTGTTTCAGCTCAGGCCAGATTTCATCATGCCGCTTTTTGTATTCAGCCTCATTTCCTTTGATCAATTTCATTTTTACTGATACCCTGTGCATACCTGATTCTTTAGCTTAAAAATATCAATTAGTCCTTCCGCATGCAAAACAATTCATACCCGAAATCCAGCTTCTTATACGTTGCAAATCCAAATTGCTCATACCAGGGAACATTCCTACTGGCAGATGTTTCCAAATACACCGGCAGTCCCTGGATTTCAGCTTTTTTAAGTATTTCCTTCAGGAGGGCTTTCCCGATTCCCTTGTGCTGATCCGCCGGATTTACCCCAATAAACCACAAATAACAATACGGCTCTTTGGGATATAGTTGTTTGATTTTCGACTCCCGACTCAGCACTTTTTTCAGATTTGATAAACCGATTACCGAGAAGGCCAGATCCAGATCCAGCAATATCGCCGACAGAGATCTTTTCTTATGCGGGAATAAAATTAAGGCGCAGGCTTTTTTGTCTTCTGTCAGGTACACTTCTCCAAACCGATAACAGATTTCAAAGGAATAGGCCATGAGTTTTCGGAGTCTTGCTTCTCTCCTGCTATCCTGTTTTACGATGTAGTTGATGCTTTTGTTATCAGCAAAGGAATGAACGAGGATATCGACTACCAGGTTCTTATCTGTATGAACTGCTTTGATCCCCGCCATTGTTTTATTTTCTTTTTCATCTCGGCATTACTGATATGGTCGCCTTTTATGAATTCAGCTTCTGCTTCAGCCAGTTCTTTATTGTACTGTTCAATATCAATTCGACCTTCCTCACGCTCAATATCATCCCGGACCAAGGCATAAATAGCTTTAAATTTACACATTGCTACAATAGTCATACAGCATCGATTATACTATCTAAATTACACAAAATCT
>CAZJNY010000411.1:0-2588 GCA_964547405.1 uncultured Flavihumibacter sp. | reverse complement strand
CCTAATTCCTCCTCCCCTTCTTGCTTTCCTCATAACTCATCTCCCTATACCCCGCTTTTGGAATATCGAATTTTGATACGGCAACCGGATTCAGTGATACCTGGGATACCACGTATTTGATGGTTAATTTACCCTGCTGCAGTTCGTATTCCAACGGGAGTCCGCGAAGATTGGTAAACTGAGAGTTGTAATGATTGTTTTCCGGCACCAGTTCTTCCGTATAGTAAACGGTGAAGGTGGAACCATCTTTCAGCGCAGCTACTGCCTTTTTACAGGTATATCCTGCCAGTTGCTTGGTTTCGCCGGTTGTTGTAAACTCAATGCCTTCATACCGCCGGTTTTTATCTTTCCAGTCGGCTGCTGTCATCCGGATCAATACTTTTTGTCCGCCTACTTCCTGCAAAACTACGGCAGAACCGGACCGGGCATCATGAATCGTGGTAAAGCTGGCCAGGGCGCTTTGCATTTCGGAACGGCTTAAGCCGCCTTTCAGATACACGGTGGTAGTTGCGCCGTCAAATGCATCAGCCAACTTCGGTTCTGCGGCACCTGTTGTAATTACTGCGTCGTAAACGATGGTCAAATCGGACACTCTTTTCTGGGCGAAAATACCGGTAACCAGAAACAGGGCAAACAGGGACAAAAGGGTTGTTTTCATATTGATCATGCTGATAAGCAGACGGAAAATAACCATTTTTAGTTGGCTATTTGCCTTTTTTCTGCATTTGCTGCACCTTCTTCTGAGTTTCCTGCATTTGCTCCAGGCGGTCCTGCCATTTTGATTTTGTCTTAGGCTTAGCCCGGTTGGCAGCCAATTGAGCCACGATTTTGTCGTGATCAATGATATAATTCTGAATTACCCACTGAAGTGCCAGTGTAATCAGGTTGGAAACCGTATAATACCAGGTTAATGCTGAAGGCAGTCTGTTAAAAAAGAACAACAGCAGTACCGGGAAAATATACGGCATGTATTTTAACATCGGATTATTCTGATCCGGTGTCATGTTCATGTTATAAATCGAAATTGCAAAACTGGTGATTACTGCCGTCAGCGTAAACAGGCTGACATGATCTCCATACCAGGGGATATTGAAAGGAATTTTCGCAATCACATCATACATCGATAAATCAGTAGCCCATAAAAAGGACTCACCTCTTAATGCGAGAAAGGAGTTAAAGAAACTATAGAGCGCAAAGAAAATCGGGATCTGCAGCAATGCGGGAATACAACCACCGAGGGGATTCACTCCGGCTTCACGGAACAGTTTCATCTGCTCCATACCAAAGGTTTGCTGATCGTCTCCGTATTTTGCTTTCAACGCATCAATTTCAGGACGCAGGGCTTTCATCTTGGCACCGCTCAGGTAACTGGAATAGACCAGCGGAGAAGTGATCAGACGTATAAAGATGGTGAGCAGGGCAATTACCAGTCCGTAGGAGCTGAAAAACTTCTTGATGAAGTCAAACACCGGCATTACAATGTACTGGTTGATGGGACGTACAAATGCATACGGTCCCTGGCCCAGGTTCACGATTTTATCCATGTCCTCTACCCCGATGGAACGAAGCAGCTTATAGTCATTCGGACCAAAATAAAACTGCATCGGAACTGTCGCCTGTGTACCAGCCGGCAACTTTTTTTCAAAACTCGCTTTCACAGCTACGATCATACGGGAACTATCGTCTGCCGGAGTGGACCATTCGAATTTCGCTTTATCAAATTTTTCCTTGTTAATCAGGGTGGCATTGAAAAACCGTTGTTTGATACTAGCCCACTGAACCGTTTTATCGAAGCTTTCCGTGTCATTGGAGAAGAGATTGAAATAATCGTATTCTCCATCTTCCACCAGAATCAGTTGAGATTGTTCTCTTTCATATCGTGCATCCATTTCCTGCTGCATGGCTGCCACATTCCACTGAAGTTGCAGGTTCTGTTGTGGTATCAGGGAAGTGGTTCCCTGCAGCCGCAGGTTAAAGTCAATCAGGTAGGAATCCGGGTGGATGATATATTCCTGCTGAATGGATTCTCCGTTGTTGCCGGTAGCTTCATAAACAATAATATGATTTCCACTGGCATCCTGCTGGGCAGTTTTCAACTGGAAAAACAGATCAGCCGATGCGGTGCTCTGGTTGGGGGCTGTAAGCACCGGATAACTGAACTGATCACTGCCATTTTCAATTACAGAAACCAGGCTGCTGTCTGCACGGCTGTATTTTTTCAATTCAACCTGAACCGGCTGTCCGCCTTTATTGCTGAATTGCACCTTCAGTAATTCAGTTTCCACTGTATGCACTGTACCTGTACCAACCAGGTGACGGGCCCAACCGGTAGCATTCGAATCAAGGATGGCAGTTACCTGAGTGGCACTGTCCTTAATCCGGGCCTGGGCAGCCTGTTGTTTAGCTACCTCAATTTTTGCCAGTGAATCTGCCTGTTGAAGCCGTTGTGCCTCTAATTCCCTGCTATTCTTGGAAGAGATAAACAGATAAACAAAAAGAAGTACTCCTAACAGCACAAAACCAATTATCGTATTACGATCCATGCTTTGCATCCAAACTATTTTTAAGACCTGCGAAGATAGGGAAAA
>CAZJNY010000410.1:0-2600 GCA_964547405.1 uncultured Flavihumibacter sp. | reverse complement strand
TGAAAAATTAGCTATCAGCGAGGGTACCAGTAAATGGCACCTGAGCGAAGCAAGAAAATTCCTCATTCAAAAATTACAGCAGGTGCCCCTTTCATGAATGCGTCCTTTCCATACGAAGAACTGATTGCCCGTAAACTAGGGGAGCTGCCTCCATTGCCTGAAATGGCAGATGGCATCTGGCAGCGAATCAGCACAGAGCTGGACCGTGATATGCCCACCAATGACGATGATTTCAGTGGAGGTGATCCGGGGCCGGGAGCAGGCTGGAAAGGCTGGAGCTGGCTCCTGTTACTGGCAGGTATTGCTGTTGTATTCATCTGCTTTTTACAAAAGAAAAACGAACCCATTGAAAACAGATTGATTCCAGAACCTGTTATTCCAATTGATTCAGCGGAGCGCTTGCAACAGGTGCCTGACAGTGCAGTTACTATTTCCCCAACAGAAAATTCCGGAATTCCGGTATTGCAAAAATCGACGAACACGCAGAACCCGCAAGTTGTGGCCCCCGACTCCGCGACTCCCGTTCAGCCGGTTCTGGTTGATTCCATTTCTACAGGAACGAATAAAGAAATCGCAGGTCCAACAATTGAATCACCTGCACAACCCATATTGCTTCCCCGGCCTGATTCTTCAACAGGTAGAAAACGTCCATCCGGTATCAAAGGAATTAATTCCGATGATTACCGGATAGTACCGCCGAAAGGGAAAAAAGATAGTACTTAATACACCAACACACTCCATGCAGAAAGTTCCAGCAGTTCAACCGCCTCCGGCTGGGGCACCAGTTTGGACGTATTCGGTAAGCCGGGTTTATGGCCGCAACAATCCGACCTGTAGCCTGAAGATACGCCGGTAGTCAGCAGGAATGTTAGTAAAAGGCTGAGAACGGTACCCGGTTTCATGATCAAAGGTTTAATGATATACTGGTAAATAATCAGAATGTAAAGTTGCCGGGATTTTTACCACCATACAAGGCAAATCCGACTAAACGCTGAATTTTCCGCATGAAACGGCAGAAATCAGGATTTAATCGCTGACACGAATCTTGGGTGCACCACCAGGTCCTTGGATCCCGGAGTATACAGATAAAAACCTTCTCCGGTTTTTACGCCGAGTTTTTTAGCTGTGACCATATTGGTCAGCAGGGGACAGGGGGCATATTTAGGGTTGCCAAGTCCATCATGCAATACCTGCAGAATACTGTGACAGGTATCCAGGCCGATAAAGTCTGCCAGTTGGAGCGGGCCCATCGGATGCGCCATTCCCAATTTCATAATGGTATCAATTTCTTCCACTCCGGCAACACCTTCATACAGACTGTAAATCGCTTCATTGATCATGGGCATCAGTATCCGGTTCGCGATAAAACCAGGGTAGTCATTTACGACGGCAGGGATTTTGCCGAGTTTCTTACTGAGTTCCACTATCTGCGCTGAAACCTCTTTGCTGGTGGAATATCCATTGATTACTTCCACGAGTTTCATAACAGGAACCGGGTTCATAAAATGCATTCCTATAACCTTTTCGGGGCGCCGGGTAACACTGGCAATTTTGGTGATAGAAATGGAAGAAGTATTGGTTGCGAGAATGGCATTTTCCGGAGCCAGTTTATCCATCTCGCTGAATATGGAAAGTTTAAGCGCTGTATTTTCAGTGGCAGCTTCAATAATGAGATCGGCTTTGTTTACACCCCCTCCTAAATCGGAAGTAGTAGTGATATTATCAATGGCCTGCTGGCTGGCTGCTTCGGTCAGAATTCCTTTTGTTACCTGGCGTTCCAGGTTTTTCCGGATTGTCTGGATTGCCTTTTCTAATTGTTCCGGGTTGAGGTCTATCAGGTTTACCCGGAAACCATTTTGAGCGAAAACATGCGCAATACCATTGCCCATGGTGCCCGCACCGATGACTGCAATCTGATTAAACATAACCGCTAGTTTTTTCTTTTGAAATCACCCCTCTTCCAGGATTTGATGAATTCAGCCCAGGCCATGGGATTCATCAGGTTGATCGGAGGCGTTGTTCCCTGGTAGGAATAACGGGTAGCCTGCTGACGAAGGGCATAATTCGCTGCTTCTTTTCCATCTGCGGGCAAAATATTCATCAACGCCCGACGGGTTTCGGCATTTGTGTTTTTCCGGGCAATTTCAAGATCATCATCCGGCACCTGCATATTTACAAAGTCGCGTTCGAACTGCTCCCTGGTTGGCCGCGGCCGGATAATTGTGGCAGGCAGGTATTGTGTATCCACCACCATCAGCTGGACCAGGCTAAACTGATTGCCTTCCAGGTTTCTGGGAATTTCAACTATTTTGGGTTTATATCCCACACTGGTAAATTCAATAATATTTCCTTTCAGCGCAACGATGGAGAATACCCCCTGGTCATTGGTAATCGTTCCGCGACCACTTCCTTTGATGGTTACACTCACTGCCGGAATGCCATCAAGGCTATCAGCCGTCATTACCACTCCATAGAGCATCACGACGGAATCTTTCATCGTTTCAAACTGCGCGGAAGCCTGCTTACAGATGCAAAAAAAACTTATTATGACAAGTGGTAGAATTCGCTTCATTATGCCAAATATAGGATATCAATATATC
>CAZJNY010000409.1:0-2620 GCA_964547405.1 uncultured Flavihumibacter sp. | reverse complement strand
TTACTATCTGTTGAAGGCTGGAATTTACCTGTTCAATATCTGAACATCAACTGAGAACTATGCAACGGTATTTATTGCAACTGGAAAGCTTACCAGCAATGGAGTAAAACAGCAACGGAACAGTAAGCTACTCGGATTGCAAGCGATTGCAATTCTGGCGATTCCCTTTTCTGTAGAAGTATTTGCATCGATACCTTGAGGAAATACGGTAAGGTTATTAAATCCAATACTCATTTCCGGCAATTTTTAAAAATTAAGTGTAAAAAAGGCCCTTAATAAAAGCAATCGGTTGAAATTTTCTGCCTACATTTAAAATGCCAGGTCGTTTCAGCCATATGAAATATCTATTTGCCATCCTTTTTTCGTTGCTGCTTTTTAGTGGAAAAGCCCAGCAGAAGCAGCCTCTTACATTGTGGTACCGTCAACCAGCCGGACTCACCTGGGAGAATGCCTTGCCCATTGGAAATGGATTTCTGGGTGGTATGGTCTATGGCAATGTTCAGGAGGAATTGATTGCGTTGAATGAACATACGGTCTGGACTGGTAGTCCGAACCGAAATGATAATCCGGCTGCATTGGAGGCATTACCCAAAGTAAGAGAATTGATAAATGCCGGCAGACAAAAGGAAGCAGAACAGCTTGCCAATGAGCAGATCATAACCAAAAAGTCGCATGGTCAGTATTTCGCGCCGGTTGGCACACTGCATCTTGCAATGGATGGACAGGAAACATACAGCGATTATTACAGAGAGTTGGATATAGAATCAGCCATCGCAACCACCACTTACAAATCAAATGGCGTATTGTATAAACGGGAAGCCTTCGCTTCGTTGGCGGATCGGATACTGGTTGTTCGGTTGAGTGCCGATCAGCCGGGAAAGCTCAGCTTCACCCTTCGCTATTCCACTCCTCAGCCAAAAGCAACTGTAACAACTACAAACAATTTGCTGGTATTGTCAGGCACCACACCGGATCACGAGACAGTGCCAGGTCTGGTGCGTTTTTATTCCGCAGTACAGGTAAACCATTCCGGTGGAACCTTGCAGGCAACGGATACCAGCCTGCAGGTTAAGGGCGCAGATGCAGTAGTGCTTCTGATCTCCATCGCTACCAATTTCAATTCGTATAAGGATCTCCGTGGTAATGCGGAGGAGCGGAGTTTATCCTGGTTAAAAAAGGTTGCCGGTAAATCCTATGCCCGATTAAAGCAGGATCATAGTAAGTACTACCAGCGATATTTTAATCGCGTTCAAATAGATCTTGGAACTACAGTTGCGGCAGCCGAACCCACTGATGAGCGACTTCGAAAATTCAGCAGCCGGAATGATCCACAGCTGGTGAGTTTATATTATCAATATGGAAGGTATTTGCTGATATCTTCTTCTCAGCCAGGTGGAGAGCCGGCGAATCTGCAGGGGATCTGGAATCATAAAATGTTTCCCCCCTGGGATAGTAAGTACACGATCAATATCAATGCGGAAATGAATTACTGGCCGGCGGAAAAAACCAATCTCTCCGAATTGCATGAGCCCTTTCTGCGTATGGTTAAAGAGTTGTCGGTAACAGGAGTGGAGACTGCCAGATCGATGTATGGTGCAAGGGGATGGGTGGCCCATCACAATACCGATATCTGGCGGATTACCGGTCCCGTTGATGGTGCCTTCTGGGGCTTATGGATTGCAGGCGGGGCCTGGACCAGTCAGCATTTATGGGAGCATTTTTTATATACAGGAGATCTTGAGTTTTTAAGGAAAAGTTATCCTGTGCTGAAAGCAGCCAGTCAGTTTTACCTTGATTTTTTAGTGTCGCACCCGACTGAAAAATACCTGGTGATCAATCCGGGAAGTTCACCGGAGAATGCTCCTGCTGCTCACGGCGGCTCTTCTCTGGATGCAGGCACTACCATGGATAATCAGCTGGCCTTTGATTTATTCAGCAGTACAATCCGGGCAGCAGAATGGCTGACTACAGACAAAGCATTTTCAGATTCCCTTAAAATCTATCGGTCCCGCTTGTCTCCTATGAGAATCGGACGTTTTGGACAGTTACAGGAATGGATGGAAGATATTGATGACCCGGAAGATCAGCATCGACATGTTTCTCATTTATATGGATTATATCCTTCCAATCAAATTTCGCCCTATCGTACACCTGAATTACTACAGGCGGCCAGGGTAAGCCTGGAGCATCGGGGGGATGTATCAACGGGTTGGAGCATGGGATGGAAAATCAACTGGTGGGCACGTTTACAGGATGGTAACCGGGCATTAAAAATACTCCGGAATCAGTTGTCGCCTGTTGGTACCAATGGTGGAGGAGGAGGGAGCTATGATAATCTGTTTGATGCACATCCGCCATTTCAGATTGACGGAAATTTCGGTTGTACTTCCGGAATAACAGAAATGTTGCTGCAGTCGGCGGATGGCGCCGTTCATCTGTTGCCGGCATTGCCTGATCAATGGGAGCAGGGAGTTGTATCCGGGTTAAAAGCCAGAGGAGGATTTGAAATAACGGAGCTGACATGGGAGGAAGGAAAAATAAAAAAACTGGTGATTAAATCCCATCTAGGCGGACTGCTTCGCTTGAGAGCAGGCCATCCGATAAAATATGCTTCTGGTAA
>CAZJNY010000408.1:0-2631 GCA_964547405.1 uncultured Flavihumibacter sp. | reverse complement strand
ATGAACTGGCCGAATACCTGTTTCCTGGAAGCTCCTGCAACTTTCCGGATTCCTACTTCACGGGCTCTTTCCAGCGACCGGGCAGTACTCATATTTATGTACGTAAAACAGGCAATCAGTAATATCAGTACCGCCATTCCTGTGGCAATATATATATAACGGATATCAGTATTCGCTACATAGGCAGCATGCGGAGAATAGAGATGCACATCAAAATAGGGCTCCAGGTAATAGGTCAGAAAGACGTTGGGGTCATTCATTTCCTTTTCCATAAAGGGCCTGATTTTAGCCTGCAGCTGTTCAAGCGAACTATTTTCTTTTAGTAATAAATAGGTTTGATAGTTGGCATTCCAATAGGTTTCTTCCTGGGCTGGTCCGAGTGAGGAAAAGGAAGCCAGCATGGAAAAACGAATCTGGGAATTAGCCGGACAATCATCGGCGATTCCGGTAACCAGGTAAGGCGTCTGCTGTGCCCCCACCAATATCGTTTGACCTACAGCATTCTGATGCGGAAAATATTTTCTTGCTGCGGAAACAGTTAATACAAGCTGGTTGGGAGCACCCAGTACTTTATCGGCATTTCCCGCCTGAAGTTTGAAAGAGGAGAAGACCTGGAAAAAGGTAGAGTCTGCGAACAGGAATTCAGGATCTTCAAAAAGCTGATCGCCAATTTTCAATAATCCACTTCCGGCAGTCATACGAACACCTTCTTCAACTTCCGGAAAATTCCGTTTAAAAGAAGGCATCACTTTGGTACTGGTATAATTGCCGGTCTGTTTATCGGACTTCCCAAAACTATACTCCATAATTACCCGAACAATCCGGTTTCCTTTTTCCTGGAACCGGTCGAAGCTAAGCTCATGCCGGATATACATGAACATCATTAAACAGCAGGTGAACGCAACCGTTAGTCCGGTCAGGTTTATAAAAGAAAACCCTTTATGCTTTAAAAGATTTCGAAGGGCTATTCTCCAGTAATTCTTTAGCATACCATTAGTTGTTAAGAATGCTCACCAAGAGCTGTGCCAACACCATAAAATAATGATTTTCAATATCTGGGGGATGATTTCACTACAATTATTGTACGATTTCGAACACCTGTTGTCCGATTTTGTATGCGCAGGCAACAATTCTTTTTCAGTTGCTCCGGTAAAATTTTCATGAATAGACCACTTGTAGGAGATTTTCACTAACGATCACAGCATTGGTGCCTTTAGCGGCTCTTAACATTTCAATAAATATGACCCGGACTATTTTGCGCCCCGAAATAACCTACTATGAACAAAATTTTCCTTTTCGCGAGCTGCCTGCTGCTCCTATTCTATAGCAGTTGTAAAAAAGAACAAAACGGCGCTATTCCTTATAAAGGCCCTTCGCCAGTTAGCCGGCCGGAAGGTGATCCCACCGGTGCCCTTAAAAGCATTCAAATCGGTGCTGAAGGTGGTGAGTTCACTTCGGCCGACGGAAAACTAACCGTTTTCATTCCGGCGGGTGCAGTTGCAGAACCTACCAATTTTCAGATACAGCCCATCACCAATACGGCAGATGCAGGGATTGGAGGAGGATACCGCTTATTTCCCCATGATCTGAATTTTGCGAAGCCGGTAATTCTTCAGTTCAATTATGAAGACCTGGTGGATTCTATTGCTTCTGAAGATGTATTGTCCATCGCCTACCAGTCTGATGATGGTATCTGGCATATGGTCAGACCTCATTACCTGGATAAAGCAAATAAAACCATTCAAACACCAACTACCCATTTCAGCGACTGGGTACTGATTACCTGGCTAAAACTGATTCCTGCCTCTGCTGAACTGGGCACTTCCGAAGAATTGGGGTTATCCGTTTTAAATTACCATCCTTATTCCGATGACCTGCTTGCTCCCCTGGTAAGCTCCGATAATTCGACATTGCCCCTGGGTGAAGGCACACCTGTTCCCGCCAGCCTGATTAAAAAATGGCAGTTAACGGGACCTGGAAAATTAACGGGATCCGGCAATACAGGAACCTATCTGGCCCCTGCTACCGCTGCTGCTGAAACGAATGCAACAGTAGTAGTGGAACTTAAATCCAGCGCGCATCAGTTACTGCTACTGTCGAATATTAAAATTGTGGGAGAATATATTCGTTTCCGTTTTGGAAATGGTGAATGGATTACCATACCAGGCCATATTGGAGTTGCCACAGGGAATCAATCCGGACTGGGAGGAGAAGGAGAATATGATGTACTTACCATAATCTGGACCGGAACATCAGGCACCTTTAACTGGAATTATAATGGCGGAAATTGTGCGATGTCGCTAACCAATCAAATGCTCTCATTATATTATGTAGCATACATTGAAACCACAGAAGGGCAGGTAGAGAATAGTGGTGGAAGTATCACTATCGATAACTGGGGACCTGTCGGTACCATCGTAACAGGACGATTTAATGTTAGTCCGTCCGGTAAACGCTCTGGTCTCACCGGGCGTCAAATCGGAACAGAATCCGTTGAAGGAATGTTCCGGGTAAAGCGTGTAAAATAAGTATTCACCCTACCCGTCGGGTATATAGATTTTATCTATCATAGCATCTAATAAATAAATAAAATTGTTGAAGAAATCATTGATAATTTCGCTGTGAACTGAA
>CAZJNY010000407.1:0-2642 GCA_964547405.1 uncultured Flavihumibacter sp. | reverse complement strand
TAAGGCATTTGTGGTATTCACTTTTAGAGAGAATTATTTCCTCTAAGTGCATAGAAAAATGTCAGGGTATTATCTAAAATAAGTATTGCAAATACACTGCACACAATAACCCTACACTTGCAATCCGGAGTAATAAAACCCCTCCTGAACCAAGATGAAAAAACTAATCGCTATTGTACTTTCCAGTATCGTGCTTTATTCCTGTACCAGTATGCAAAAAACCAGTACCGCGAAAACCATGGATATCTATGGTGGTGGTGTATTGCATTTTCCCGTAGTTGCGGATCTGAATGTGCGTGAAACTAAAACATCCGGAAGTAAAACCGGTACTACTAGTACATCACTTGACTTGTTAAAAGTGGAAGCTATTGCTGCAGCATTAAAATCAGCTAATGCGGATGTACTGATTGAACCCTCCTATCAAATTGAAACGGAAGGAAGTCGAGTGACCGTAAGCGTTACCGGATGGCCTGCTTCCTATAAGAATTTCCGAAAGCTTCAATTGGCGGATACAGCTTTGATAAAAGCCGGCATACTGCAAAAGCCGTTGATTGTGGATCCGGTTCCTGTAAAGAAGAAAAGGAAAGGCGCGGCGGTATTAGCAGGAATTGGAGCTGCGGCCGTCATTACCACAGGTGCTATCATAGCTGCTGAAGGCTATTAAGTCTTCTCTCTGAAACCCCAAAAAAAGCCATGGCAGGACAAGTGCCTGACCATGGCTTTTGTTTTATATCAAAAGGACAGTATTCGTTCTATTTTATCTGTGGCTATAAGCCCTTGTTTCCACTCCAAATCAGGTCCATATAAGATAGCAGCAACAGCTCCTGTAAGTGCACCAACAGTATCTGTGTCCTCACCAAGATTAATTGCAGTTAACACCGTTGATCTGAAATCAGTACCCTGCAAAGCAGACCAGATAACAGCTTCCAGTGTATGGACTACATAACCTCCAGATTTTATTTGTGTAACCGGAATGGTAGAAAAATCTGCTTCAAGTAGTTGCTGCATCTTGTTCGTCACAAGTTCTTTGTTTGGATCCTGATCCATCGCTGCTATTGTATGCTCCCGTGCAGCAGTAAGTGCCTCCAACAGTGATTGGCCGTTTATTAATTCTTTAATCCACTCCACATACAGGAAACTACAGAAATGTGGTATTTCATGGGCATGCGTAATCGAACCAGCCTTACTGATCTGAGAAAACCTGGTTGGAGTATCGGCCTGGATATAGGAATCGAAAAAAGCATAAGGTAAGATCCTCATTAAACTCCCGTTACCACAGGCAGAACGTTCCTCTGAATTCCCGGATTGAAACCAGGGATCACCTTCCTGTAAACGCTCCATGGCAAGTTTGGTGGTGATTCCGATGTCAAAGAGTTCATCATGGGCAGCCAGGTAGCCATCTTTGTACCAACTAAGAAACAGATTGGCCAGGTCGGTCATGCTACCACCCTTTTTCAAACACTCCAATGTACAAAGCATCATAGAGGTATCATCACTCCAGGTTCCTGGTGGCTGGTGATGTGAACCCCAGCCTCTCAGGTCTTGAATCGGATTAGTCTGAAGGAATTCACGGGATTCAAATTCAACCGGAACACCGAGGGCATCCCCAATAACAAATCCCCAAACTGCGTCGGATAAAACCTGCTTGTTTTTTTCTTGTATCATCATTTGTTTTTTTCTCTGGCACTTTCAAACATTACAATAAACAGGACCGTGAAAATCCAGATCGTAATGGTAGTAAGGATCGCGATCAGTTTCAGGAGGATGGCAATGGTATGCCTCAACCAGGGCTTTTCAATACCAGCAACACCTTCGTTTATCCAGTCGTGCAACTGGGCATAGGCAAACATACAGGCTGCGGTGAAGATCATCACAATCAGAATATACATATTACATTATTTATCCGGTTAAAAATGCCTTAGCTGCATTGGCGATAGGCCTGAAAGCCAATGATAGCTGGCCGGTCGGAACGTTCGCGATAGAGTTCTTCGGCTGCCCATTGGTGTAAGCAATCCGCATCCGGTTGTTTATGACCAACAACCTGCTGGATGGTGAACTTTCTCTGGATATTGCGAATTTGTCCACCCGTAAGTGCGTATTGCTGATCCAGCTCTAAGAGGGTTTGGTGATTCACAGCAGGGAACGCTGCTTTCCAGATTTGCAGGCGGGCAGCCTGGGTAGGTTTATCAAAATGGAGCTTATAGAGGAATCGACGGTCAAAAGCGGGATCGAGTTGTTTCGGCAGGTTGGTGGTAGCAACCAGGATGCCCTTGAAATCTTCCATCGCCTGCAGCAGGATATTCTGCAGGTTGTTTTGTACCTGGTCAACGGATCTTTCTGCCTGTAGCCGGCGACCAAAAAGTGCATCGGCTTCATTGAAAAGTAAAACCGGAAGCTGCGTATACTCACGGCAGGCTCTATCGTAGTCGGAGAAAACACGTCGCATGTTTTTTTCAGAATCGCCCAGCCATTTGCTGCGGATCTGGGAAATCTCTACCTGCAAAACTGTACGACCTGAGCGTTGGGCCCATTGCAGTACAGAAGCCGTTTTACCGGTGCCTGGTTGTCCGTGCAGAAGGATAGAAATACCAGGTTGCAGCCCATTGCTTTTGAGGGCAGCCTGCAGGGAAGCAAGTTGATCC
>CAZJNY010000406.1:0-2696 GCA_964547405.1 uncultured Flavihumibacter sp. | reverse complement strand
AGAATGTTAGAGGACGAGAGTATTTATATCATGCGGGAAGTAGCTGCCCAATTTGAAAGACCGGCATTGTTATTCAGTGGTGGGAAGGATTCCATTACACTGGTACGTCTTGCACAAAAAGCATTCTGGCCCGGTAAAATACCGTTTCCATTGTTGCATGTAGATACAGGACATAATTTCCCGGAAACAATTGAATTCCGCGACTGGCTGGTGCGTGAAACCGGTGCAGAACTGATCGTTCGCTATGTCCAGGACAGCATCGATTCCGGAAAAGTAAAAGAAGAAACCGGTAAATATGCCAGCCGCAATGTGCTGCAAACAGTAACCCTGCTCGACGCTATTGAAGAATTCAAATTCGACGCCTGTATTGGTGGTGCGCGCCGCGACGAAGAAAAGGCTCGTGCCAAAGAACGAATCTTCTCGGTAAGGGATGATTTCGGACAGTGGGATCCCAAAAAACAGCGCCCGGAATTGTTTGAAATGCTCAACGGGCGAATCAATATCGGTGAAAACGTTCGCGTATTCCCGATTTCCAACTGGACAGAACTGGATGTATGGACCTATATCAAAGAGGAAAAAATGGCCATCCCTTCCATCTACTACACGCATAAGCGCCAGGTAATAGAAAGGGATGGTATGATCTGGCCTTTTTCAGATTTCCTCAATATCAGTGAAGACGAAGTTCCTTTTGAAGAGATTGTACGTTTTCGCACGGTAGGAGATATGACCTGTACTGCTGCTGTTGCGTCCACGGCCAATGAAATCGATGATATCATCCGCGAAATTCTGTCGGCCAAAATCTCCGAACGCGGAGCCCGTATGGACGATAAGCGTAGCGAAGCAGCGATGGAACAACGAAAAAAGGAAGGCTACTTTTAAGCAGGCGCAGCAAGCAGATATGTTTTCTTTCATCCCCAAAAAACTGGTAACCCTGGCATCTATCAGCTCCATAGTATTTCCCCTGGTAAGCACCGCTCAGCGAAGTGGCGCACACGACCATAATTCCATTGGCTGGTATCAACTCAATACCACCACCAACCTGGGAAAAAAATGGGGATTGCATATGGATTATAACCAGCGTTATGAACCATTTACTGGTTCCCTGTTTCAGCGGCTGATCAGACCGGGCATCAATTTCAAACCCAATTCAAGCTGGCATTTCAGGGCTGGTTATGTTTGGGTGGAAAACCGGCCTTATGGAGATTTCCCGGCCAACACGGAAGGAAGGTTCACCAACGAACACAGATCCTATCAGATGGTGGCTTATCGTCACCAATATAAACAACTGGATATCCGGCATCGGGTAATGACCGAACAACGCTGGCTGGAAAGAACTGACGGTTACCAGTATGCGAATCGGATTCGTTATCAGGTAAAGGCCCAGGTACCGGTTAAATGGAAAAAAGAACAAAACCGTTTTCCTTACCTGCAGGTCTATGATGAAATCATGGTGGCATTCGGTAAAAATGTTCCTTCCAACCGGTACGACCAGAACCGGTTGGGTTTGCTGGCTGGTTACCATTTTTCCAAAAACTGTCAATTGGAAACGGGGGTGATTCATATTCACCAGCAATTGCAACGTAAACTAAACAATCAATCGATCTTTCTTCACAATACCGGCCTGCAGGTGAATCTGTATGTTCAGGTAGATAGCTATTCTAAAGCAAAAAGAAAATGACACCCACGGCAACCAATAATTTATATCCGGTTTTTCTCAAACTCGACCAGCTACAGGTGCTGGTGGTAGGAGGCGGATATGTGGGTGAGGAAAAACTCAATTCCCTATTGAAATCTTCCCCCAATGCAAGCATTAAACTGGTTGGAAGAGAAATCAGTCCGGCGATCAGAGAATTTCAAAACAGCTTTGAAAAACTGCAGCTCGTTGAGAAAATATTTGAACCTTCAGATCTGGAAGGACAGGACCTGGTAATTGCTGCCACCAATGACAAAGAATTAAATGCCTCCGTAAAAGCTGCAGCCGCCGCAAAAGGTATTCTTGCCAATATTGCCGATACACCCGATCTCTGTGATTTTTATCTGGGTAGTATTGTCAATAAAGGAGATCTTAAAATTGCTATCAGTACCAATGGCAAATCACCAACTGTTGCCAAACGGCTGAAAGAATTGCTGAATGATGCCATTCCAGCCGAAATGGATCAGTTACTGAATAATATGCAGGTATTACGTACCCGCATGAACGGAAATTTTTCAGATAAAGTAAAACAACTCAACGATATTACCCGGGTACTGGTAGAAGATTCACAACCCAGGAAAATTAACGAAGAAAAAAAATGGAAATCCATTGCTACCAAACTGATCATCCTGTTTGCTGCAATGATTGTTGGACATCTGCTTCTTTCTTCTATTCCCCTGCCTCCATTGCCTGAATTATGGGCCAGTACCAGGGAATACATCAATCAGCAATTCCTGTTTTTCATGCTGGCGGGTTTCCTGGCACAGTTGGTAGATGGCTTATTGGGAATGGGCTATGGCGTTACTTCTGCCACCTGCCTCATTACTGCCGGAGTGAACCCGGTATCTGTGAGTGCTGCCATACATACGTCTGAAATATTTTCAGCCGGAGTAAGCGGATACAGTCATTACCGCTTTGGAAATGTGAACAAAAAACTGTTCAAACACCTGGTAATCCCAGGAGTGCTCGGTGCCATATTAGGAGCTGCCATGCTGGTATTTCT
>CAZJNY010000405.1:0-2697 GCA_964547405.1 uncultured Flavihumibacter sp. | reverse complement strand
GGAATTCAACAAAAAGATTATTGAATTTGTAATGAATCAGCCGCAGGGCTCCATGCACAGCCTGGTGCAGGAAGCACTGAGTTATGAAGCCAAGAAAATATTGAGCTGAACGATCTAAAGAACGATTGCCATGTCAGAAAAAAGTATTGCTACCGATAGTGGTATAGAAATAAAGCCGGTGTATTATCCGGCTGATCTGCCGGAAGGCTTTAATGCAGCCGAGCAGCCCGGACAGTTTCCCTACACCCGTGGCGTACAGCCTGATATGTATCGGGGCAAACCCTGGACCATGCGGCAATACGCCGGTTTCTCCACCGCAGAGGAAAGCAATAAACGCTATCATTACCTGTTGTCACAGGGCGTATCCGGACTCTCCGTAGCCTTTGATCTGCCCACACAAATCGGTTACGACAGCGACCATCCCATGTCGGAAGGGGAAGTTGGAAAAGTAGGTGTAGCAATCGACAGCCTGGAAGATATGCAGTTGCTTTTTAAAGGTATACCCCTGGAAACCGTGAGCACTTCCATGACGATCAATGCAACCGGATTTATACTGCTCTCCTTTTATGTGGCGCTGGCCAAACAACAGGGTGCGGATCTTTCCAAAATCAGCGGCACCATTCAAAATGATATTCTGAAAGAATATGCCGCAAGAGGCACTTATATCTATCCACCCAAACCATCGATGCGGATCATTACTGATATCTTCGAATGGTGCAGTGGTACCCTGCCCAAATGGAATACCATTTCAATTTCGGGTTACCATATCCGTGAGGCCGGTTCAACGGCAGTGCAGGAAATCGCTTTTACCCTCTCTAACGGTAAGGCCTATGTGAAAGCAGCCCTGGAACGCGGCCTCGATATCAATGTATTCGGCAAACGGCTTTCTTTCTTTTTCAACGCACATAATAATCTCTTCGAAGAAGTTGCAAAGTTTCGCGCAGCCCGCCGCATGTGGGCAGCGATCATGAAAGAGCTGGGCGCAACGGATCCCAAGGCCATGATGCTGCGCTTTCATACACAAACAGGTGGCAGTACCTTAACGGCACAACAACCGCAGAATAATATCAGCAGGGTAACTATTCAAACCCTTGCTGCCGTACTGGGAGGAACACAATCGCTGCATACGAACGGGTATGATGAAGCGCTTTCCTTACCTACTGAGGAAGCGGCCCGAATTGCCCTGAGAACCCAGCAGATCGTAGCTTTTGAAAGTGGTGTGGCAGATACCGTTGATCCCCTGGCAGGATCTTATTTTGTGGAAGCACTCACTTCCCAACTGGAGCAGGAAGCACTCAGCCTCATGGCAAAAATTGATGCCCTGGGTGGCAGTGTATCTGCCATAGAACAGGGTTTCATGCAGGAGGAAATCGCCCGCAGTGCCTACGACTATCAGAAAGGCATTGAACGTGGCGATAAAATCATCGTGGGCATGAATAAATTCCAGATTGATTCAGAAGCAGCCATTCCCCTTTTCAAAGTGGATGACAGTATTCGCCAGGTGCAGATCGAAAAACTGAATGCCCTTCGAAACAACCGCAACCCGGCCATGGTTGATCAGGTACTGCAAAACCTGAATGATAAAGCAGCTTCCGGTGAAAACCTGATGCCGGCCGTGCTGGAAGCAGTGGAGCAGAATTGCACGCTCGGAGAAATTGCCGATGAACTGCGCGGAGTTTTCGGTGAACATCGCTAAGCCGATTTTCCTTAACTTACTGTTCAACTTAATTCACACAACATGCTTCGTATACTCACACTCCTGCTGGCAGTTGGCAGCTTTTCCCTGGCAGCAACTGCACAGAGCGGAATCGATGCTACTATCCAGGCTAAAGCCAAACAGGTATTGCCCAAAGTCATCGAATGGCGGCGACATATCCATCAATACCCCGAACTGAGCAACCGCGAATTCAAAACGATGGAATACATCGCAACCCATTTGCGGTCCCTGGGTATTGAAGTACAGGACAAAGTGGCTAAAACAGGAGTAGTGGGAATCCTAAAAGGCGGCAAACCTGGACCGGTTATCGCATTGCGCGCCGATATGGATGCGCTGCCTGTGGAAGAAAGAGTGGACCTGCCTTTTAAATCCACTCAGAAAGCAGATTATCTCGGACAGGAAGTTTCGGTTATGCATGCCTGTGGTCACGACAGTCACGTGGCTATTCTGATGGGCACTGCTGAAGTATTGGCGGCCATGAAAAAAGACATAGCAGGTACTGTCAAATTCATCTTTCAGCCGGCAGAAGAAGGTCCGCCCGGTGAAGAAGAAGGAGGCGCACCGTTAATGGTTAAAGAAGGGGTAATGGACAATCCTAAAGTGGATGCGATCTTTGGTTTACATATTTCTTCCAGTACAGAAAGTGGCAGCATCCGTTACAAGCCAGGCCCATTTATGGCTTCCTCCGACTGGTTTACCATTAAAATAAAAGGGAAACAGGCACATGGTTCAGCCCCCTGGGGAAGCATTGATCCAATTGTGGTAGGAACACAAATCATTGCCGGCTTGCAGACAATTGTAAGTCGCCAGGAAAATATTGTAAAAGCGCCCGTTGTTATTACGGTCGGAAAATTTCACAGTGGTGTACGCAGCAATATAATTCCGGAAGAAGCGATACTGGAAGGCACCATCCGTACATTGGATGCCGACATGCAACGCGATGTTCATGCGCGTGTTAAAAAAACCGCGGAGAAAATAGC
>CAZJNY010000404.1:0-2714 GCA_964547405.1 uncultured Flavihumibacter sp. | reverse complement strand
GACCATTGGCCATTGTATAAGCAGTGAAACCAGTTGCATTGCGCCGCGTAACACCGCCATTGGTGGCTATCCAGATATCTCCGTTTGCATCCTGAAGAATTGTTCTGACTGAGTTACCGGATAGTCCATCAGCCGTGGTGAAGTAGAAATAATCTTTTCCATTGAAATAGCAAACTCCATCCTTACCGGTAGCTATCCAGATATTACCGGATTTGTCCTCCAGAATATTATGAATAGCCGTACTTATTTGTAGCTCTTCGGGTCCGGAGTTCCGGGATTTTAACCAGGTTTCGGGTCCGGGCCATAAGCGGATGATGCCCTGCGGAACTGGCTGCAGTTTGGCTGGTGCAGGCGGATTATCGGTTAACACCAACCAGATAAGGGAAATTAAAATCGAGTTCATGGGAAACTGTTTTTGTGAAAAATTGAATGAACCCGAATGTAACGGGAGGGCTTGTCAATTGCAGTAAATCAACTGTAAATTGATTGTAAACGCGCTGTAAATTCAGAAAACCGCCTGTTGGCGGCCACGGGTAAAACCTATCTTTGACATATGAAAGGGAAGCAATACCGGGCAGTTTTACTGCTAGTTCCTGTATTGGTGCTGGCAGCATTTATAAGTAAGCAACCAGCTGATGCTGGGTATAAGTCGGCCCGCGAACTGATTGTGCTCAGAAAGATTTCCCATAAACTTTTACTGGCAGCCGGAGACAGCAGTTCGCCTGTTCCCGTGATTCAGCAGATTTCCGATACGGAATTCCTGCTACCGTTTGAGGCAGCCTTTTCTTTTCATCCTGATTCCCTTGTTGCTACCATCAATGAAGTGATAAAGCAACATGGTCTGTCTCACCGTTATATCGTTAATGTTTTACAGCAACCTGACAGCAAGGTAATTTTTGGGTATGCTATGGCTGGATCGGAGCAGGAAAACATCATTCCCTGTTCAGGACGGAAGCAGCCCCTTGCCCATTATGCTGTTAAAATCAGCTGGGAACCTGAGAAAGAAAAGAGTGCTTATTACTGGTTACTTGCCGGACTGGTTGTTTTGCTTCCGGTAATAGGTTGGATCATGTGGCGGTCAACCAAAGCCGCAACTGTAAAAACAGAAACTCCTCCGCCCACAGAACCAGTTACCCAAACCGGAATAGCAATCGGTCAGTATACTTTTTTTGCCCAGGAGCAGGAGCTTCATTTTGGGGAAACGATTATTTCGCTGACTGGTAAAGAAACCCGGCTGCTTGAAATTTTCGGATCGGCATGCAACCAGCTCATCGACCGAAAACGCCTTCAAAAAGAAGTATGGGAAGATGAGGGGGTGATAGTTGGACGCAGCCTGGACATGTACATTTCAAAACTTCGGAAAAAGCTGGAAATGGATCCGGGCGTTCAACTGGTAAATGTGCATGGGAAAGGCTATAAACTCGAAGTTTTATCCTAGACCAATTCCGGCTGTTCGATTTTTTTTAAACGTATGTAAAATCGGGTGCCCTTGTTTTGTTCGGTTTCGAACCAAAGCTGGCCCTGGTGTTTTTCAATGATCCGTTTTACGATTGCCAAACCCAGACCGGTTCCTTCAAAATTGCTGGCGCCCGGAAGTCGGTAAAAAAGATTGAATAGATTTCCGGTATGCCGGGGATCCATCCCGATTCCATTATCGACAATGGTATAGATGACAGTGTCTTCATCATGGATGCCGGTTACCTGCACCAACGGCTTGTCTTTTTTGGAGGAGTATTTCAATGCATTCCCCAGCAGGTTACTGAATACCTGGCCAATCATCGTGCTGTCGCCATAAACTTCCGGAGTTTCTCCAATCTCAAAATCAGGGTTGGAATCCTTGTAAGCATCCAGCAGGTCTTCCCGGATCTGGTGCAACAGGGTTTTCATATCAATCGGTTTCAGGCTGATTTTCTCGCGACCGAGTTTGGTATAATGAAAAACCTCCTTGATCATAAGCTGCATGCGTTCTGCATTTCGTTTAATCTTTTCCGTTAAAAGCCTGTTATCCAGCGTGGGGTCTTCATCCAGCAAAAGATCGGCAAAATTATAAATCGTGGCAAGTGGTGTTTTCAGGTCGTGAGAAATCGTATAACTAAAGCTGTCCAGTTCTTCATAAGCTTTCTTTAATTCCTCGTTCAGCCGGCGGAGCTGATTGGATTTTTCCTGGATGAGGAGCAGCATTTCTTCCCGTAATTTATAGGCGTTCGAAAGTTCTGCAGTCGTCCATTTGTCTGATCTGCCTTTAAGGGATTGAATAAATATGGCAAAAGAAGTGCGGGGTTCTATTCTTGTGCCCCCATCCTTGTTAACTATTACAGCTTTTTCCGGATTACCGGCCCATTTGATTTCCTGTTCGATTTCCGGTTTGAACCAGAGGATACAGTCTTTCAGGTCCATCGAGAGGGGGGCACAAAGCATTCCGCTTGCTGTCATGGTTACGGATATAGCATGCGGATATATGGAGGAAAGATGATTGGTCTGAAATACCTGATTGGTAGGAGAGGTTTGCAGAAATCCAGCCAATTCCTTTATAAATGAACGATTGGGGGTTTGTCCAACTACTGTAATCTGGCCATCGTAAATCAGTGCCGCACCTTTTGCTCCATTGATGGATAAGAGGTCGAGTGTACCGCTGGTAACTCCTTCAGCAATGGAATCATATTGGCGCATCTGCCGAACCAGGCCGGCAGTGTTTTCCCGCCAGTAATGCTGCA
>CAZJNY010000403.1:1375-2716 GCA_964547405.1 uncultured Flavihumibacter sp. | reverse complement strand
TTTCGCAATCGTAATCGTATTGATGTTTACTGGGTTCACATGGTTTGGGTTCGATAAAAAATTTGCCTTTAAATCCATTGCGGCGTGCATAATCTTTTGCCGCATGAAGGAAGCGGGCCAGGTGCTCTTTTTCCCGTTTCATATCGGTATTGAGCAGGCTCATATACCCTTCACGACCTCCCCAGAACACATAGTTCTGTCCGCCCAGTGCAATAGTTGCATCCAGCGCAGCTTTCACTTGTGCGGCACCGTGAGCCAGCACATGAAAGTCGGGGTTGGTGGCGGCACCATTCATATAACGGCGACTGCTAAACAGATTGGCTGTACCCCAAAGCAGTTGTACTCCGCTGGCTTTTTGTTTTTCCTGCAGGTATTCAGTAAGGCTTTGTAAGCGACGATCATTTTCGGCTACATCTGTTCCATAGTCAACCACATCTACGTCGTGAAAACAATAGAAGGGAAGTCCGAGTTTGGTAAAGAATTCGAATGCGGCATCAGCCTTATCTTTCGCGCGTTCAACCGCATCCCCTTTTTCATTCCAGGGGAAAAGATGCGTTGCCTCACCGAAAGGATCTGATCCATTGCCACAGAAGCTATGCCAGTAAGCGCCGGCAAAGCGCAGGTGCTCCCGCATGGTTTTTCCTGCTACTACTTTATTGGCATCGTACCAGCGAAAAGCCAGCGGATTGTCCGATGCTTTTCCTTCGTATTTGATTTCCGGCACGCCTTTGAAATACTCTTTTTGTCCAATTGTAATTGCCATGGTTGCTTGTTGATTGATTATTAATGTTGATTGGCAAGCTGCTGATTCAACAGTGCTTTCCATTCCTGGTATATGGTTTCGTAATTTTCCTGTTTTCCGGGTTCGATGCTGCCGATGGGTTTACGCCGGCTGCCTGCTTCTTTCGTACTGGCATAAATGCGGGCGCCAATTCCTGCACCGATCGCCGCACCGAAACTGCCATCGCCCTCATAAAATTCGACACTTACCTGGTTAAGGGTAGCGAACGCCCGGGTAAAGACATCACTTAAAAAAAGATTGGCTTTGCTGGCACGCACTACAGCGGGCTGGATGCCATTTTCACGCATGATATCCAGTCCGTACCGGAACGAACAGGCAATCCCTTCCTGCACGGCTCTTACCAGGTGCGCAGTTGTATGGATATTAAAATCGAGTGCCTGCAGATGTCCGCCAATAATGCGATTATTCAACATTCGTTCGGCTCCGTTTCCAAAAGGCAGCGCCCTTAATCCATTGGCACCAATGTCTACTCCGGCTGCCAGTTCATTGAGCGCCGCATAACTGAGCGAGGAACCAGCCAGATTTTTTATCCAGCGGTT
>CAZJNY010000403.1:0-1275 GCA_964547405.1 uncultured Flavihumibacter sp. | reverse complement strand
CCCATAACATCCTCCGACAAACGATTTTCTTTAAAATCCCAAAACACCCCTTCCGATAAGGCGGAGGCCGTAGTTGTAATAGTACCCGTCATTTTCATCGCGATGAAATCACCCGGCAATAAAACCTTGTCAACTTTATCATAAATCGCAGGTTCATTGGCTTTCACCCAGGCGAGTTTGGAAGCGGTGAAATTTCCGGGCGAATTGAGCAGGTGAGAAAGACTCCGGTCGGCACCAATTTGCTGAAATGCCTGTTCACCAATGGCAACTGCCCTGCTATCGCACCAGATGATCGAATTGCGCAAAACCTGCTGGTCTTTGTCTACCAATACCAGTCCGTGCATCTGGTAAGCAATACCGATGGCACCAATGGCTTTCGGATCATAGGCTTTGCTGCTATGACATTTCAAAATTGCCTGCTGTACATGATCCCACCATAAATCAGGGGATTGTTCGGCCCATCCGGGCTGCACACTCAGGATCGCGGCTTCTGTTTCCGGATAGCTGGCAGTGGCAAGAATAGTTTGCGAATCGGCTTCCACTACAGAAACCTTTATGGAAGATGTACCCAGGTCGATACCTACTAATAACATGTTGGTTGTTTAACAAATGGATTGGAAAGATACTGAAGCCCAATTAAAATGCAGTGGCGACACAACGCAACAGGCAAGCAACCAGGCCCTCTTTCAGGCTTTCCGGAAAGCGAATTTAAGGGAATTTAGAAAAATTGCAACTGATTGCATAAAATTATTGCAAAAAGCAATAGTTTTGGAAGAATGGAAGAAATGGGTATGAAATAGCAACAGATTGCAAAATGAAGACCAAAAAGGAAGTCACGATATACGATATTGCCCAGCAACTGGACCTCTCCTCCGCTACGGTGAGCAGGGCCTTGCAAAACAATCCTGTAATTAATAAAAATACCCGGCGTAAAATCCAGGAAGCCGCGCGGGAATTGGGTTACAGGCAAAACACCTTTGCCAGCAACCTGCGCAAACAAAAGACCAATACGATTGGCATCATTGTTCACGAACTGAACAGTAATTTCATCACTTCCGTATTGGCCGGCATTGAGAAAGTTACGGCAGACGCGGGTTATGACCTATTGATCGCCCACTCCTCCGAATCCTTTAAAAAGGAAACAGCCAATGTGCTGAACCTGTTTCATAAAAGAGTAGACGGACTCATCGCTTCCCTGGCCTTCGACACCAAAGGACTGGATCATTTTCAATCATTTTTTGATAAAAATATACCAGTAATTTTCTTCGACCGGGT
>CAZJNY010000402.1:0-2721 GCA_964547405.1 uncultured Flavihumibacter sp. | reverse complement strand
CGGTTAGCCGGTGAAATCTGGGAGGAACCATCTCTTCTGAAAGAGGCATTCAGCATGTACTTTCCTCTGTAGTTGTACAAAAGGCGAAACAGTCCGGAGGCGGTTGCTTTTTCCCACTGATTGGAACTGGAACGGCGGGTAGTAAGATCCACAAAACCATTATCGATGTAATAAAAGCGGGGATCATCCGGAATGGGATCGCCCGGATCTTTTTGACGGGCAGTTGCGAAGAGTCCGGAATAGGAGTTGAAATAGGTGGTAAAACCGGCAAGGGCTGTAAGGCCATGCTCACCAAAATCCTTTCTGTAAGTAAGAATATGATCCTGCTGGAATTTTTTCCACTCGTGCTTTTTCTGTTCAACAGAAGTTATCCGGTTGTTAGGATCAACAAAGACCTGTTCACCTGCAGGAAGCGTAGGATTGTAAACTTCCAGGATGGGATTATAAACGCGGTCATCACCCCATGACATATCACCATAAAGGGTGGTGCGCCAGTTGAAATTCTTCAGGAAGTTGACATCAAAATAAACACTACCCACAACCCGGTATTCCATCCTTTTTTCCTTATCCCATTTGGTTTCCAGGCTCATAAGCGGATTACTCATCTGAGCCTGTTGAAGGGCTAGCTGAGAATACTTACCGCTGGCTTCATCAAAAGGATCCGAGATTGGCAATACTCTGCGGGCATCGAAAAGCAGACCGTCTGCCTGGCTAAAAGGAAGGCGCTGGCGGAAGCCGTTCAGGGTAAAACCGAGTTTGATGTTTTTATTGACTTTGTATTCATCGTTGATGTTCAACATGAGTTTTTCCAGGCGCTCATGTTTTACAATGCCTTCATCGGTGATATAACCGATGCCCATGTAAAACTTGTTCTTTTCGGAACTACCGGCAATGCTCAGGTTATTGTTGTTGAAGATACCGGTGCGGGTCATGATATCTACCCAATCGGTATTTCCTGTCCAGGGAGTGTAGTCGAACAGATCACTACCTGTAATACCGAGATTGGCCTGTTCTTCATCAAAGAGTTCTTTGAACTGCTGGGCATTCACCATATCAATTTTGTCAACCAGTTTTTTAGCACCCAGACTGCTGTTAAAATTGATGAGCACTTGTCCGGCTTTTGCCTTTTTAGTAGTGATGGCGATAACACCAGATGCACCCCGGATACCGAAGATCGCCAGAGAGGAGGGATCCTTCAGGATTTCGATTGATTCGATATCATTCGGGTTGAGGTAATCGATATTGTCGTTGAAAATACCATCGACCACATAGAGGGGCTTCACAGCACCAATACTAACGGTACCGCGTATGCGAATATCTGGTTCCTTACCCGGCGTACCGGAGTTAACGATACTCAGACCGGCAACTTTACCCTGCAGGGAAGCAACCGGGTTTGAGTTGGGTTTATCGGCCACTTCCTTACCCATCACTTTGGTGATGCTACCGGTGAGGTCGCGTTTGGCGGCGGTTCCATAACCGATCACCACTACTTCATCCTGGATTTTGGTAGATTCTTTCATCACCACATTGAGGATGGTACGATCGCCAACTTTGATTTCCTGGTCTTCAAAACCGATACTGGAAATCACCAGTGTAGCATTGGCAGGTACGGAGATGGAGAAATTTCCATTCGCATCAGCAGAAGTGCCACCGGTAGCGCCTTTTACTTTAATAGAGGCACCGGGCAGTGGTTCACCAGTTGCATCAGTAATGCGGCCGGTAATCTGCTGTTGCTGGAATTCCACCCCTTTGAATTTGATCACGACCAGGTAATTGTCCAGCACTTCGTAGGTCAGATCAGTGTTCTCGAGCAGGCGGTCTACCACTTTCAATACCTCTTCATTTTCGGTATTGATATTTACTTTCTGGTTTTCGTTAAACAGGGCCAGGTTGTACAGGAAGCGGTAGCTGGATTTACGTTCGATGGTGGAGAGGGCTTTCTTGATATTTACCCCGTCCATTTTAAGACTCACCCTGGATTGAGAATAGACCCCGGCGGAAACCTGGAGGGCACAAACCAGCATAAACAGAGCAGTCAATTTCATAATTCGGAAAAACTTTAGCAGCAATGGTTGACACAATACCGTGCCACCATATGAAGTTTTTTTCATACTTTGAGCAATTAGGGTTACACAAACAGGTTTATCAACATTGCGAGCGTTGATAGCATCTTAAGTATCCTGCGGGAAATGTTGGCGCATTTCCCGTTTTTATTTAGGTGGAGTCTGGCGTCATATGCAATCGTTTTTTATATGTTTAAGGTGAGATAATGACGGTATCGTTCTTAATGGTATAATTGAAATTGGCAGTTATTTTAAGTCCTTTCAGGGCGGTCTGAAGCGATTCTCCTTTAAAGGAACCGGTCAGGCGGATATTTTGAATATCCTGAGAGGTAAAAATGATCTTCACTCCATACCAGCGCTCCAGTTTAGGCGCCAGTTCAGCAAAGGTTTCCGCATCGAAAATCAGGATATTCTCCACCCAGGAGGTTTCAACAATCACCTGTTCTTTCTCATGAAAATTTACCTGGTCGAGTACAACCTGGGGGGCATTCCGGATTGCTTTGGCCACCTTGGGTTGGCTGGGTTTGGCTTCGATGCTATCCAACTCAGCATTGACTACCAGCTTTTCATTGGGCTTCAGGATGATTTTTTCCTTCGGCCTGTTTTTGATGCTCACTTCCACGCTACCGCGGATGAGGCTGGTTTCGGTAGTTTTATC
>CAZJNY010000401.1:0-2723 GCA_964547405.1 uncultured Flavihumibacter sp. | reverse complement strand
CCGGTATTGGCTTCGCAGCCACAGGCACCCCGGTGCTCCATATTTTCCAATACGGTCAGTGCATCCGAAATGATTTGATGAGATTTGTTGCTCTTGATGTTTGCCACAAAACCGATCCCACATGCGTCGCGCTCAAAGGAGGGATGGTATAAACCCTGGTTGCTTGCCATCGTTGATAATGCAGTTTAGAAAATTTTCAATAAAATATACCTTCTGTTAGACAGAATTAATTATATGCAGCAAGCAAGGCTATGAATATACAACAAAAAATGAATATCAGACGAGGTATCCAAAAAGATTGTCGTCTTTGTTCAGTTCTGTGTAATTGATATGGTACTGCTGCATATTTTTCAGCAGGATATGGTAATCTGTCGGGCTTTTTAGTTCAATTCCTACCAATGCGGGTCCGGTTTCCTTATTATGTTTCTGGATGTATTCGAACCGGGTTATATCATCTGATGGTCCCAGGACAAAATTTACAAATTCTTTCAATGCGCCGGGGCGCTGGGCAAAACGGATCAGGAAATAATGTTTCAGGCCTTCGTACTGGAGGGCTCTTTCCTTGATTTCCTGCATCCGGTCAATATCATTATTGCTGCCGGAAATGATGCAGACTACTTTTTTTCCCTGGATCTGGTCGGCATATTGATCCAGAGCAGCGATTGAGAGCGCTCCCGCGGGCTCTACTACGATTGCGTCTTCATTGTATAATTTCAGGATTTCCGCGCAAATCCTTCCTTCCGGTACCAGGAGCATATCATCCAGTACATCCCGGCAGATCGGAAAACTTATTTCACCTACCCGTTTTACTGCGGCACCATCTACAAATCGTTCGATGTTGTCGAGGGTTACCGGATGGCCTTCCTTCAGTGCCTGGTACATGGAGGGAGCTCCTTCCGGTTCTACACCAATGATCTTTGTTGATGGAGAATAGGTTTTCAAATAAGTTCCCACACCGGCCGATAGTCCGCCGCCGCCTACCGGAATAAACACGTAATCCGGTTCGTTTAGGTCTTCGAGAATTTCAACCCCCACTGTTCCCTGACCCTCTATGATGCGTTCATCGTCAAAAGGGGGAATGAAAATCAGTTCATTGGCTGCTGTATAAGCTTTTGCAGCTGCTGCGCAGTCGTCGAAGGTGTCTCCGGTCAGGCGTACTTCAATCCAGTCTTCCCCAAACATTTTTGTCTGGCTCACTTTCTGATTGGGGGTGATGATGGGCATGAAAACAACCCCTTTCACGCGCAACAGTTTGCAGCTATAGGCAAATCCCTGCGCATGATTGCCGGCACTGGCGCAAACAACTCCCTTCTGAAGTTGTTCCTGCGGCAGGCTGCTCATCATATTGTATGCTCCTCTCAGCTTATAACTTCTCACCACCTGCAGGTCTTCCCTTTTCAGGTAGACATGACAGTTATAGCGCCTTGATAAATTGGCGTTATAGGTCAGCGGTGTTTTTTTAATCACCTTCTTCAGGCGATGCGCTGCTTTGTGGAAATCAAGTTGAAGAAGCAAGTAGGAGTTGTGAATTATGAATTATGAATTGAGAATTAGGAATTAGGAAATGTTTGCGATTGCAGGTTTCATTCCTAATTCCTAATTCATAAATCTTACTTCGATTGGTTTTCAGGACGCAGACTGCGTACAGTTTTGCCGGCCTGCCACATTTCACTCTCGCGGAGTTCTTTCAGTTCTTCTTCCAGTTTCTCGCGATAGTCGGGCTGGCTGTTGGAATCGATAGAACGCTGTGATTCTTTTCCGGTTGCAACACTTTCGTACAGTTCTTTGAATACAGGTGCAGTTGCATCTCTGAATTTCTTCCACCAGTCGAGCGCACCGCGCTGTGCAGTAGTAGAACAGTTGGCATACATCCAGTCCATTCCGTTTTCAGCAACCAGTGGCATCAGTGATTGTGTCAGTTCTTCCACTGTTTCATTGAACGCTTCTGAAGGAGTATGGCCTTTATCACGCAGAACCTGGTATTGGGCTGCAAAAATTCCCTGGATAGCACCCATCAGGGTTCCTCTTTCACCGGTCAGATCAGAGTATACTTCTTTTTTGAAATCAGTTTCAAACAGGTAACCACTACCTACAGCAATACCCAGTGCAATAACACGGTCTTTTGCTTTTCCGGTAGCATCCTGAAAAATAGCATAAGAGCTGTTGAGTCCGCGACCCTGCAGGAACATACGACGCAGTGAAGTGCCGCTTCCTTTTGGAGCCACCAGGAACACATCTACATCGGCAGGAGGAATGATACCTGTCTGCTCATTGAAGGTGATTCCGAAACCATGGGAAAAATAAAGAGCTTTTCCAGGAGTCAGGTGTTTTTTCACTGTAGGCCATAAAGCGATCTGTGCAGCATCGCTCAGCAGATAGCAGATAATTGTTCCGCGCTCCAATGCTTCTTCAATTTCAAACAGGGTTTCACCGGGAACAAATCCATCAGCGATCGCCTTATCCCAGGTCTTGGAATTCTTACGCTGTCCAACAATTACATTGATACCATTGTCGCGCTGGTTCAATGCCTGACCAGGTCCCTGAACACCATAACCGATTACAGCGATGGTTTCATTTTTCAATACTTCCTGTGCTTTTGACAGGGGAAACTCTTCCCTCGTTACTACATTCTCCTCAACTCCTCCGAAATTTAATTTTGCCATGATTTAAATTGATTAAAAATTTTACGGTTGCTTGTTATATGTTGATTTTTTTCTTCTCAC
>CAZJNY010000400.1:0-2729 GCA_964547405.1 uncultured Flavihumibacter sp. | reverse complement strand
GGACATACACATACGTTTTTAGATGCACCTGTTGTGTATAAAAATAAATTTGGATCGGATGTAATAGTGAATCAGGTGGGGTGGGCTGGAATCGTTCTAGGCCGCATGGACTTTGAGTTTCAGCGGAATAAAAAGAAAAATTTGGAGCGATCTCACAGTGTTATTATTGGCAAAAAAACAAGTGAGTAAAAAATTTTTTTTTCAACGAAAAAATTTGATATTCGTCCCCCTACGTTAATTTTTTATCAACGTACTACTAACAAAAAAACTTCACGCTCACAAATGACCAAAACCTTAGATACAGTCTGGAATAGTTGTCTGGAGATCATCAAGGATATCGTGGAGTGGCAGCATTTCAAAACCTGGTTCGAACCAATCAAACCCGTTGAACTCAAGAGCACCGTACTCGTGATTCAGGTACCCAGTCAATTTTTTTATGAGTATCTTGAAGAGCATTACGTAAACCTGTTGGCAAAAACATTGCGCAGGGTATTGGGGAAAGAGGCGCAGTTGGAATATCGTATTATGGTGGATAGCGGTAATCATAAGAACAAGCCATTAACAATGGATGTACCAGCACATGGTTACAAGACCTATTCCAATAATGAAATGGACTTCCCGTTGGTGATCAACAATCCGGTAAAGAATCCTTTTGTAATACCTGGATTGAAGAAGATGCAAATTGATCCGCAGTTAAATCCCATTTATACATTTGATGCCTATATAGAAGGTGATTGCAATCGTGTGGCACGCCGGGCCGGTAAAACGGTGGCGGAGAAACCGGGTGCGAATTCATTCAATCCATTGGTCATTTATGGTGGCGTAGGATTGGGCAAAACGCATTTGGCGCAGGCGATTGGGAATGAGGTAAAGCGCATCAATCCGAACAAAGTGGTATTGTATGTGAGTTCGGAGAAATTCATCAACCAGTTTGTGGATCATAGCCGGAACAATGCGATCAATGATTTCATTCATTTCTATCAGTTGATCGATGTATTGATCATTGATGACGTACAGTTCTTCAATCGGGCGGAGAAATCGCAGGACGCGTTTTTTGCGATCTTCAACCATTTGCACCAGAGTGGCAAGCAGTTGATCTTAACTTCAGACAAGGCGCCGAAGGACCTGGAAGGGGTGCAGGAAAGATTGTTAAGTCGTTTCCGGTGGGGCTTGAGTGCGGACTTGCAGATGCCGGATTATGAGACGCGGATAGAGATATTGGAGCGGAAGATGAAGAACGATGGATTGGACATGCCGAAGGAGGTAGTAAAGTACCTGGCCTACAATATCAATAACAACGTGCGGGAGCTGGAAGGGGCGTTAATATCGCTTTTGGCACAATCTTCGCTGAACCGTAGGGAAATTGACCTCGATTTGGCCAAGAAAGTACTCCGTAACTTTGTGAAGACCTCTTCCAAGGAAATCACTATTGAAGCGATCCAGAAGATGGTCTGCGATTATTTTGATGTTCCGTATGATAAATTGCTGCAGAAGACCCGGAAGCGGGAGATTGTGCAGGCCAGGCAGATCACGATGTACCTGGCGAAATCCTTTACCAAGAATTCATTGAAGACGATAGGCGAGCATTTTGGGGGCCGGGATCATACCACGGTGATCCACAGTTGCCAGACGGTGAAGGATTTGATGGATACGGACACGATTTTCCGGGAGAATGTGATGGAATTGCAGCAGAAAGTGCAGTTAGCCAGCTTATAAAATTTAGGGTGAAATATTTGGGTGGAAACCCTGGAAATAGCTATTTTTGCGCTCCCTGAATGCAATTCGGGGACGGTAGGTGAGGTGCCTGAGTGGCCGAAAGGGCCGGTTTGCTAAACCGTTGTACGGGCTTAAACCTGTACCGAGGGTTCGAATCCCTCCCTCACCGCAGGAAATGCAGTCTTCTTTGAAGGCTGCATTTTTTTATGCCGTTCGGGGGTGTGTGCACCGTCCATTCGGCAGTAGTTGATCGTCCATTCAGTCATCCGGCACTGTTCCGGCACCGAATCTTGACTGTTGTTTTACTGTTATTGAAGCGTTCGTGAGGCCTTCCTGAAGCGTTCGGTAGGGGTTTTGGGAAGGGGGGTATTTTTCCCGGAACTCCGATAATTACGGTTTCCCGGAATAAAAAGATTTTCAAATTAATTATATTGTTGATACTAAACCAGTGAGGCTCAAAATGGGACTCATGTGGCGAAGCTATGGGGGAAAAGCAGATTGCAAGTCATTCTCTAATATTTACAATTTGACGTAACGCAACTGCAAATCACTTTTCATCAATACTTGGAAAACGTATTGACACAGCCACAATCTATCTAAACGCGGATATGGTGATTGATAATGAGAAATTTAATTTTAAATGAACTTCGTCTAATTGCGTAAATAAACGCGTTGGCAGTAAGCATACAGACACCTCGCCATTCAACCAAAACAACTTTATTCAACTATGTCCGTATATCAGGAAATTCTAAATTGGTCCCAAGGTAGACAAGGATTTGTTCAAGATGCTTTACGTAGGCTAATCACTTCAACCGTACTGACACAAAACGATATTGACGAGCTTGTTCAATTAGTAAAAAAGGAATGCGGCGACACGACAATTACTTTGAATGCAATCCCCCTTGACAATACACATATACCGACTACTGCTGCGACAAGTGGAAATTATCCGAAACTAATCAGCCTTAGTAACCCCATTAATATTTGTGCTTTGCACAATCAAGGCGGTTTAG
>CAZJNY010000399.1:0-2739 GCA_964547405.1 uncultured Flavihumibacter sp. | reverse complement strand
AGTATCTGCCATTCCTTGCATATGCCATTCCTTGCGTCTGCACACAACTCCTTGCGCATGCACACAACACACATGCTGATATATGACACTCTGTTGGCCGGTACAGGTGTACGAGCGAGCAGTGGCGAATGTACCGCCGGGTGGCGAGAAGCGGTACTGGCAGCGGTACATCTACCTGTGGGTGAAGTACGCGCTTTTTGAGGAGCTGGTGGCAGAGGATGTGGAGCGGGCGCGTGAGGTGTACCGCACCTGCCTCAAGCTGTTGCCCCACCAGGAGGATGCAATGTTTTGGTAAACTGCATCGAAATAATAGACAATGACACTGCCAGGGGAGCCGTCAACCAAACAATATCCGGCATCAGCAATTGAACACTCACTCCGGCAAAGGCAGAAACGAGGTGCCCTCCAATCAGGTTCCTGGGTTGTGCCAGCGGGCTTTGTATCAAACCAAAAACCAATACGCTGGACGCTCCGAAGGAACCGATTAAAAATAAACTATCTGAATCCTGTAATAAAAAACTTTGCCAGAAAGCGATTAGGCCAATTCCAATAAAAGAACCCAGGAAGGACCAGAATTTCTCTTCCCGGTTAACTAGCGTTTCTTTGTAGTAGATGTATCTGGTGTAACGAAGTGTTCGTTTAACTCGTTTTTTCAACATAGGCCGGCAAGAGCACTTATTTCATTTTTCTTACGTTGATCGCACTATATCCTTTTGGTCCGCTTACCACTTCAAAATTTACTTTATCATTTTCAACCAACCGTGTTTGCATCTCATTCACATGAACGAAAATGCTCTCCTGGCTCTGCAAATCGCGGATAAATCCAAATCCTTTTGCTTCATTCATAAAGGAGATGATTCCTGAACGGATCAAATCCTCCGGTGAAGGCTCCGCCTGTTTGGGAACTCCAATCTGGATATCCTCTACATTGATTTCTACCATTGTAGACGGATCGGGAGGTGAACTTACAATATTCCCATCGGCATCGATATACGCCATCATATCCTCGAGGGACTTCCCTTTTTTTGCATCATTCTTCCTTTCTTCCTTGCGTTCTTCCTTCTCCTGCTTCTTTTTCGCCCGCTTTTTCTCCATTTCCTTTTTATTGAACGAATCCCTCGACCTAGCCATAAGCGATGTATTTGATGAACAATGAAGGTCGGATTTTTATCCGCCATCAGCAAAACTTTCATAAACGGCCATACCACCGTCGATGAAAATACTGGTACCGGTTATGTAATCAGAATCATCGGAAGCCAGGAAGACGGCCAGCTTGCCCACATCGTCCGGTTCCCCAATACGATTGTAGGGAATCAGGCTCATCAGCGACTGATAAGCCTCTTTGGTATCCCAGGCATCCCGGTTAATGGGGGTGCGGATGGCACCCGGACAAATACTGTTCACCCGGATTTGCTTTGGGCCATATTCCTGCGCCAGACTTTGCATCAACATTTTGATAGCACCTTTGGAAGCGGCATAGTTTACATGGCCCGCCCAGGGAATAAGTTCATGAACCGAGCTGATACAGATTATTTTACCACAGGCTTTCGATCTTTCCGGCTGATGCCCCCTGCGCAAAAACTCGCGTATCGCTTCCCGCGCACAAAGGAACTGTCCGGTCAGGTTCACATCGATCACTTTCTGCCATTGCTGCAATGTCATATCATGAAAAGCAGCATCCTGCTGAAGCCCTGCATTATTTACCAGAATATCCAGCGTCCCATATTGTTGAAGAATCTCCCCAAACATGGAAAATACATCTTCCTCCTTACTCACATCTGCTTTAATGGCGATAGCATCCGAACCCGCTGAACGGATAGTATTCACAACTTCCTCAGCAGCTTCAGCCCCAGAAAGATAATTAACAATTACAGCAGCACCGGCTTCCCCCAATGCTACTGCGATGGCTTTCCCTATTCCGGAACTGGCCCCGGTAACCAGGGCGATCTGTCCTTTTAATTTTTTTTCGCTCATAGCTTAAGTTACAAAAAAATTGCGCCAGCCTCCTTTACCTTTACCAGACAAGAGCATACTATTGCCTACCCCAAGAACTCATATCATCCGACAACTGGAGGCCATTTATGGAAATACGGAAGCCGGTTATATCGCTGACCTGGTTTTGGAAAAATTAACCCAATTACCCAAACAGGAGCTGAGAAACCTGCAACCAGCCAATCTATCCGACAGACAACAATTGCTGCTTGAAGAAATGCTGGAACAATTGCAGCAGCACCGACCGGTTCAATATGTGATCAATGAAGCCTGGTTTCAGGAAATGCCATTTTATGTTGATGAACGGGTTCTGATACCCCGGCCGGAAACAGAAGAACTGGTGGAATGGGTGGTAAAAGAGCTCAAATCCGCAACAGCGCCTACAATTTTAGATATGGGCTCCGGCAGCGGCTGTATCCCTGTCAGCCTCGCCAAAAAGCTCCCAGCTGCAGCAATACATAGCTGCGATATCAGCGATGAAGCCTTATCTGTAGCCCAGTTGAATGCTGCTCATTTACAAGCCATCGTACAATGGCATGAACTGGATTTTCTGGATGCAACCAACTGGGAAAAATTGCCTGTGCCTGACTGCATCGTCAGCAACCCGCCCTATATTCCAAAAGCCGGGGCAGCCGAAATGAGTGCGCATGTGGTGAAGTATGAACCAGGAATTGCCTTGTTCGTGCCCGATGAAGACCCTTATTTATTTTACAAAGCCATTGCAAGATTTGCAAAATTGAGATGCCA
>CAZJNY010000398.1:0-2741 GCA_964547405.1 uncultured Flavihumibacter sp. | reverse complement strand
TTTACAATTAACGGGCAGCAGCCTTCGCGACTGATATGAGAAAGATACTGGCCACCTTCATCAACGAAAGCCGCTTATTTGCCAAAGATCTGGCAGGGATGGCGCTTTTGTTTCTGATGCCGCTGGCACTAACCGTTCTCATGGCACTGATACAGGATGCTCCGTTCCGGGAGTACCAGGATATTCGCTTTGAGATATTATGGGTGGATGAAGACGGGGGAAAGATGGCCCGGCAACTGGGAGCCGAATTGGATTCCATTCCTCAATTTATGCTTGTACGTAAGTTGAATGGAAAGGAATTAACAGCAAGCAGGGCTAAAGAGCTGGTGCATGCCGGTACCTACAAACTGGCGGTAATATTGCCGGAGGGGGTTTCTGCAGAAGTTGCCAACAGTGCGAACCAGGTTGCCAATGAGTTGGGAGCCAAACTGGGGGCACCCGGTAAACTTCCGCAACGGGAAAGCAGAAAAGTGGAATTGGAAATTTATTTTGATCCCGTGATCAAACAGGCCATGAAACTTTCCATCCTGAATGCGATGGAAAAGCAGGTAACGCGGATCCAGGCGGAAATTATTCTGGCGCGGCTGGAAAACCGGATGGAGGAACAGGCGGTGGATAGCAGTACACCGGGACTCAATCTTCAGGAAAAGCTACAGGCAGTGCAGCTTCGGGAAATAGCAAGTACTGAAAAAGGTACTGTGCAGCTCAACACCAATTCCGTTCAGCACAATGTGCCGGCCTGGGCATTATTCGGACTGTTTTTCATAATCATACCAATTGCGGGAAATTTCATCCGGGAGCGGGAGGATGGGAGTCTGATGAGAATTAAGATGATCCCAGGTTCTTACTATGCAATCTTGTTGGGGAAACTGGGATTTTATATCGTATTGGGCATGCTGCAGTTTTTTGTAATGCTGCTGGCAGGAGCCTTGCTGATGCCGCTACTGGGGCTGGATTCCCTGCAAATCGGAACGGCTTATGGGAGTATTTTTATAACCGTACTGGTGGTTGCGGCAACCGCTACCGCCTATGGTGTTTTAATTGGGTCGGTATTTCAGACACCCAATCAGGCGCTTCCGTTTGGGGCTATTTCCATTGTAATCCTGTCTGCCATTGGCGGCGTTTGGGTGCCGGTGGAGATCCTGCCTGCCGGACTTCAAAAACTGGCCATGTTATCGCCGCTGCACTGGGCGCTGGAAGCGATCAATAGTTTATTCCTGCGTTCAGGATCCATTTTTACTATCTGGAAACAACTCTTCATTTTAGCGGGTTTTGCCCTTCTCTTCTTTTTAGCTGCCGGTATCACAGAATCCCGCCGCCGTCGCTGATTGGGAATTTATTATCACTTCCTTCCACATTTTTAACGCTAAATGGGAACTAGACAAGATTTATTAAATTTTTTATACTCTTTTGTTAATTTTTAAAGAAGTATTCATAATTTGTTAAAAATTCGGTTAAGGCTCTGATTTTATTCGATAAACCCAGCATGAATTCCATCAAAAAGAGAATCATCAAACAACTTTATTTCGGAAGGACTTTGTCAGGTACCGATTTGTCGGAACGGATACAGAGAAGCCTGCCGGTAACTATAAAGTTGCTGAATGAATTAAAACTGGCAGGAGAGGTGGTGGAGCTGGGTTTTGCTCCTTCTACGGGTGGCCGGCGTCCTATGATGTATTCGCTTAACAAGCAGTATGGGTATATCGTATCAGTGGCAATGGATCAGTTATTTACCAGGATTGGCATTCTGAACATGGAGCATTCTTTCATAACCACCGTAGAACGGCATGCGCTGAATCTGGAAACAGAACCGGATGCGCTGGGTATTCTGGTGGGATTGATTGAACAGCATATTCTTGCTTCCGGCATTGAGCGTAACCGGATTTTGGGAGTAGGGGTTGGAATGCCGGGTTTTATAGACCTGGAGAAGGGAGTCAATTATTCCTTTTTCCGGTCTGAGTCGGGAAGTATTCGTCAATTGTTGCAGGACAGGCTGGATCTGCCGGTATACCTGGACAATGACTCTAGCCTGGTAGCATTGGCAGAATACCGGTTCGGGGCGGCCAGGCACAAGAAAAATGTGATGGTTGTCAATATCAGTTGGGGCGTAGGGCTAGGGATGATCTTAAATGGCGAATTATTCCGGGGGCATAATGGCTTTGCGGGGGAATTTAGTCATATACCCATTTTCAGCAGCAATAAGCTCTGCAGTTGCGGAAAGACCGGCTGTCTGGAAACGGAGGCCTCACTGCTGGTACTGGTTGAAAAGGCGGTTAAAGGAATCCAGGAAGGAAAGATTACCAATCTTCCAAAAATTTCGCTGGATCACCCGGAGGAAGCCTGTTCCGCCATTATTCAGATGGCCTTGAAAGGCGATAAATTTTGTATTGAATTATTATATGAGATAGGCTATAATATAGGAAGGGGAATTGCAATACTTATTCATATCCTCAACCCGGAATTAATCATTTTGAGTGGAAGGGGAGCTGCCGCCGGCAAATTATGGTTTGCTCCCATACAACAGGCGATCAATGAACACTCCATTCCCCGCCTGGCAGAACACACAAGTATAGAAGTATCCACTGTGGGAAACAAAGATGAACTCTATGGCGCAGCAGCCCTGGTTATGGAAAATTTCGACCGGGAGACCAAAAAGAAGAACAGAACTGAAGGCCTGCTAAACCCTATTACAACCGGAATTTATAATTAAACATAAACTCAACTGCAATGAAAAGAACAAC
>CAZJNY010000397.1:1386-2753 GCA_964547405.1 uncultured Flavihumibacter sp. | reverse complement strand
CTGCACCGCCTGATCCTGCTGGCCTATTCACCCCTCTGGTTCAGCCTGCTGACCGGTCTGCTGCTGCTCCTGGGATTCACCTACTTTGTTGCCAGAGTGGAGGAGAGGGAATGGAAGAGAGTGAGACGTGAGATGTGAGACGTGAGAAAGGGAGACAAGGGAGACAAAGGAGACAAGGGAGACAGGAAACAAAGGAACCGGGAGTAACACTCATCTGCCTCCAGTCTCCTTTGTCTCCTGTTCCATGCATCTCACATCTCACATCTCACCTTTCACTGCAAAAACGGATTATTCTTCTTCTCAAACCCGATTGTAGTGCTTTCGCCATGGCCAGGATATACCCGAACGGTATCGGGCAGGACGAACAATTTTTCCCGGATGCTGTTGAGCAATTGCTGGTGATTTCCGCCAGGAAGGTCAGTTCTGCCAATACTTCTGCGAAACAGCACGTCCCCACCAATCAGGAAGGCCTGCTTTTCACAGTAAAAACAGACATGACCGGGTGAATGTCCGGGTGCTTCAATTACCTGGAGCTCATCTTCACCGAGGCGGATGATATCACCTCCCTTAAAATAGTGAAGAGGTCCTTCATACGACCGGAAAGGAAGATTCCATCGCTCGCCTGCCTGCGGAGCATAATCCAATACGATTTTTTCCGCCGGATGCAGGTATAGCGGCAGTCCCCAGGTTTCATGAACAAAACGATTACCAAAAACATGATCCAGGTGACAATGTGTATTAAGCAACTGTTTGGGACTAAGTTTCGTACTTGTGATGAAGGATTTCAATTGCTGCTCCTCCCCCTGATGGTAACATCCGGGGTCGATGATCAGGCAATCACCCGATTCATTGTATAACACATAGGTATTTTCCGCAATGGGACTGAATTCAAAAAAATGGATTGTTAACATAGCTGTATTATTTAGTCGGGATTTCCGGGTTACCCCTGAAAACCATAATTTTAGACCACAATCACTGGGTATGCAATTTCCGAAGAATCATTTGTATTTGCGCGTTAGTACCAGGCTGGCTCTCCTAATCCTTTTCCTATGGAACAGTATCAGTCCCCTAAGCGCACAGGTAAACACCGTCGAATTTGGGAAAAACCGTGTGCAATACAAAAAGTTCAAATGGCAGTATTATCAGACCGATAACTTCAATACGTACTATAGTCAGCAGGGAGAACCCATCGCTAAAATTGTAGCACAGCTGGCAGAAAAGGAATTGCCTGAAATGGAAACCTTTATGGAATATGGCCTGCAGCGACGGGCCAATATCGTGATGTACAACAGCTACAACGATATGCAGCAAACCAATATCGGGCTCTCCACCGATTTACAGGTAAACGGTGGAAACACCAAACTGGT
>CAZJNY010000397.1:0-1286 GCA_964547405.1 uncultured Flavihumibacter sp. | reverse complement strand
TCAGCCATGCTATCCGGACGTTACAGGAATTTCTACCAGTTTGCGTATGAGCAGCCGGATCTGGCGGGACATGCATTCTGGCGATACATCGAAGAGATTTATAAAAAAGACAACACCAAATATTTTCTTTACCTGGCAAGATTGTACCGGAACCTGAATGGAGCTTCGAACAGAATCGCGAAGAAAAAATTCAAGGAAGTACTGTCCGATTTCATGAGCTACAATGAAGACAAATACTACAAGGATATCCGCGGCAGAAGAAACAATCCGAAAGGAACCATGTCGGTGGTGGAAGAGGTCAACAAGAATCTGGACTATTACAATTTCACCCCCAACCCCGTTGCAAGAAGCCAGGCTTATGCCGTTGTGGAATATAAAAAAGGATTGCAGTGTGTACTGTTTTACGAAGATTATGTAACCAAAAAAGTATTGCTGAAAAACGGGGTGCGGAATATTGAAGCCAAACAGGATCCGCATTATCCCTTACTGGCCTGGAATGGCAAAGGAAATAAACTTCTTGTAGTGTATAGCACGGAAGGTAAAATCCGCATGTTCACGTATGATATTTTCAGCAAGATTAAACGCGACAAACTGGTACTCGATCAGTTTGAACAGATTCAGGATATCAAGTTCATGAACGATGACAATACCCTCCTGTTAAGTGCCGTAAAAAATGGACAGTCAGATATCTTCACCTTCAAAATTGATCGGGAGCGCGTAGAGCAGATTACCAATGATGTGTATGATGATCTGGATCCCAGCTTTATAAGTTTCCCGAATAAAATGGGGATCCTGTATGCTTCCAACCGGCCATCCGCCAATGCACCCTCTGCTGATACAGTATTGCCTTCCAATTACAGGTACAATGTATTCCTGGTTGACAATTTCAACAAAAGTGAGTTCAAACAAATCTCTCAGCTGAGTAATCTGAAATATGGCAATGCGCGGTATCCAACGCAGTACAATACCAATCACTTCACCTTTGTAGCGGATGAAAATGGTATCAATAACCGTTTTGCCGGATTCTTTTCAACCACCCGTGCAGGAGTAGATACGATTTATCAGGTCGGCGATGATATCCTTCGCAATCCGGATTACAGAGACCTCGATTCCCTGCTGAAGTTTTATGACAAAACCGAACCCGATACGATTTATACCTTCTCCATCACCAATGATTCCGCGTATGTATTCCCGATAACGAACTATCAGAGCGGATTGAAGGAAACCAAGTCGGCAGGAGACAATGATATTGTAAGTGAAGTGCGCCAGGAAGGAGAATTGAAATT
>CAZJNY010000396.1:0-2802 GCA_964547405.1 uncultured Flavihumibacter sp. | reverse complement strand
CCAACGGGTCTCGGCCATCGATAGGTACAAATTTTTTTCAGGACGTGGTCATTCTTTAGGAATTGGATCTGATAATGGATTCTAAAAACTTACTACTTTGTCAGGTCAACGAAATCGAATCACTTGGTTTTTCTTCGGAACATTGGTTTTTCTGGTCTTTCTTCCGGATAATTGGATACTTGGTCTTTTTTGGATATTGTGATGCTCTTGGTTTTTCGGCTTTCGCCTTTAGGATGCTTGGATACTTGGTTTTTTTTGGATTTTGGAAGTCCGATTTACATCGGTCTGGTTTTTCTTTAGGATTTTGGGTGATTTGATATCGATCACTGACATAACAAAAGTATAAACCAGGCAGAACCTGCGCAAGAGGGCTATTGCTGAATTTGCATGCTTCATGATTTACTGGAGATTACGTAGAATTACGAAAGGAAATCTGGTAGAACTCTCATAACTTTCGTTAGTATATTGAAAACAAACGATTTGTCATGCCGTTTAAGAATAAAAACATCCTGATTACAGGTGGTTCCAGAGGTATCGGAAAAGCTATCGCCATGAGATTAGCCGCAGATGGCGCAAATATTGCGATTGCCGCAAAAACCGCAGAGCCGCATCCCAAGCTGGAAGGCACCATCTATACGGCTGCGGAGGATATCAAAGCGGCCGGTGCGGGAAAAGTACTTCCTCTGCAGGCCGATATCCGTTTTGAAGAGAGCATTGAAGAGGCCGTTCATGCTACTGTAAGCGAGTTTGGCGGTATTGATATCCTTATTAATAATGCCAGTGCGATCAGTCTTACCCCTACCGAACAAACAGAAGCCAAGCGCTGGGACCTGATGCATGGGATCAATGTGCGGGGGACTTTCCTCGTGTCCAAGGCCTGTATTCCCCACCTGAAGAAATCACTCAACCCGCATATCCTCAACCTGTCGCCACCTCTTAATATGGATCCGCGCTGGTTTGCCCCGCATCTCGCTTACACAATGAGTAAATATGGGATGAGCATGGTGGTATTCGGACTGGCTGAAGAATTGAAACCCCACCGGATTGCGGCCAATGCCCTTTGGCCGAAAACAACGATAGCAACGGCTGCCGTCGAAAATCTGTTGGGGGGCGATTTCCTGATGCAAAGAAGCCGAACCCCTGAAATTGTGGCCGATGCTGCATACTATATCCTGCAACGTCCCTCTTTCGAATGCACCGGGAATTTTTTCATCGATGAAGAAGTACTAACCGCGGAAGGCATCACGGATTTCACCAAATACGCCGTGAACCCCAACCAGAAGCTGATGAACGATTTGTTTGTATGAGGAAGTGAGACGTGAGATGTGAGAAGTGAGACGGAATTCCTCTTCTCACGTCTCACGTCTCACATCTCACTTTTTTACGCTTCCGGTCTCATCTGTGGAAATAACAGCACATCCTGAATGGAAGGCTGATTCGTCAGTAACATACACAAACGATCTATTCCGATACCAATTCCGGCGGTTGGAGGCATGCCATATTCGAGGGCCCGAAGAAAATCCTGGTCGATGAACATAGCTTCGTCATCGCCCCGTTCCATTAGTTTAACCTGCTCCTCGAATCGTTCCCGCTGATCAATAGGATCATTCAGTTCTGAATACGCATTGGCAATTTCCTTTCCGTTGATCATCAGCTCGAAACGCTCTACCAGTCCGGGTTTGCTGCGATGTTTCTTCGTAAGCGGACTCATCTCAACCGGGTAATCAATGATAAAGGTGGGCTGTATATAGGTGTGCTCACTGGTAGCACCAAAAATTTCATCAATCAGTTTGCCCTTGCCAATGGTGGGGGCTACATCAATTTTCAGTTGCTTACATACATCTCTTAATCCCGCTTCATCTTTTTCACTGATATCTATGCCTGAATTTTCTTTGATGGCATCAAAAATGGAAATACGTTTGAATGGCGCTTTAAAACTGATGGTTTTTGTACCCACGGTAATTTCCGTTGTGCCATGTAAGGTGATCGCCACCTGTTCCAGCAACTGCTCCGTGGTTTCCATCATCCAGTTGTAATCCTTGTAAGCCGTGTACCATTCCAGGATCGTGAACTCAGGATTATGGGTGCGATCCATTCCCTCATTACGGAAATTCCGGCTGAACTCATACACCCAGTCGAACCCGCCAACAATACAACGTTTCAGGTATAATTCGTTGGCAATCCGAAGATAAAAAGGAGTGTCCAGCGCATTGTGATGCGTGATAAAAGGTCTCGCTGCTGCTCCACCGGGAATCGCCTGCAAAACCGGGGTGTCCACTTCCAATGCTCCGCGATCATTCAGGAAATCACGAATGGTATTGATCATCTTGCTACGCTTCACAAACGTGTCCCGCACCTGCGGATTGATCACCAGATCAGCATAGCGCTGGCGGTATTTGAATTCGGGATCGGTTACTTCGTCGAAGGTCTGGCCATCGGCCTCTTTTACCACAGGAAGGGGCTTCAGAGACTTGGTCAGCATGGTGAGTTCCGTCACATGCACGGAGGTTTCACCGGTTTTGGTGGTGAAAACAAATCCTTTCACACCGAAAATATCTCCCAGGTCGGTCAGGTGTTTCCAGACTTTATCATAGCCGCTTTTATCTTCACCCGGACAAATATCATCGCGCCGTACATAGATCTGGATCCTTCCGGTGCTATCCTGCAATACCGCGAAACTGGCTTTTCCCATATCCCGCACACTCATGATGCGGCCCGCCAGGCATACTTCTGTAAAATCAGCTTTGTTCTCTTCGCCTTTATAATGACTTTTAATATATGCGGCGTTGGTATTGACAGGGT
>CAZJNY010000395.1:0-2805 GCA_964547405.1 uncultured Flavihumibacter sp. | reverse complement strand
CTGTTTCACATATGGCAAGCAATCGTTGATCGTCCCCCGTTTCTACGGGGGACTCTTTTTTTGCTACTAATTGAGGAACATTTCATCCACTAATAACAGGTACCTGTTATTTCCTTTTTGGTAGGGCCGCACTATGATCTTCAAATAAGTTACCTGCTGCACGGGAATATTCTTTTGTATCAATTGAAGGGAAGGCTTATCCCCTTTTGCAGGTAAGGGAGCAGAAAATTTAGTCAAAAGGCTGACTGGTTCGTTTCCAACAGAACCCCAAAACTCCACAACAGCCGGTGGAAAAATGCCAGTAGCTTCTTCCACCATATAATGCAATCCAACCGAAGTCAAAGGAATGGCCTTATCAAACCTTGCTTCCAGCACCATATCATTATTTCGCACTCCCGCCCAATAATTCGCCCAGGCAGGATTATTGGCGCCAATTGATCCCAGCTTCCGGTTAAAAAATGTTTCAGCACCTTCTGCCTGGTGTACATCATTCAGTTTGGTCAGTAATCGAACACTATCCGGAATAAATGAATTCTTCAAAAAGTCAAAGGTTATCACTTCACTGGAATGCCATCCGGGTTTGAATGCTTTTGCTTTTATCGTTGTATGTTCTTGCAGTTCGGTATTTCCATCAAATACAGGCGATCGGATACTGTCTGGCTCGGAGCCATCCATGGTAAAACGGATCGTTACTCCTTTTACGGGATGATATAATTCCAGCGGTAATGCGTTAGGGAAAACCATTTCCTGATTCCTGACCTGGGGTGGATTTAATTTCAACGTATCCGCACCTGTGTCATTAAAGCCTTCCACGATGTTGATTTTTGGAAAGTTTTTCTTCAGACTGATTACCTCTTCCGGATTTACTGCAGTATTCCAGATAGCAATAGATTGCAATGTTTTGAAACCAGGAAGATAATTGGATAGCGCAGCATGACTGATCTTTGTTCCCGATATCGCCAATGAACGCAACTGTGGCAATGCAGCCAATGTTGCCAATCCCGCATCCGTTATATCTGTAAAATTCAAATCCAGTTTACGAAGATGCTGAAACTGTTGTAAGGCAGACAGATCCGCATCTTTTACCGGAAGTTTATTGAGACTGATAGATATTACCTGCTTACGAATGGAAGATAATTCCTCCAGCTGTTTTACTGTATACTTGTTCCGATTGTACAAGGCTACTTCCAATGCAGGAGATTCCCGATCAACTGATTTTATTGAGCGGTCAAAATTATTGAGTTGCGTGATGGTGTTCTCATCAGCAGCAGCAAAATCAAATTGTTCTGCCAATTGACCCGATGGTTGTAAAAAGGATTGCGCGAGTATGCGCAATGAATCTGTCTCCGGAAGCTCCATCAGTCTGCTGTGAAAACTGGCATCACTATCAATCCACCTGGTTAATAACTCCACTTCTACCGGTGTCAATTGCGGCTTACCCTGAGGTGGCATGTGTTTTTTTTCTTCCAATGGTAGATGAACCCGCTCCAGCAATAAACTGAGTGCTGAATTACCCGGAATAAAAAGGCTGCCTGATTTTCCACCTTTCAACATGGCCAGGGTATCCGTGAGGTTGAGAGCACCCTTCATCTTTTGCACACTGTGGCAACTTGCACATTTTTGTTGCAAAATGGGCTGAATGACATGCGCATAAACAATGGCCTCTTCCAACACAACGGGAGCCGCTTTCTTTTGTGCAAGTATCGGTTCCAGAATAAAATTTTCACCATGCGAGAGACTGGCACCATAATGACCGGTTATCCAAAGAGCCGGTACTATCATAAGAGAACCAAGCCATTTTGTAACAACTGGTTTTTGTTTCCTGGTACTCAACCAGTACAAACAGGCTCCGCAATAAAACAGCATGGCACCACTCCACTTGTGCCAGTTGAGCGCTTCACCGGCATATCCCTCTTCCTTTGATAAAAACAATCCCATGATCACTGTTATACCGGAAAGCAGGCTGCCCCATAATAAAAAAGACTGGGCCATTTCAGTACTTCGGGGCATCCATAATAGCAGCAATGCAACTACCAGTAACACGATTGGAAAATGCAGGAGCATGGGATGCATCCTGCCAACTGGTTGCAGCCAGTAAGGAATCACCAGGTATTGTTCAAATAACAACAGAAAGCTGGCAAGAAGCAGAACGGCCAGCAGACATTGTTCTGTTACCAGCCTGATTTTTGAATACCACTGCATAGGGAGAATTAACTGATGATGTTTCGAACTACTTCTCCGGAAATATCGGTTAAGCGGTACCGGCGACCAAGATGTTTGAAGATGAGTTTTTTATGATCGAGGCCCAACTGATTCAGAACGGTTGCCTGAAAATCATGCACGTGAACAGGGTCCTTAATGATATTGTATCCAAGTTCATCCGTTTCACCATAAACAATGCCTGGTTTAATACCACCACCAGCCATCCAGATACTGTAGCAACGGGGATGATGATCACGGCCATAATTATCCTTTGTCAGTTCACCCTGGGTATAACTGGTTCGGCCAAATTCTCCACCCCAGATCACAAGGGTCTCATCCAGCAATCCCCTTTGTTTTAAATCCATCACCAGAGCAGCAGATGCCTGATCTACATCTTTGGCCTGTTGCGTAATTTCATAAGGAAGATTGCCATGCTGATCCCATCCCTGGTGATACAGCTGAACAAAGCGGACGCCATTCTCTGAAAGTTTGCGTGCCAGAAGACAATTCGCTGCAAAGGTTCCTGGTACCAGGCAATCAGGTCCATAGAGCTTTACGATACTCTCCGGCTCTTTTGAGATATCCATCACTTCAGGAATAGCT
>CAZJNY010000394.1:0-2846 GCA_964547405.1 uncultured Flavihumibacter sp. | reverse complement strand
GTGCAGAATTTGGTGGAGCTACCGGCATGGCCGTACTCGGCAGTTTGGGAACAGCGGTGTACCGTCAACTGATGTTCAGTAAATCCTTTGATGGACTACCGGCAGAATCGGTGCAGGAAGCCAGACAAACATTGGGTGCTGCGGTAAATGAAGCAAACAAGTTGGGAGCAGAAGGAGCCACTTTATTAACTGCTGCACAGGATGCTTTCATCAAGGCCATGCATGTAAGTGCCTGGGTTAGTATCGGGATTTTATTCCTCCTGATTGGACTGGCACTTAAAACCTTGCCAGGGCGGGCTGCACAAGTAAATCATACATAGGTGCGGCCTTTTTCAGTTGGATAAAAAGTAAATGCAGGATCAGACTGATACACCTGTTTGGAATGCACTTCCACAGCAGATAAGGGTCCCCTGAATCCTGCACCGGTATCCACATTCCAGAGATTCGCTCTATTTACCGGAGTACTGATATTGTAATTGGTTGTGGGAGTATGACCGATATAAATTTCACTGAATAGCTTCAATCGTTTGGGATAAAATATGGAGTTTTTGGGAAGCTGTGGATCCAGTGCCAGCGACAACTCCCACAAGGTGCGATCCCAGGAATAATTACTGGAATAGGTTTCTTTAATCGGTCCGTGCATGGAGGCAAATCCCGCATGAATGAAGAGCCGGTTATCTTCATCAATCCAGTACATGATGGTGCTGTTGTAAAAAGATTGATGTTGTAGCAATCTATCCTTAGATATGTTCTTATAACTCTGAACAGTAGCCGCACCTTCGCCATCAATCCAATCCTGTTTGGAAAGATTTCCGTTCAACCATTCGCTGCACCATGTATCATGATTGCCCTGAATAAAAATGCAGTTGATGGTTGTTTTGAGTTCAAGCAGATAATCCACCACTTCCGCAGATTCTGACCAGCCATCTACATAATCGCCGAGAAAAATCAGTGTGTCTTTTTCAGTTGGTTGAATGCGATGAATGAGTTGAACCAATGCTTTGTAAGCTCCATGAATATCACCGATAACAAATGTCCTGTTCGTACGAGTCATAAAATTTTTTTAAAAAAAGTTTACTACGTTATTGGAAATATCAAAAAAACTGTACCATCTTTGCATCGCAAATAAAATTACATGCAATCACGGAAACAACATATTGAAATACTAAACGGGTTTACTCCAAGTGAGTATCGTACCGTTGCCGGGGCATGTATTGCTGTACACTTATAATAAGATTATAAAAATACTGAAATAGAAGCCCCGCCTGGATTGCGGGGCTTTTTTTATTGAAAAAAATGATAGGAAATAAACAACATAGAAGTTTTTGCAGTGAGCAGCACTGGCTAGAGGTGATTAGTGATTGCCTCCGCATGCCAGTACAAATCGATTGCGACCGATGGAGGAACTGTTGTATGAAGTAGAAAACATTCATACAGGAGTAGAGAACCCGGTCGCGTTACACGACCGGGTTTTTTATTATGATTTAAACCAAAACAAGATGGAACAGTTATGGAGAAAATTAGATGGAACACGCATCCGCCAGCCGATTGAGGACGAGATCAGATTGATGATCCTTCGCGAGCAGTCAGCCGGACATGAATTGAAATTGTGCATCGGCACCGATAGCCAGGTAAAAGGCAAACACACCCAGTTTGCTACTGTTATAGTGGTGATCCGAAAAGGCAAAGGAGGTTTCATGTACATACTGCCCGAAAGCACGGAATGGAAAATGAGTATCAAACAAAGAATGTTACTGGAAGTATCCAAAAGCATTGATGCGGCCTACCGGTTATGTGGTATCTGTACGATGTACAATGTGGATCTGGAATTGCATGCTGATATAAACACCAATCCGGGCTTCAAAAGCAACGATGCATTAAAAGAGGCGATGGGTTATATCATGGGGATGGGATTCGCATTCCGCGCAAAGCCCCATGCGTTCGCCAGTTCAAGTTGTGCCAACAAAGTGGTTCAATAAATAGGGTTCCCAAAGGGAAGAGGGGATCAGCTGTTACAGACAAACCAGGTGAGGGTGTTAAAGCCCCACAGTGCAGCCGTAGTAACTCGCTGTATGCTGTTGTTGTAATGGTGTTCATTCCCTTTTCGCTATAAACGAAGGTTCGAATCCTTCCCTGCTTAAACCAGGTAGCTCAGCGGCAGAGCAATAGCCCTTTTGCGCAGGTTCGAATCCTGCTCACGAAACCAATCGTGATAGTTCAGATGGTTAGAACACAACACTTCGGATGTTGAAAGAAGAAGTCCATCCCTTCTCTAAAAAGGATGACCATTCAAAAATCGGGACAACAGCCGCTGGTTGGTAAAACAACTATCCGGTATTGGCCAGCAGTTGGGGGTACTCCTTTCAGCAGTAGTTCACTTCCCTTGTTACGAAGCATCCGACCTGCCGGGTGATAGCAGCAAGCAAACTGTTCTTATGAAAGAAAGGAAACACCAACTCCGTTTAGCCGGATGGCTGTTGCCTGGTTTTTATAACCAAAACAAAAACCAAAACAATGAAACAAGTAAAAGTAAATGCCTACCAGGTAGGATTGGTATTCCGGAAAGGAGCCTTGCAGAAAGTTATTGAGCAAGGTGCTTACTGGTTCTGGAATGGAGAACAGGTATATGTATACGATACCACAAAGGAATTCGTAGCGCCTGTTGAATTGAATATTCTGTTGGCCAATGAACAATTGGCAGCGATGCTGGAACTGGTGGATGTTAAAGACACCGAGCTGGTATTGCAATATGTCAACGGTATGTTGAAAGCGGTTTTAAAACCCGGAAGATATACGTATTGGAAAGGTCCCGTAAACTATGCATTCGTGAAAGTGGATATCAGCAA
>CAZJNY010000393.1:0-2848 GCA_964547405.1 uncultured Flavihumibacter sp. | reverse complement strand
ATATACCGGCGTCTGGCAATACATCATTTTATAAGTGGCTTTGTTATTATAGACAGCAGTAATCACCTGTTGTATGGTTTGCTCCTGATGGGGTTGCAGCTGTACAGTACTGCCTTCTACAAAATAACCCGGATGAAGTAGTTGTATTAACGTAGCTCTGAACTTGTCGGGAGTTCCGTTCCGGAGTATATCATGCAGGTATTTTACCATCTCTTCTGCCGACTTAAAATCAGGCAGCTGAACAACGGGCAGTGCGGCTACTTCCTGCCCTGCTTTTCTTTCTGCAAAGGTGAAATACAGGGTCTTTTTTTTAAGATCATTTACTTGTTCCACAGTGTACTTCTGTGTACCGGTTATTTTTTCATCGCGGGTATCCTGGCTTTTGAATGAAACAAAGTTTTTCCATTTGTCTTTTGGACTGTCCCGGTAAAACCGCACATTCCATATTGTTTCCATGGTCTTTACTTCCACATTTGAATAAATAAAATCAAACTGCTGTTTCATTTTAAATGATACTGAATTGGGTGAATGCCAGGTCCACTCCGGATTATCGGCCAATACCGGATCACTATAAAGTTTGATTATCTTGTTATAATAATACCCGTAAAATTTCATCCAATCGGTAGCCAGAAAGTCCATAACCTCATTTATGGATGGGTTGGGGATGCCCAGGTATTCATTGCTGAGTGTCCTGAATTTCCAGTAAGTATATTTTCCGGCCCCGGTATACTGGTACACCACATCGCCCGTGACAACCAGGTCAATGCCCGGATAATCACTGGTACGGATCACTTCCACTCCCCTCACCCATTCCCAGTTCATGATAGTTCGGTTTAAAGGCGTTGAAGAATAGCGGTTTTATTCAGATTTTTTCCCGTTTTCGGCCAGGCATTGCCGGGAGGCTGAATCCATGTAGTTCATAAAGGGCTGTGATTGTATCCCTTTTTTCAGATCCTTCTCCATATCCACAAATTGCTTGTATGTGTACCGCTCTTTTATTTTTTCAAACATACATTCACAAAGTGCCGTATTGCCATTGGCTTTGGCGGCACAGCTTTTTACAAAATTGGCTTTTACTTCGGCCGGATATTCTTTTCCGGGACCACAGGAAATAATCAGCGTGGAGACAAAAAGGAGGATAAAGAAGCGTGTCATGTTTAATGGTTTGTAGCGGAAGATAACAAAATCCGTCCTTTTTTTGATCAGGTGCTGCCACTGGCACACTAAACCGTTCCGCCGCTTACCGGGAATCTTTCCTAATTTGCTGTAAAATTGATGTATGTCCTCGATTCTCTTTGAAATAAAAGACCAGGTTGCTTTCATTACCCTTAACCGGCCGGAAAAGTTTAATGCTTTTAACCGGGAGATGGCGCTGTTGTTACAGGAAAAACTGGACGCCTGTAAAGATCCGGCTATTCGCGCCGTATTGATTACCGGAGCGGGCAGGGCTTTTTGTGCCGGACAGGATCTGGCAGAAGTGGTGGATCCCAATGGTCCGGGAATGAACCGCATACTCGGAGAACATTACAATCCGATCGTCTCAAGAATACGGAAACTGGAAAAACCGGTAGTAGCGGCAGTAAATGGAGTAGCGGCTGGTGCTGGTGCCAATATTGCACTCTGCTGTGATATTGTAGTGGCGGCTGCATCGGCCTCTTTTATTCAGGCCTTCAGTAAAATCGGATTGATACCCGACAGCGGCGGCACACATACCTTGCCACGCCTGATCGGCTGGCAAAAAGCATCGGCGCTTATGATGCTCGGAGATAAAGTACCTGCGGTTGAAGCGGAGAAAATGGGCATGCTGTATAAAGTGTTTGCAGATGATGAACTTACGAGCGAGTCCATAAAAATAGTGAATACACTCGCAGCCATGCCCACTAAAGGACTGGCTTATACCAAACAGGTACTGAACCTGTCGGTCAGCACGACCTTTGAAGATCAATTGCAGGATGAAGATGTATTTCAGCAGCGGGCGGCCCAGACGGCAGATTTTAAAGAAGGGGTAAACGCCTTCCTGGAAAAAAGAAACCCGGTTTTTAAAGGAGAATAAATTATGCATACAGAAAAAGACAAAGAAGCATTGGCCGTCGTGAAACACATGATGGAGCATGATGCATTCAGTCAGTGGCTCGGTATTTCGGTACTGGAAATCCGTGAGGGATACAGTCGAATCCGCATGACGATCCGCCCTGAAATGGTGAATGGTTTCGGCATTATACACGGGGGCATTGCCTTCTCCATGGCCGACAGTGCCTTTGCATTCGCCTGCAACAACCGGAACACACTCTCCGTGGCGCTCGACACCTCCATCAATTTCATCAAACCGGTTCATATCGGAGATGTACTCACCGCCGTAGCCACCGAGCTGCACAATGGCAAATCCACCGGTCTCTACCAGGTGGAGATCCGTAACCAGAAAGACCATGTGGTAGCCCTGTTTAAAGGACTCTGCTACCGCACGGATAAAAAGCTGGTACCGGAACAGGACTGATTTTCGTATACCCTTTACTGTTACACTCCAGACAAACTCAAGAAGATGTTTTACGCATATAAAAAAATCCGTCCGGTTGCTCATAAATCAGCTTTCGTTCATCCGCAAGCCGTCGTTACAGGTGATGTGATCATTGGCCGGGATTGTTATATTGGTCCGGGGGCGGCTTTGCGTGGCGATTGGGGCCGTATCATTCTCGAAGATGGCTGTAATGTCCAGGAAAACTGCACCATCCATATGTTTCCAGGCATCACGGTAGTACTAAAAGAAGGCGCGCATATCGGACATGGGGCTATTATTCATGGCGCACAGATCGGAAAGAACTGTCTCGTAGGTATGAATAGTGTAATCATG
>CAZJNY010000392.1:0-2858 GCA_964547405.1 uncultured Flavihumibacter sp. | reverse complement strand
ATTCCCTGCAACGCGAACGCCTGCAACGCTGGAATAATTTCTGGACGCCGGAACGAAAGCAGACGGTATTAAAACTGTCTAAAGAGGAAGCAGCGGCAATAGGATTCAGTGATCAGCTGATCCGGTCAGTGGAAAGCATGCTGAATACAAGCTATGAGCCACTGACTGATTCAGCGGCCCTAAGCTTATCGCCCGATTTACTGGAATCCTATATTCTCCCAACTGATTCACAGACCCGGGTGCTTACCCTGGTGAAAACTGCTCCGGAGGAAAAAACATTTATCTATACAGAATTCGACTCACGGGAAGGCATAACCGTATTGGATATGCAGTATGTAACCGGAAGGCTGGTAGACATGGTGCGTACTGATTTCAACAGCATCAGCTGGATGGTAGCAGCAATTGTTTTTATTGTTTTACTGATTTCCTTTGGCAGAATTGAATTAACCCTGATCGCTTTCATTCCCATGCTGATCACCTGGATCTGGATACTTGGAATTATGGGATTGTTTGGAATCAAGTTTAATATTGTCAACATTATTATTTCGGCGTTGATCTTTGGTTTGGGTGACGATTATAGTTTATTCACACTCGATGGATTGCTGCAGGAATACAAAAACGGCAAGAAAAATCTTTCCTCTTTCAGGTCATCCATTTTTCTATCTGCAATTACCACCGTAACCGGTTTAGGGGTATTGATCTTTGCAGAACATCCTTCTCTGAAGAGCATTGCGCTCATCGCCATACTTGGAATTCTTTGTGTGGTGTTGATTTCCCAGGTGATGATTCCTTTTCTCTTTCATCTGATGATTACCCGTCGGGTAAAAAAAGGGATGCAGCCTGTTACCTTATGGACACTCGCCAAGTCAGTTTTTGCATTTCTCTATTTTGTTACCGGATCACTTGTATTAACCGTAGCCGGATTGATACTGGTTAAATTCAATCCACTTGCCGGAGAAAAGTCGAAGTATCTTTTTCACTGGATACTCAGTAAGTATACACGAAGCCTGATGTATATCATGCGCAACGTAACCAAACGTATTCATAATTCCGCAGGGGAAGATTTTTCCAGGCCTGCAGTCATCATCAGCAATCATCAGTCGTTCCTGGATATTCTTTCCATTGTGATGTTGCATCCAAAAATTATTCTGCTCACCAACGACTGGGTATGGAACTCACCTGTTTTTGGTTTTGTTGTGAAGATGGCGGATTATTTTCCGGTTAGCAAAGGAGTGGAGAGCAATATTGATGGTATCCGGGAACGCGTATTAAATGGTTATTCTGTGGCGGTGTTTCCGGAAGGGACCCGCTCTGTTGATGGCACCATGAAGCGGTTTCATAAAGGAGCTTTTTTCCTGGCGGAGGAATTGGGCATCGACATCCTGCCGGTAGTGCTGCATGGCACAGGTTATACCATGAGCAAGGGTGATTTCATGTTGAAAGACGGAACCATCACAATTGATATTTTACCCAGGATAAAGGCGGAGGATTCCGTCAGTTACGGTGAAGGGTATGCGGAGAAGGCAAAAAAACTAAGCCGGCAGTTCAAGGAATGGTATAGCGAACGCAAAGAAGCCTACGAATCGGTGGACTGGTATCGCGAGCAACTGGTCTACAACTACATTTATAAAGGTCCGGTGCTGGAATGGTACATGCGGATCAAGACCCGCCTGGAAAATAATTATGCACTCTTCGACCGGTTAGTGCCAACAAGTGGTCGTATTCTGGATATTGGCTGCGGGTATGGATTCATGTCGATGATGCTGCATTTTCGTTCTAAAGAAAGGAGTATTACTGCACTTGATTATGATGAAGAAAAAACAAGTACGGCACAGCATTGTTATAGCCGGGAGGCTGCTTTGCAATTTCATGCGGGCAACGCACTGGACTTTCCCATGGAGCAATACGATGCCATCCTGATTTGTGATGTATTGCATTATCTCCCGCCTTCCGATCAGCAGGCATTGATCCGAAAGGCTCTTGATCATTTAAATCCGGGCGCTAAACTCATCATACGGGAAGGGAATGCAGAAATCCGCGACCGGCACAAAGGCACAGAGCTTTCAGAATTTTTTTCTACCAGGGTTTTCGGATTCAATAAAACATCGGCCAACGGATTGTCCTTTTTATCCGGCACCACCATTCATGCATTGGCTGCCGAGAAAGGATTTGTCTGCGAAGAAATAGAAGCTTCCCTACGTACCAGTAATACCGTTTTTGTACTCCAAAAACCTGCCATTGCCTATGTTGCCTGAGTACGATATAGTAATAGTCGGGTCTGGTCTTGGTGGCCTGCTTTGCGCCGCCATTCTAGGTAAGGAAGGATACAGGGTTTGTGTATTGGAAAAAAACAGGCAGTATGGAGGTAGTTTGCAAACCTTTTCAAGAGATAAAACACTCTTCGATAGTGGTGTACATTATATTGGAGGTTTGGCACCCGGACAAACACTTCAGCAGGTATTCAATTATCTGGGGTTGATGGATGTTTTGAAACTTCAGCAACTTGATCTGGATGGATTTGATCGGATTTATTTTCTCGAAGATGGGGGTGAGTATGCGCTGGCTCAGGGATATGATCGGTTTGCTGCCGGCTTAAAGCAGGCATTTCCAGCGGAAGCCGGAGCAATTGATAGGTATTGCTCCACCATACGTGAGATCTGTTCAAAATTTCCTATGTACAACCTGAGAACAGGAGAGGGGATGAGCGGGAAGGAAACGGTAATGGGAATTGATACGCTTGGATTTTTAGAATCCATCACCACCAACCAGCGACTGCAGGAAGTATTGGCAGGAAATAATTTTTTATATGCGGGAGAACCAGATAAAACTCCCTTGTATGTACATGCGCTGGTTGTCAA
>CAZJNY010000391.1:0-2866 GCA_964547405.1 uncultured Flavihumibacter sp. | reverse complement strand
TCCAACTGACTAATGGCTACTTTTAATTTCACCAGGATCATCGCGCGGTATTGTACCGCCACTTCCTGGGCATGATAGCCTACACTGGTAACAACCAGTAATTCATCATCACTGATATTTTTTAACTGGAACTCACCGGCTGCATTGGTAGTAGTGATTTTGCCGGATTTCTTAGCTGTTATGGTAACTCCGGCCAGGGGGATGGCCTGTTCATTAATAACGCGACCGGAAACATCAAATAAAGGCACCCCCACCCTCCTATCCTGCACCACCACATATCGATCCTCCACCACATAGCCTACCGGCTGATCCTGGAAGCATTTTTCCAGCACTTCTTTCAGGGGACCATTCACTACCTGTAAACTGATGGGTTTGGTATGTTTCAGTTGAGCGCGGGTATAAACAAAATGATAACCGGTTTGACGTTTGATTTCGGTGAAGGCTTTTTCGAGCGGAGCATTCTGGAGTGAAAGGGATACTGTTTGTCCATAGCCGGTAGCTGAAGCCTGCAGACAGGCAGCGATGGTAAACAGGAATAAGAGTTTCATAGCAAGGAATTGCATAGCTTTGTTACGTTTGGGTTTTCTGAATTCGGTTGATAGCTCAGTTGAAATTTTGGGTAAACCCAAACGTCCGCCGAAAGTGTTACCAGCACTTTCGGCTTTTGTTTGAGCTAACCATTACTACGTGTCAATCATCGGGGTAGAACATGAATGGTTTGGTTTTCAATGTTAAATTTTACCTGCCCGGTTAGTTCCAGCAGGCGCAGCAGTTTTGTCAGCGGTTCTTTACGAAGGATACTTGCATTGAACAATTGTTTTACTTCTCCTTCATACACTATATTGGCACCGTACCAGCGTTCCACCTGTTTCATGATGGTTTCGATGCTGGCATCGTGAAATACAAATTCTCCCTTCTTCCAGGCGATCACGGTTTCCGTATTGACCTGTTCTTTTGTACGAACACCCCCTGCACTTACCATTGCCTGTTGACCGGGTTGCAGCGTAGCACTTTGTTGATTTACACCTACCGCCACTTTTCCTTCCAGTAAGGTGATTTCCTGTGTGGGTTCATCCGGATAGGCAAGTACATTAAACTGCGTTCCCAATACTTCCACTTTTGTACCATTCGTCAATTGCACCTGGAAGGATTGACCCTCTTTTTTCGCCACTTCGAAATAGGCTTCTCCCTGCAGTTCTACTGTTCGTGCTGCACCAGAAAAGCTGGAAGGATATTTCAATTGGCTGGCAGCATTCAGCCAAACTTTGGAACCATCCGGAAGTATCAGTTGATACTGACCGCCCACCGGTGTGGAGAGGGTATGGATAGAAGGCATCCGATTCCCGGGATCCTCCTGTTCATACACCAATTCTCCATCAGCCGGTTTGCGCACATGAGAGCCTTTACCGAGAGCAATTTGCCCGTTTACAGCAGTCGTTAGGTCGATCATAGTACCATCTTCCAGGCTCAGCGTAGCCTTGTTACCACCGGGTGGCAGCAATTTGTCATCCTGTGCTGCCAGTTCGGTAGGAACAGGCTCCTGTTGGTTGATATATCGATATACAAAGAACAATCCGATAGCTAGGAGGATACTGGCAGCAGCGATCCATTTGGGCTGCAACCATAGCCTCCTTTTAGGCAACTTAAAAGCGCCTCGTTGTTGGAGTGCCTGGAAGGATTCCTTTGATTTCACCTGATCCATCCAGGCCAGGTTTTCGGCGAGGTTATCTTCGTCGGTTAACTCTTCGAACAGTTGAAGGTTTTGATCACTTTGATTCACCCAGTTATCCAGTTCATCCTGTTCCTGCTCACTCAGGGTATTTCTGATATAGCCGGCAATCAGCCAGGCGATACGGTATGCTGTTTCTTTCATACTATTAAGTTAAAGCAAGCATGGTTGAGAAAGACAGCAAGGGGCAAAAAGGATTACAGTTCGAGGAAGAAAAACGGGGAAATAAAACAAAGCAGGGAGGAAACTTTTCGGAGCAGGAGTTTACGAAGGGCTTCCAGTCCGCGTGTTTTTTGTGTTTTAACGGTACTGGGATGCAGGTTTAATTCCTGTGCGATTTCGTTGGTGTTTTTGCCCTCCAGGAAATACATGGAGATCACTTTTTGATTGCCGGGCGACAATTCTTTGAGGGCGTTGTGCAGGAGGTGGTATAATTCAGTACGAACTAACTGTTCGAAAGGAGTTTCGGTAGTGATATCAGGCAGTTGTGCAGCCTTGTGCATGGTAGTACGTTTCTTTTCTTTCCGCAGGAAAGCGAGGCTATCTCTTTGCACCACTTTATATAAGTAAGCGCGAATGGCACCATAGCTATCGAGCTTCCAATGCATCTGCCAGGTTTTCGCCAGCGCATTGGAAGCGATTTCTTCTGCAATGGAACGATTATCCAGGAAGCGATTGGCATACAAAGAAAGGACGGGATGGAAATCCTCGTATATAACAGCGAGTGCTTTTTCATCACCATTTTGAAAAGCATGGACCAGATACTCTTCAGATTGATATGCAGTTTGCTTTAGCATCGCGACTCGTTTTAAAAGGAGTCGGGAGCTGCAATAAAAAATGCGCAGGTCTCCACTTACTGTACTGAGGCCGTCGGAGGCCCGGACACAAATAAGGGAGCCCACGCAAATACGTGAGCTCTTGCTTATCATCTTGTGTCCATGAAATTTCCGACGTTTCAGTACAAGACTCCAAGCGAAAGCTTCAGATCATTTGAAGAATCGCAAAAATAAATTTATTAAGGTCAGTCAACCAGATTTGGTACCGACACGTATGCTAATATACAAATTAATGACGTTTATGTCATTTTTTACTTCACGAGATGTTCTGAATTTGAAGCCGCGATGGCTCAAATCCGTG
>CAZJNY010000390.1:0-2879 GCA_964547405.1 uncultured Flavihumibacter sp. | reverse complement strand
GTCTGGTGAAAATGCCTGGCATCTTCTTCAAACAGGTAATAAGGCGTTAAATCAGTACCTCCACCAAACCAGCGATCCATTACTTCTCCCGCTTCATTGTACAATTCAAACATCCGGTAATTGCAATGCACGGTTGGTACAAAGGGGTTGTAAGGATGAATCACCAGGCTTAATCCACAGGCAAACCAACTATGCCCATTGATTTTGAGTTGGGTGCGCATGGCATCGGTTACTTCGCCAAATACTACAGAGGTATTCACGCCTCCTTTCTCAATCACATTGCCATTGGCGATCACCCTGGTTTTACCTCCACCACCTTCAGGTCTGTCCCACTGGTCTTCCACGAAGCTGGCTTTGCCATCTGAGGCTTCAAGTGCAGCACAGATCCGGTTCTGCAAATCGTGGATATAGGCTATGAATTTGTCCTTAAACATGATGACGGAACTCTTTTACCGTATCAACAAATGCACGTGCATGATCTACCGGAACATTGGGCAGGATACCATGACCGAGATTCGCGATATGTCTGCCCGGACCAAAATCTGTCAGCATTTTTTTCACTGCTTTCTGGATTTCGGGTATGGGTCCCAGTAATTTGGCCGGATCAAAATTGCCCTGCAGGGTTACCTTGTTTCCTGCAAACTGTCGCGCCGTGGCAGGTTTGATACACCAGTCGATTCCTAATCCGTGTGCTCCTGTTGCTGCCATTTCTTCCAGTGCAAACCAGGCACCTTTTGCAAAAATGATCGTAGGCACTTCGTCTTTCAAGGCTGCCACAATCTGGCGGATATATTGCAGGGAGAAGGTTTCGAAATCATCCGGACTCAGCAATCCACCCCAGCTATCGAAAATCTGAACCAGGTCTGCACCGGCTTTTACCTGGCCTTTCAGATAGGCGATGGTAGTATCGGTGATCATCTGCAATAACTGATGCGCTGTTTCCGGTTGTGCATAACAGAAAGCTTTGGCTTCATCAAAAGTCTTGCTGCCTTTACCCTGTACCATATAACAAAGCAGTGTCCAGGGAGCGCCTGCAAATCCAATCAATGGCACGCGATCATTCAATTCTTTTTTGATCAGTTTGATCGCATCAAATACATAATGCAGGCGATCATTTACATCGGGCACGCCTACGCGCTTTAAGTCGGCAATATTTTTAATGGGGTCGGGCAAATAAGGACCCTTGCTTTCAATCAATTGTACTTCCAATCCCATTGCCTGGGGAACTACCAGGATATCAGAGAACAGGATGGCGGCATCCACCCCAACAATATCAATCGGCTGCAGCGTGATTTCACAGGCCAGCTCAGGTGTCTGACAACGTTCGAAAAAGCCATACTTCTCACGCAGTACCATGTATTCAGGGAGATAGCGACCTGCCTGGCGCATCATCCACACAGGGGTTCTTTCCGTTTTTTCTCCTCTCAGGGTACGCAGAATGAGATCGTTTTGTAGCGACATATAATGTACTTGTTTTTTATCAGTTCAGTGCGAGGATATCAATGGCTTTTTTTGCCAGTCCCTCTTTCCCCGGTTTATCGGCCAGGATAATTTTATTGGAACAGAATTTTCGGATAGTCGTGGCTGTTGTATCACCAATGGCAAATACCAGGGTGCGGGTTTCGAGTTTATTGTTGACGAAGAAACTCTCCACAGCAGACGGACTGTAAAACAACACGCCTGCAAAGGATTGGTTCAGTTTGTGGTGAACGGGAATGGTTTCATAAACTACAATTTCGGTAACCAGGATGCCTGCAGCAAAAAGCATATCCGGTAATTCCGGGCGACGTTGATCACCACAGAAAAAAATCACTTCATCCGACAGTTCATCTTCAATGATACGATCGGCTAAAGCAACCGCATTGTCTGCTGTACCGATGATCCGTTCTTCTCCAAAGTATTTTTCAATCAGGGTTTTGGTGGTTTGACCGATGCAATAGATCTGCCAGTCGGGTTGCTGATCCTGCATGATCTCTACTACCGATTCCACGGCATTCATGCTGGTGAATACAACCGTTGTACTCATGAGCAGGGCTGCCTGAATTTCTTCAATGATTTCAGCCGTATGAATAGGCGTGGTGTCTATGAAAGAGAGGGTACTGATTTCAACACCTCTTTTTTTGGCTTCCAATATAGTGGCATCAGCCAGCGGCCTGGTTGTTAATAAGCGGGGTAATATGGTGTGGGTATCAATTCCCATTTCTTATCGTTGCAACAATTTTATCAGCACCTTGTTCAAGTATTTCGTTGGCTGCTTTTGTCCCGATTTCACGGGCATGCTCAACCGCTACTGTTTTTTCAATAGCAAGATGCGCTTCTCCATCCAGTGAAAAAATATTTCCGCGAAAGCGCACCATTTGTATTGGCATGCCTTCTTTGTCCTGCGTCTGTTCAATTTCCGCGAGTGCACTGATCGGAGTGGAACAGCCACCCATCAGGGTTTTCAGGAAATCACGTTCAATATTGGCACAGAGTTCGGTATCCGGATCATTCAGTAAAGCACAGGCTTCAAAACTTGTGGTATCAGCTTCCCGGCAAACAACAAGGATGGCACCCTGTGCAGGTGCAGGTAACATCCAGTCGAGTTCAATGGCAGTTTCTGGGCGCAGGTTGATACGTTCCAGTCCGGCTGCCGCGAAAATGGCACCATCCCATTCTTCTTCTGACAACTTGCGAAGACGGGTATTAACATTGCCGCGCAGGTTGGTGATGCGATGGTGGGGATATCTGTTCAGCCATTGTGCTTTTCTGCGAATGCTGCTGGTAGCGATTAAACCGGAATAGGCGGCATCAGAAATAAATTCGGTTCCATTTTTGGGAACCAGTAAATCCTTGTGACTCGCCCTTGGTAATACGGCCGATGCAACAATGCCCTGTGC
>CAZJNY010000389.1:0-2895 GCA_964547405.1 uncultured Flavihumibacter sp. | reverse complement strand
AAAAATTCATGTTCACCCAGTTTCTGCGTTTCAAAGTCGCGGATGATAAAATCCACCTGTGCCAATTCTGCGGATCCGGTGATTCGTACCGGATGTACAAAACCTTCCCGGCCTTCCGTTACCTCAGGGGCCAGTTTTTCTTTGGGCAGCGATGCTACAAATTCACCTGCCAGCTTGATGGCATTGATCATTTTCCCTTTTGCGGATCCGGGATGTGCTGCTATACCATGAAAATAAACCGTCATGCCATCTGCAGAGAAGTTCTCATCTTCCAGGCTGCCGAGCTCTCCGGCATCCAGGGTATAAGCGATATCAGCGCCCAGTTTTTTCAAATCCACTTTATCTACTCCCCTGCCAATTTCTTCATCCGGGGTAAAGAGGATTTTAATTTCGCCATGAAGCAACTGCGGACTAGCTACCAGCTGCGCTGCCAATTCCATAATGATGGCTACTCCGGCTTTGTCATCTGCACCCAGTAAGGTAGTACCCGAGGCAGTAATGATATCGTCTCCGATTTTATCTTTTAAATAGGGATGTTCTTCAATCGTAATTACCTGGGATGGGTCATGAGGTAATACAATGGGTGCACCGGTATAAGAAGTATGCACTATTGGTACTACTCCGGTACCACTGCAATCAGGGGCGGTATCCACATGAGAGCAAAAACAGATCACCGGAACGTTTCGGCTACTGGTAGCCGGTATTGTCGCGTATACGTAGCCGTGATCATCCAGGTGCGCATCTTTAATCCCCAGTTCGAGCAGCTCCTGTACCAGCAACCTTGATAAGTCTTTTTGTTTTTCTGTACTTGGCTGGCTGGTACTCAGTGGATCACTTTGTGTATCGATCTGAACATATCGGAGCAGGCGTTCTTTTACAGCAGGTCGATCGTTTTCCGGCATGATTGGTTAATTTTCGTCCCAAATTACAGTATTGATGGCAAAGCTGCAGAAGGGAAAAAGCTGGAACCTGCCCGGGCATATCAGAGCAACGATTTTTACCTTGCTTTTTCTGAGTCTGCTGATAGGTGGCGGATGGATAGGTGCTATACTTGGACTCAATGTATATGTTACCACTGTGCTTCTTGGCATTCTCAGTACCCTGCTCGCATTCAGCCTCAGAAAACTGGTCGACCAGGAAAGCCTGGGTTCCATGGGTTGGAAATGGAAGGGTTTTGAAACAGATTTTGTGGTTGGAAATTTAACCGCACTGATCATCCTGGGAACAGGCACCTGCATTTTATTGCTGATGGGCGCAATTGAATGGGCCGGTGTTGAATGGGACAGCCTTGCTTTTATATACTCCTTTCTATTAATGATTGTGGTAGCCATGTATGAAGAGCTGACCTTCCGCGGTTATATTCAGTTAAACCTGATGGAAAGCATGCACCCCATTAAGGCCTGGATTCTGGCCGCTGTGATTTTCGCATTTTTTCATGGATCCAACCCAAATGGTTCCTTGCTTGGAACAGTAAATGTTTTTCTGGCAGGCCTGCTACTCGGCGTCAACTATTTATATACGAAAAATCTTTGGTTTGGAATCGGCTTGCATTTTACCTGGAATTTTCTACAGGGACCAGTACTTGGATTTGGCGTAAGCGGATTGGCACTACCATCCGTTTTGCAGCAATATCAGTCAGGGGCTGCTATCTGGACAGGAGGCCGGTTTGGCTTTGAAGGCTCCCTGCTCAACAGCCTGCTCTGCCTGTTGTTAACAGCCGTGCTTTTTGTGGTGTATGCAAAGCAGTATAAACAAAAATGGTTGTCCTGAAGACAACCATTTAATTCAATTATACTAACCGGATCAGGGCATGATGATGCGGGAAGGAGCACCAATAATTTCAACCAGTTCGATATCGAATACGAGGTCTTCACCAGCCAGCGGATGATTGGCATCCAGCAGGATAGCAGCTTCCTGAATTTCAGTAATCACCACCGGAACCACCTGGCCCTGGCTATTGTTCAGGTTCAGTCGCATTCCTACTTCCATGGGCATATCTGCAGGCACCTGCTCTTTCGGAAATTCGATTATCATATCAGGATTCTTGGGACCATACGCTTCGTCAACAGCAATATGAACGGTTTTCTTGTCTCCCACAATCATTCCCACAACACCGTTGTCGAAACCGGCGATCACCATCCCGCTCCCTACCTGAAACTCCAATGGATCCCTGCCTTCTGAACTATCGAAAGTGGTTCCATCAGTAAGGCGACCATGATAATGAACTTTCACCGTATCGCCGGATTGTACTTGTTGCATAAAAAAATTTTAAATTGTTCAAATCAGGGCACAAGGTAAGGGAAAACCGGCAGAGCGCCTGCTACCAATCCGTTATATTTGACCCATGAAAAGGATTTTTTTAACGGTATTTTGTTATGTCTTAAGTACCCTTGTACTCCATGCTCAACGAATTGAACCGGGTGCGGAACAATTCGGGTTATACCTTTCCAAACTCTCCGGACTCCGGGTTGGGATTTTTGCCAATCAGACAACCGTTGTAAATGATAGCATTCACCTGGTGGATGCCCTGAAACAAAAAGGAATCCGCATCACCCGCTTATTCTCACCCGAACATGGATTCCGTGGCACAGCTGATGCCGGAGAGAAAGTTGGAAACAGCATTGATCCCAAAACCGGCATACCGGTGATTTCACTCTACGGAAAAAACAGGATTCCTAAAAAAGAAGACCTGGAGGCTGTTGATGTATTGATTTTTGATATTCAGGACGTTGGCGTCCGCTTCTATACCTATATCTCCTCCCTGGAAGAATTTATGGAAGCTGCGATTGCAGCCAAAAAACCATTGATTGTACTGGATCGGCCCAACCCCAATGGCTTTTATATCGATGGCCCCATTCTTGAAAAACCGTTTCGGTCTTTTGTTGGTATGCAACC
>CAZJNY010000388.1:0-2899 GCA_964547405.1 uncultured Flavihumibacter sp. | reverse complement strand
CCATTTTAAGCCAGTTGAGAAAAGAAGACCTTGCCCAACTTTGTCGCAAGCTGATGCTTCATAGTACAGGCGCAAAACAGGAACTGGTTGACCGGATTATCGATTATTTTCCAACGGTCATTACAAATCAACATGTTCCATTCACAGCTGGTGAATCTGCAATTGAACTGCCCATTGCACCTCCTCTTCCAACCAGTGAAATTAGTATTCACCAGGAAATACAGGAGCAGGTACCATTACCAACAAACTGGGATGAGGTAAATGAAAAATACCCTGAGCTGGATCACAGTGAAAAAGTAGTACTTGCAATTCTCAAAGACGCCAAATCAATTACAGAGCAGGACATAGAGCGTATCGTTGCCAAACACCGGCTAGGCTGGTTCCTGCATAAAGCTAACATGGCAGAACTGATTGCCAAAATGAAACGCTTCGGAAAAAAGATTGTCCAGATTAAAAGCATCCAGAATGCAAACATCTACCAGTGGGTAGGTAGCGAAATATTGGATGACAATGTCCTGGAGCGCAAATCTGCACGCGATATTATTGATGCCCTACGCCACGGAGTAGTACCGAATCACAATTTGGCAATGCTGGCTGTAGGGCAACCCACTGTTAGGACACATTTATCAGAATTGTTGGCTGAAGTAGCAGCTGAGAAATCGCACTTTAAATTTATTCGGGGCCAGTATGGTTCTGGTAAAACTTTTCTGTGTAGCTGGTTGAAAGAATATGCATTGGATCAGGAATATGCCGTATCCTTTATCAATATAGGGCATGATCAACCCTTGTCCGACCTTCCCATTTTCTTTTCCGGCCTCATAGCGGGACTAAGAACACCCGAAAAAGTGGATTCCAGTGCTCTGGTAGATATCCTGGAGTCCTGGCTGCTGAATATTTATACCAAGACTGCCAAAATCGAACAGCTATCGCCTGATAGTCCAGCTAATCAGGAAAAGCTAAATCAGATAGTTGATCGGACCATTGAATCAGAACTAGCGAACCTAAATGATATCGAACCCGGCTTCCCACAAGCACTTCGGGCATTTTACGAAGGAAAGGTAAGTGGGAATATGGAGCTGGTTTCAAATGCACTTTCCTGGATTACCGGCAGCCGATCACTTTCAGCCCAGGCTTTACGGGAAATTGGGGTTAAGGGTAACCTGGAAGCAAATAATGTATTTCCCCGGATGAGAGCATTACTGAAAATTATAAGTGGTGCGAGATACAAAGGGCTGTTATTACTGGTGGATGAATTGGAATTGATCCGGAAATTTCCACATGCCCGGCAGCGGGAACAGGCACTTGAAACACTCCGCCTGCTAATTGATGAAGCCGGTAGGAATGCACTACCGGGCTGCTTATTGGTATTCACAGGCACAGATGAATTCTTCGAAGACGAACGATACGGCTTAAAAAGCTATGAAGCTTTATCAGAAAGAGTCATGTCCAGGGTCGATCACCACTTTGTCAGCATGCGCCAGCCTATAATTCGTCTGGAGGCCCTGAATAAAGAAAGATTAAGCGACGTCTTGCTCAAAGTGAGAGATCTATATGGGAATGCTTATAATTGGGATGCCAGGCAGTTTGCGGATGATGAAACAATATCAGAATTGCTGAACGACTGGACCATGTCTGGCGATGAAGTGGTGGACAGGAAGCCACGTCCGGTTCTCCGGGAATTTATTCAGATGCTTGATCTTTGTGAAGAAAACAGAGGAGTATCGCTTGCCCAGTTTCTCAAAAAGGATACTGTACTACCACCATCTTACACAGCCGTAAACTAGAAAGTTCAGCCAATGATACATAAATTGCATCCCCGCCTGCAGGAATTTGTGGCGGATAAATGGCGCGGTGGATTAACTGAAATTCAACAACAGGCATTCGACCCGATTTACAATCGCCAGGACTGCGTTATAGAAGCTCCTACTGCCGGAGGTAAGACAGAAGCTGTCTTATTTCCCTTATTATCAAGGATAGCAACAAATAAGAATACAGGCATTAAAGTATTGTATATCGCTCCACTAAAAGCCTTGCTGAATGATTTAGCTATTCGGGTTTGTGATTATTCCAAAAAATGTTACCTCGAAGCCTTTAAATGGCATGGTGATGTGAGTCAAACCGATAAGATCAAGCAGATGTTGTTCCCTTCCGACATTTTACTCACCACACCAGAATCCCTGGAAGCGATCTTGCTGCGTAGGGCAAACTGGACAGACGTATTTGCAAGCCTGGAAACAATAGTAATCGATGAAGCCCACTATTTTGCCTTAACAGAAAGAGGATCACATTTGGTGAGCCTGATGGAAAGGTTGACCTACCCCCTTGACCACCCTGTTCAGCGAATCGCGATTACAGCCACAATTGGTAATCCGGAGGAATTAATGGATTGGTTACAACCTCACAGAAAAGGAATTGCCATTAAAGTCGCAACCAAGAAGCAAAAGGAAAAGAATTTTCAGATCAAGTTCTTTAAAAATGATGGAGAAGGGATGGATGTAGCTGTTTACAATGAATTGGTAAAGCACAAATCAATTGTTTTTTCCCGATCCAGAACATTTACTGAAGCCCTCGCAGGAAAATTGAACCAGATCAATGAAATAAAAGGGAACAACTATTCATTTAAAGTAAGAACGCATCATTCATCCGTAAGTAAATTCATGCGAGAAGAGGCAGAACGATTAATAAAAATAGATAAGGGAGAAGGTGACCTAAATGCAATAATATCAACTTCAACTCTAGAATTAGGGATTGACATAGGAGAACTAGACAAAGTAATTCAGATTGAAGGTCTGGCTAGTGCAGGTTCATTTTTGCAACGGGTGGGTAGGACAGGTCGGAGAGATGGGAAGCCGCAATATTTTCGAGGATTTTGCAGCGATGAGCAAGACCTACTGCTATT
>CAZJNY010000387.1:0-2921 GCA_964547405.1 uncultured Flavihumibacter sp. | reverse complement strand
AAATCAACGCGTATATAGATACCAACCCATATACAGCCCCAAGCAGTAAAAAAAGGAAGGCCACCAATTTTGAAATCAACCTGGAAGAGATCATGCCAATTACGATTTAATTATACAAATGTATATATTAATTATCGTAAAACAATAATTAATTATCATTTATTTTTGTTGAATTCTTCCCGCGCGGGTTACCATTTTCAGATTTTGAATTCCTGGCGCAGCCCATTGAATCACACAATCTTGTTTTTGGTTCTTTTTCCTAATTTAACTATTTCAAAACCTTAACGATGAAATGGAAACTGGTATTCCTGCTGTATTTTTTTGCCTCTCTCGCTGCCTTTAGTCAGGACAGTCCAACCAAAAATCGGCAACTGTCTATTTCTATTGATAGTGAAAGCGCGGCAGCCATTACCGATTTATTATCCCAATCCAAAGCAGATACCTTACAGATTAGAAAAGTTGCCGGGTTATATGGAAATCAGCTGCTGATTAAAAAAGTGAAAGGGTACAGCGGTGCAGGAGAAGAAGTGTTCATCCAGACATTAAAAGAAATCATTGAAACGGGAACGGTCAAAGGAAACGACGAATACAATTGGAAACTGGTTAAATCAAGGCTGCCTGAAATCAAGAAGCTGGTCGCTTATATTGGTTCCAATAAGGAAAAATTTATCAACGAAGTTAAAGCAATCATTGAGCCCTTTACACCAGCCGATCTAAACGCGAATGCCAAAGCCTGCTTCCTGGCAGGTGGCGGTTCCCTTGGATTTACGATTGGAGATGATCCATCCTTAAATGTTGCGCTGCAAAAAATTGGCAATGATGTAAAAGGTTTACAATATCTGGTAGCACATGAACTCTATCACACGCTTCAGGATGTTGGACAAAAAACCAGATCCTACAAAAAAGAAAGTGCGGGTATTTCCTACTCGTTTAAAGCTTTATATTACCTGCTTTATAATCTTTGGGCTGAGGGCATTGCCAACTATGTGGGAGACATGTCAAAATTGAAAAAAGAGGCTCCATTCTCCGAAGAACAAATTGCCTATTACCAGAAAAACAGGGAGCGTCGCTATCAGAATTTCCAGTTATTTGAAGCCCTGGTATACAGGCAGTTTAATGATACCAGTGCCGATTACCAATCCAGTTATGACATTGCATTTTCCACTGCATTTGACGAAACTGGTTATTTTGTTGGCTATGAGATGGCCCGGCAAATCAGCAAACATAGAGGGAACCAGGCCATTGCTAATCTGCTGACCAGTGACCCAATCCGCTTTACAATTGATTATATCAATTTATACAAATCCCTCCCGGACGATAAGAGTTTTATTCGATTTAGTAAATCGGTTGAAGAGATCGTTTCCAAATTGGCATCCCTGGAGAATAAACTCTAAAGCGATCCGTTCATTTTCTTAAATCCTATCCGCCTGGCTCTTCCAACAGATAATGTAAATCCTGTAATCGTTCCGGTTTTATCTCTTAAAAATCGAATGCCGGAACCAAGTGCTGTAAAACCATCTTTGTAAGTGGGGCTGTATTGAACCGGAGCATCAGGTTCCTGCAGGTACTGTAAATTCTTCCCATTAACTTTTATTCTTATGGTAGTATTTGCATCTGCACTGCCATACGTTCCTTCAAACTGTTTCAATTCGGTTGGCGACCAGCTTGCAGCAGCTTCTTTTGTGAATAGCAAGGTATCAGCTGGTGGACCTCCTTCAATGCTGTTAAACCCCGTTTTTACAAACTGAAGCTGATAACCGTTTGCATAGAGTTTTCCATCTGCTGTCCTGTAGACTGGTTTTTTATCCGGCATCAGCAACAGGCTATCTGAAGCTGTCAATAATATCCCATCGTCGGTTCTTGAATTCCGATACCAGCCTTCCCGTTTTTTTTGATCACCTGGATTTGTTTTAAAAACTATCGGCCAGGAAGCCGATGATGCCGGAGGAATATCAGGATAAAATATCCGGGCAATTTTTTGGGCAATCAGTACCGGAGAAAATCCACTTGTATTGGAAAGCAGGGCTATGCTCAAACCTGCTGCCGGAAAATAATCCAGGTTGGCCCGATACCCCGCAGTAGCGCCACTATGCGTGACCAATTCTTTTCCATTGAATCGATCAATTCGTAAGCCTGCTGCATAGGGATGCTGTTGCCCATTTCTGAATTGTCCCTTTTCCAATTGCCTTTTTAATAAGTCAACGCCCCCTAACTTACCAGCATGCATAAATGCAGCCCATTTGACCAGATCTGCTGCAGTTGTCAATAAGCCACCATTACCATGGGCATCTTCAAAGGGCATGGACATTTTCAGTGTCATCGGAGTTTGTTGATAGGCAATCGCACGATTCTTGACAATCTGCCGGAAATCATTCCGCCAACTGGTATGCGACATGCCTGCCGGAATAAACAGGCGCTCTTTGCAAAACTGAGCAAAGCTCGTTTTTGCCACTCGCTCCACAATGATGGCCATCAGGTTGTAATTACTGTTGCTGTAGATGTATTCTGTGCCGGGAGGGTTATTGAGTGCTGTTTGGCGACAAATGATCTGCAGCGCATGTGCATTGGTGTGAGCTCTTGATCCCCGCCCCCATCCTTCTACTTCAGCAACCGATCCCCAGTCGCGCAGGCCACTTTGGTGATGGATCAGATCATAAATAGTAATGACCGAACCATAATCCGGTAATTCGGGTATATATTTTCGCACATCATCCCGCTGATTGAGTTTGCCATCCTGTTCCAGTACTAAGATGGCTGCCGCTGTAAATTGTTTGGAAACAGATCCGGCTTCAAAAATGGTGGCCGTATCATTAAGTACATCGTGCTCCAGGTCAGCAGCCCCAAATGCACCTGCATAAATCAGCTCACCGTTTCGGCTAATAGCAACCGATACACCGGGCAAACCATGATTTGACCAGGGT
>CAZJNY010000386.1:0-2937 GCA_964547405.1 uncultured Flavihumibacter sp. | reverse complement strand
GGGTATCTTGCAGATTGCTAAACACCCTTGGATACGCTTCACGCAGATACACCCGGAATGAATCATACACCGGAAAGGGATTATCAGCACTATCAATATAACTTACCGTTTCAAATTGAAGACCGGCTGCAAACCGCTTCACACTCTGCTCAGAAACGGGAACCTTAACCGGCTCTGGCTGGTCTGCGGATAATTTAGCAAAGGGGTGCGTATAGGTTTTAATCACAATAACTGCCACCAAGGCAAGCAATACCAATCCCAGAAGAATGCCCAATTTTTTCATGGTCCTGATTTAAAACTACGGTTGATGAATCAAATTACAGAATTTCATATACCATACCTAATTAATTATTAATCTGATATTTCTTCTTATTCCTACTAATTGGTCACCTGTTCTGATACCAAAAGGCACTCGGACTGACTCCGAAGGAGGGCTCGGAGCGATACCTTACCAGCCTGCCATAGAAACAAGGATTTTTCCGGAAGCACAAAAAATTGTGTTGCGGTAAGGTGCAGCAAAAAAAACAGCGCTCCTAAAATTCAGGATACAAAAAAGAAAAAGACACCAAAATTGCTGCAAACTTCAAAGGGACCAGAGGCTCTACCCAACAGCCATGAGTAAGTGAATAAAAATGAGATGTCCTCCACCCCAACATTTGATGAAACTGCCACCCTTTATTTTCCAAAAAAAGAATTGATAAAAAGCCCGATTGCACTTGCACAGATCCCCGGAAAAGTATATGTTTAAGTACCTTTTCCTTTGACCCAAATGGGACTCAGGTGGCGAAGCATTGAGGTGAAGTCCCAGTACTATCCATCCATTTAAAAATCAACAATCCACCTCAACGCACCCCCTCCCCCCATTTTGTATTGGCGCAACCACAATCCACCTGACCGCAAAGGCACCCATTGACAATGAAGAATTTAAAATTTTAACCCCCGCGTCTAATTGCGCAAATTAACGCGTTGGCTGTAAGGCTATGGAGACCGTAACAATCAAATCACTTTATTCAAACTTTTTGCAGGTTCCTTTTCCGACAGGACTTGCTGGACAAACTATTGACGGTATAGACTTAACTCTTTTAGACACCGAATTAGCCGGTGACATTTATCATTTTGTTGGTAATCCCAATCACTTATCCCAGGAACAAATCAAAAAGTACATACGACGAATACAGTATGTTATTGATAGGCTTAAAGACGAAAAGCATCGGGAATACTTTGAGCAATGGGAATTTATCCTTATGAATTGCCTTGCCGATTTTGATAAAAGCATATTGAAACGCTTCATCAGGCAGGACTTGCAATCCGTGGACAGTTTAAACAACTTGCACGGAATAGATTTAGAAAACATTCATCTACATTTGGTTGACCCGACACAAAGGGAATACTACAACGACTTTCAGAACAAGGTCGAAAAGCATTGGCTAGTTTTAGACGAAGAACCGCTAAGCCATCAAGACGGTTATCAAATCGTTTATTCAGAAGGTCATAACGAATTTGGTTTAGCTGTTAAGACCAGCAACACTAAGCCGAACATGGGGACACTTGTTGGTTGGTACGGCTCATTTGTTTCCACACTTAATGGTATGTAAAGTGACAAGCCCTACAGCCAACAGTCGGTTTGGCAATATGGCGGGGCGACGAATATTAAATCAACTTTTTATTCAATTTTCAACATTAATTCCAACTAAAGAATAAAACTTAGCATTGGAATTTACAATGAACATATTTTTATAAAATTAGCCACGGTTCGGCCAGACGGTATTCAAATACCGCCCTATCGCCAAGCCGTAATCGTTAGCGGTAATGCTATGACAGCCTACATATACATAACAGCCTCTCTACTTTTATATCCTATTCTTGGACGAATTTATGTAAAACAAACAAGCAAAAATTCAAAGAGCCCAAAGAGAGTTGCATGGGCACTTTCAATAATTAGCATCCTTGTATTATTGGGTTTGCTGACACATATAGTTACAATCTCACAAAACTTGAATTGGTTTTTAGTAACATCTATTTATCTGACAATTTCAGTTTTGCTCTGGTTGACGCAGTCAAATACAAAACGCATAGTTAAAAATACCGGGACCATGTTGCAATTTGCAATTTTCGGCTTTGGCTACTTAGCAGCGACATTTGGTTTTTTATTCATTTTATTGACTTCCTGGGATTTAGACACCGACCAAAGAAAGTGGTTGACAGACAATTTAATTTATAAGGAAAGAAATATTGGACAAGGACTAGACCCATCAGTCCGAATTAAAAAAGTAGAAATTTACAAAACAGTACAATTCCTTCCACTTTTGGCTTACAGAATTCAATCTAAAATTTATGAAGAGTGGGATTTTCCTTTAAAGAAAGACTTAGATGTTACTTATTCTGCCAAAGACCAAACAGTATATTTAACAAGTGTTGTACATGGCTATAAAGTTTTTAGTTTTTCTGACACAATAAACTTGACAGAAAAGCACTACCGCTAACAGGCGGTTTGGCAATATGGCGGGGCGACGAATATTTAATCAACTTTTATTCCATATTCAACATTAATTCCAAATAAAGTATAAAACTTATCATTGGAATTGACAATGAACTTTTATTTACATAATCAGAAACGGTTCAGCCCGACGGTTCTTAAATACCGCCACATCGCCAAGCCGTTTACGTTGCGCGCTACCTATCGTAAACCTTATGTGCAACAGTCGCGACAAATTTTAAGCGGCTTAATATTCGGGACGACGCAAGAGCGGACAGGCTGTTTTTTTAAAAGTAGCTATTCTGAACATTGTAACTAATAGTCAGGTGGGGTGCATGAAACCGAATTGTAAGTATGCATTTGAATCAGTTTTATCGGTAAGGCTTTCCAGATCCAGGTAGCAAGAAAAATAGCAAGGTGGGCAACTTCCAACGCGACATTACAGGCGGAATAGTTACACC
>CAZJNY010000385.1:0-2937 GCA_964547405.1 uncultured Flavihumibacter sp. | reverse complement strand
CGCTTTTTTCGCATCCGGCAATTGAGGATTGGGTGGTGAATTTTCATAGGAAAATATCCTGCCCATCCCAGACATCATGTGGTATAAAATATGGCAATGAAAATACCAGTCGCCATATTCCTCTCCTGCATGAAATTCAATCGTATCCGTTTCCATCGGCATTATATCCAGCACGGTTTTAAGAGGAGAGCGATCACCCTGGCCATTGATGACACGAAAAAAATGTCCGTGCAGGTGCATAGGGTGCCGCATCATGGAATTGTTGCGAAGGATGATTCTGATATTTTCCCCTTTGCGAATCAGGATTTTATCCGACTCGGAAATGGTTTTATTATCCATGGTCCACACATATCGGTTCATGTTCCCCGTTAGTTCAAATTTCATTTCCCGAACCGGTCCGGCTGGCAGCATCGTATTGGAAGGAGCTTTCAGCATGGCATAATTCAGCGTTACCAGTTGTTGATTGCTGTCTGCGATTTCGGGGTACATAACAGTATTCATGTCCATCTGCTGCAAACTCATGTTCATGCCCATATCATGCAGGCTGCCATCCGGATTGGTCATCTCATTCATCATCTTCATGCCAGCGAAATAATGTAGTCTGGCTAATCCGTTGGCCGGGTGTGCAGTACCCTTTCCAAGCCAGATACTGGTGTGATTGGTCCGATCTTCTGAAGTAGCGCGGAATTCATACGACCCACTGTCTGGCAGTACTACTTTGATGTCATAGGTTTCAGATACTCCCACAATAAGGCGATCCACTTCTACTGGCTCCACCGGCTGGCCATCTGTGCCAACCACCCAGATTTTTCCTCCTGAGAATTGCAGCCAGAAATAGGTGGAGGAACTTCCATTGATGACACGTAACCGAATGGTATCTCCTTTTTGCAGATCACTTCTATAGTCAACCGCCTTACCGTTAATGGTAAAGAGATCATAATAAACATCACTGACATCCATGGCCAGCATGCGCTTCCATTCATTTTCCAGTTTGGTACCCAGTTGCTTTTCACGGATTGCTTCTGCATAGTTTTGAGTTGCTTTCTTTTTGATCGCATACCAGTCTGTAGCAAAATGCAGGGAACGTTCCACCTGGTGAGGTTTTTCATTGGTCCAGTCGCTGAGTACTACCACCTGTTCCTTTTCTACCGGAGCATTCCTGGGATGAATTACAAAAGCGCCATACATGCCGGACTGCTCCTGTAACATGGTGTGGGAATGATACCAGTACGTGCCCGATTGAACAATTGGAAAACGATACACATGAACTGCTCCTGCTTTTATCGGGGCTGTTGTCAAATAAGGAACTCCATCCTGTTCATTCGGAAGAATCAGTCCATGCCAATGGATGGAGGATTCCATATGCATTTCATTGTGCACATGAATTTCTGCTGTATCGCCTTCTGTAAACTGCAGGGTGGGACCAGGAATACTTCCATTAATGGCAATCGCCCTGGCTTTTTTATTGGTATACTGCACCACCGTATCTGTCAGGTATAAATGAAGGATTACTTTATTTCCAATAGTAGTTCGGAAGGGTAATCGCTCCTTCAGGTGAGTTGCTGCATGCTGAGCAGTTACCAGCTGTACCAGGAATAGGGCAACAAACAGGAGGGAAGTTCGCATGATCGTTTATTGAATGGTATCAGTAATAGAGCCGCAGCTTAACATAGCCGATCCGTAATAGGGATTCCGGATCGGTTTTTCTGCACTCAGCCAATAGGTTTTTTTCATTGGGCAATAGTCCACATAGATTGGTGCAGTATCAGCTTTATTCGCTTTCACGAATTCAATCATCGCCTGAGATAAGGTGGCGAAGGCCAGTCGCTGTTTATTGATGTCGGAGGAAGATGCAATAGCATTTGCATCTTTTTTCAACCTGGGAACCAGGGTCGCTGCATTTTTAAACTGCGCGGTGTCCAGTGATTGCATCAACTCATTGGCAGAGAGCGTTGCATTTTTGGAATCACCGAGCACCAGAAATTCTTTGATGCTGTAGTACTTAGTTAGGACTCCATTTCTGTTGGATTGCGCAGTTGCACTGATGCAAAAACCAAACAGCGCAAGTGATAATAAGAACTCTTTCATGGTAATAAGTTTTAAATTTTTTCTGCTTTGTAACCTGCTTTCGCGAGGGCGTCTACTACTTCACTGGATTGTAGTTTATCCGCATTTGGGATGGTCAGGACCTTTTGAGGATTCTGCAGATCTACTTCCCAATTGTTTTCACCTACGGTTTCATTTAAATAGGGAGTTACTTTTTCGATACAGCCACTGCATTTGATGGTGGTTTTAAACTGTAATGTTTCCATTGTTGTTGATTTATAAAGTTGAAAATTTTAAACGTAAACTGTTGGCTACTACACTTACGGAACTGAGTGCCATAGCGGCTCCTGCAATCATGGGGTCTAATAGAAATCCATTGACAGGATATAAAATACCGGCAGCAAGAGGGATGCCGATGATATTGTAGATAAAAGCCCAGAACAAGTTTTGCCGGATCGCACGAACAGTTTTGTGAGATAATTTCAATGCTTTGGGAATGCTGTTCAGATCCGATCCGATCAGGGTCATTTTGGCAACATCCATGGCAATATCTGAACCCTTACCCATCGCAATGCTCAGATCCGCTTCCGCGAGCGCCTGGCTGTCATTAATGCCATCACCCACCATGGCAACGATTTTACCGTTGGCTTTTAGTTGTTTTATGAATTCTGCTTTATCACCAGGCAGTTGTTCCGCCTCGAAATGTTTCAGGTTGAGTTGCCGGGCGATGGCTGCCGCCGTATGGCGATTATCGCCTGTCAGCATATACACGTCCACGCCCGATTTTTCCAATTGTACGATGGCAGCAGCAGAGCCGGATTTGATCTTATCTGTGATCGCCACCAGTGCCACTACTGATTTGTTTTCAGCCAGGAGGATTACGGTGTGCGC
>CAZJNY010000384.1:0-2948 GCA_964547405.1 uncultured Flavihumibacter sp. | reverse complement strand
ACTCAGGAAATCAATGGAATTGAGCAATACAACTACGTGATGGAAGAGTTTCTAAACCGTAAGCGTACACCTACTCGTACCTCAATGCCTCAATAGGATTTAACCGGCTTGCTTTATAAGCAGGATAAGCTCCTGCGGCGAGACCCACAATAGAACAGATGAGCACGCCAAGGAATACCCATACCCAGGGAATTACAAATCCGGTACTCATCAGCATACTTACAATATTGCCGAGTAATACACCGATAAAGATTCCAATAAGGGCTCCCAGCAAACTGATCAGGATGGCTTCCAGCAGAAACTGCCAGCGCACATTGCGCTGCTTGCCGCCAATGGCTTTAATCAGTCCCACTTCCTTGGTACGTTCGGTTACCGCCACCAGCATGATATTCATGAGTCCAATTGCGGCACCCATCAGGGTGATAAAACCAATTACTACTGCCGAACCAGTCAGCCAGCCAATCTGTCGCATAGCCAGTTCAACAAAAGCATCACTTTTATCGACGAGGAAATTACTTTCTTCCTTGATTTCGTTTTTCCGGATGACCCGGAAGATGCCTTCCGCCTCTCCAATGGCCGTCTCAATCAGACTGATATCATCTGTTTTAACTCCAATGGTGAAGGTGGAGGAGGCACTGCTGGTGAAGAACCGCCGCACCGAATTATAGGTAGTGATGATATTGTTATCCAGACTTCGGCCAAATGTAGACCCCTTCGACGCCAGGGTCCCAATCACCCGGAAAGGAATATTATTGACATGAATGATCTTTTCTACCGGTGCTTCCGGATTGCTGGTGCCAAAGAGTTTATCCGCCACATCCTTACCAATCAGACAAACATTCCGACCCGTACTGACGTCGAGTTCATTGATATTTCTTCCCGCCGCAATTTCAAAGCCGTTCATGTCGAGGTAGTTCTCATCTCCCCCATTTACATAAACCGTTGGATTCGTCTTTTTATTCCCGAACGAAGCGGCATTGTTGTTTCCTCCACTCAGGGACAGGGAAACTCTGGAAGGGAATTTATAGCGCTCTTTAAATGCCTCTGCCTGGTCGCGGGTGATGGGTTTATTGGTGTTTGATTTTTTGAGTTTTTTACCGCCTTTTTCTTCTTTCTTAAGCTCGCCCCGATCGAACCGGAAAGCCGAACGGTAGCGGATCGTAAAGCCATTGGCGCCCATGCTGGAGAAACTCTCCATAAACTTCTGGGAAATAGCCTGTATCGCCGTATTAATGCCTATCAGGGCTGCAATACCCAGGGCAATAATCGACACTGTAATACCCGTGCGAAGTTTGTTCGACCGGATGGTGCGTATGGACAGGCTTAATGTATCGGCGAAGTTCATGCCGTGAAAATAAGGAAAACTGAGATGTGAGACGTGAGATGTGAGATGAACGGCAAAAACTAAATTCACCGGTCGGGTGCCACCGGTCGGGTGGCACCCGACCGGTAAAATTAATTAGAAGTACAAATAGTTCAGGATCATATTCGGGAAGATGCCGAAGAGGATGATGAGTCCGGCTACCAGGATCAGCAGCCAGCGGAATGCAGGGGCAATTTCCAGGGTTTCGCCTGCACCTTCCTTGAAATACATGGCCTGGATCACACGGAAATAGTAATACACACTAATCGCCGCACAAAGGATAGCCAGGATCACCAGCCAGAGATAACTACCGGTTTTCACCGCAGATGCCAGCATGAAATATTTGGCAAAGAAGCCGATGGTCATGGGAATCCCTGCCAGCGACAACAAAAAGATAGAAGTAGTAGCCGCCAACACTGGTTGGGTGCGGGCCAGGCCATTAAATCCTTCAAAGGTGTAATCCTTCATCTTGATCAGCACGGCAAATACGCCAATGGTAGCCAGGCTATAACCCAGCGCATACAGGATAATCCCTTCTTTTGCCAGGGTATTGGTGCTGAAGAGCGCAAACAGCATAAAACCAGCCTGTGCAATGGAAGAATATGCCAGCATGCGTTTTACACTTTGCTGGAAGATGGCGGTAATATTACCGACCAGCAGGGTGGCCGCAATCACAACAGAAACAATCAGTTTCCAATCGTATCCGGATCCACTGTAGCTGAATTCAAAGAGGCGTACAAAGGCAATGAAAACCGCTGCCTTCACAATCGTAGCCATGAAGGAAGTAAATACGGTGGGTGCCCCATCATATACATCCGGCGTCCAGAAATGAAAAGGAGCCGCCGATACTTTAAACGCCATACTGATAAACAACAACAACAAACCGGATGTATACCATACCTCTCTGCCGGCATTCATGATCTGCTGCGTTGGGTCAATGCTGAAGGTGGCCCGCGCTCCATACATCAGTACCATACCCATCAGCATGATACCGGTAGAGAAAGCTCCCATCAGAAAATATTTCAATGCGGCTTCGTTGCTTTTCAAATTGCGTTTGTCACTTCCCGTTAGTATATACAACGGTATGGAAATGATCTCGATTCCCAGGAACAGCAGCAAAAGGGTATTGAACGAAGAAACAATAGATACACCACAGAGGATAAAGAAGATCAGGGCGAAATAATCAGCACCGTTCTCTCCTACTTCCAGCACATCACGGGCGGATAAGAGGAAATACAACAGTGTTGCTCCAAATGCAATGGTATTAAACAGTAATCCCAGTTTAGTGAATACCAGCATGCCGCGGGTATTGATATCAAAAAACTGAAAACCTCTTAATTCAGCGATATTACCCAGCAGGAGCAGCAGCATACCAGCAACAGCAACGGTACGGATCGTCGATTTATTGGTGGTAAAAATGCCGGTGAACATCAGCACTACACCCAATATGGCGGAAAGAATAATTGCGTTCATACTATTTCAGGTCGTTTGCTGTTTATTTTAAATTCATCCTGTCCAGAATCTGCTGAGAGATTTCGCTGGTCATCGACAAAATGGGTTTAGGATAGATACCGATCAGCACAAT
>CAZJNY010000383.1:0-2955 GCA_964547405.1 uncultured Flavihumibacter sp. | reverse complement strand
ATTAAAAGATGCCTGAATTTACGGTAGGTTTTTTTACCGATTGCGCATTGCATCAAAAAAAATCTATCATTTTGCGTTAATTTTTGATCATTATGTTGATTAACCGGACTGATCTGGGAAAATTGAGATTCGTGTTGGATCCAGTGCTCAGCGTTTATTCAACTCCTCGCCTGTAAAACTAAAGGGCAGTAAATGACTGGCGGAATCAATCAGGTAGATGGGGCCCGTTTGTCCTCCCAGCAGAATACGGATCGGCAACTGTTGTCTTTTCTCCTGTTCAATCAGGGATTGCCTGCAAATGCCACAGGGAGAAATGGGATGATTGCTTTCCGTTGCTGTTGAACGAAAGCTGATCGCCATAGTCTGTATAGCGATACCCGGATACACGGAAGAGGCAGCCGAGAGCACCGTTCGTTCAGCACAGATTCCTGCCGGGAAGGAGGCATTTTCCTGGTTGGTTCCATGTAAACGTTCCCCATTTTCCAGTTTCACCACGGCACCTACATAAAAATTTGAATAGGGTGCATAGGCCTGCCCGGTAATGGATTGCGCAGCAGCCAGTAATGCGGCATCCTCCTCCCCGAGTTCGGCCAGGGAAGTATATATCCTGTAGGAAAATTCAAAAGAGGAGGTTTTCATACTGATTGCCCCGAACGCTTTACACTTGTTTAATGAATGGTTTGGAAGAGGCGATTCCAGCGTACCCCCTTATTCAGACTCATCCAGATGATCCAGGCTTCACCCACTACATGGTCTTCAGGAACAAAACCCCAGAAGCGGCTGTCCTGCGACTGGTGACGGTTATCTCCCATCATCCAGAAATAATTCATCTTAAAGGTATATTGGTTAGTAGCCTGACCGTTGATAATAAACTGATCGCCCTGTCTTTCCAGCTGATTGCCTTCAAAGACCCGGATCGCTCGTTCATAAATGGAATAGTTATCCGCCGTTAATGTCAGGGTTGCTCCTTTTTTGGGTATCCAGATCGGACCATAAAAATCTTCCGTCCATTTATGCCTGCCATCATGCGGAAAGATATCAATGGTAAACTTTGTTGGGGGCACGGCATCCGGACGGATCAACAGTGGTGTCGTTCTTTTCACGACTCCGCTTTTCTGTAATTTTTCTGCCGCTTCAGCAGTTAGAAGCATATTGAAAACATTGCCGCTCAGCCTGGCAAATTCCTGTTCATCATTGATATCAATATCATATTCATCTTTCATGAATTCTGCATTCAGAGGCTGACCGTTGGTCTCGATCTCATACAGCAACTGAGACTTTGGAGGTACATAACCCGGTTCTCCATTAATATAAACTCTTCCCTCTCTTACTTCCAGTGTATCACCGCCAATAGCAACACAGCGCTTGATATAATTTTCCCGTTTATCAACCGGACGAACCACCAGCGGATAGGTTTCCGGATCGCTTAAAATCAGTTGCCTTCCCTTGTCCATATCCCCATTTCCAAATTGCCGCGCAACATTATAAAAGGGATACATCGACTGAAATTCCGGCTTGTTGATTACGGTATCGCCATCGGGAAAATTAAAGACTACTACATCGTTTCGTTTAACCGGACTAGCAAACCAACGGCTATAGGGCAATTTGATCAGTTCTGAATAGGATTTGGTGGTGCTGCCAGGCAATGAATGATGCACAAATGGCACTGCCAGCGGTGTATTGGGAATTCTTGGTCCGTAGCTTAATTTACTTACAAACAGGAAGTCGTTTACAAGCAGGGTTTTTTCCATTGACCCCGTTGGAATGGTATACGCTTCGAAAATGAAGGTACGGATCAGCGTGGCGGCAACAATCGCAAAAATGCCCGCGTCTACCCATTCCCGTACGGGCGTTTTTTTATAATGTTTTACACCTTCCGGACCAATGAACCTGGTTTTTTCATCCATTCCGATCATTGGAAAATAAATAAAGGGCAGGAGGCAGGTCATGGCGTGTTCCCAAAAGCTGAATTTATTAAAACACTTTACTAATTCGATGAGAATACCCATGGTAACGAACCAACCAACTACGGGAATGAACTGCCAGAAAAACCAGTGTTTCGGACGACGGGCGATTTCCAGCATTGTCCAGGTATTATAAAACGGAACATAGGCTTTCCAGGCAGGCGTTCCGGCTTTCTGAAACAGTTTGGACAAACCAAAGGCTGGTAACATTACCAGTAAAAGAGAAATCAGGGATACGATCAAAATCTGATTCGTTGTCATTAGGCTATTTTAGATGTGGGCAAAAATACCATTATACGGTAATAATTGTGGTTTCCTGTACTATTTGTAACCGTTTTATGTAAATTATGACATCCGTAAACAGAATTTTTTGTTAATCGGCGTATTTAACGCATCCTTGCAACCGGAATGAATCAGTTCAGCATCCGCGATATTGAAAATCTGACAGGTATCAGGGCGCACACGCTCAGAATCTGGGAACAGCGATACCGCTGTGATTTCTCCAAAAGAAAAGATGGAGGTCATCGTTATTATGATGGGGATGATTTGAAAAAAATCCTTCGGCTTGCCCATTTGTATAAAAAAGGGCACCGGATTTCAGCACTCCTGGAATTAAACGAGGAACAGATTATTGCCTGCTCAGATCCTGCTATTTACACCGGTATGCACAGCGAAGCTTTCCGGCAACTCCTGGAGGCAGTCAATGACTTTGATTCGGAAACATTCAACCAGGTATTCGAACTGCAGGCCCTTCGGTTTGGCATGCAAAAAACCATGCTGGAAATCATTTTTCCCCTGCTTAATCTGATCGGTAAAAAATGGTTGTGCAACCGTGCCGTGCCTGCACAGGAACATTTTTGCAGTGAGCTGGTGATGAAAAAACTGATACGGGCTATCGATGCACTGGAAAAAAAAGCCGGTGAGCCTTCAAGAACCATCCTGCTGTTTACGCCGGCAGGTGAGTCGCATGAAATTTCACTGTTATTTATGC
>CAZJNY010000382.1:0-2973 GCA_964547405.1 uncultured Flavihumibacter sp. | reverse complement strand
CTGACTGTTAATCAGAGGGTCGCTGGTTCAAGTCCAGCAGGGGGAGCGAAAGAAGAGTCATACAAACAATGTATGGCTCTTTTTTTATCGAGCATAACAATACAGTCTGCATCTTTAAACATCCATTCGGGCATGTTTTCTCTAACCATTCGGGCATGTTCAACCATTCATTGTTAAGTATTTGGTAAGTGTTTCTTAACTGTTCAATCGTTCTGGCTTCGGTTTAGCTTCGGTCTAGGTTCAGTATAGGTACGGTATTGCCTAATCTCCTGGGCAAAAAAGAAACGATAAAAAGTCATTTACCCCTTGCAAACTTGCCCGGAATATTTTATGTTTAGGCACCTTTCCTTTGATTCCAGCAATGGGACTCAGGTGGCGAAGCATTTGCCAAAAAATCAGACAAAAGATTGCACAATAACATCTTCCAATTATGATTTGGAAGGATAAGATTCAAAAGGTGACGCTATGTTTATTACTGGCATCACTATTTCTAACATCATGTTTAGGTTGGGGAGATATATTCGCTAAACGTGAAAGAATTATTGGAGAATATTTCCTGTCAGAAACAGAGGATGGATATTATGAACTATTTAAAGGAAATATTGGCAGGAGTCCCAAATGGAAGAATATAATTGAATATGGAATCCTGGACTCAATCCTTATTTACAAAGCAATGGGTATAGATTCAATATCAGTTATAGGAGGGATTAACATGCTAAAAGATAATGAAGTTGCTCCAGACAGTGTATTTAATCTATGTGAGGAACAGGCTTACATTTTATACAAAAAACTTAGAGAAGAGTCCAGCTTAATAGGAGCTAAAATACCTCATTCAGGAAAATAGTCTCAAATGCGTATTTCAATCATTCTATTAATGATTTTGGTTTTTACCTCTTGTTCACAAAATCAAAAATTACAATACGATACGAGAGTTGACCTACGTGGAAAGCAGCTTAAAAAAATTCCAAGTATAGTTTTCAAAAATCCAAATATTATTTATTTGGATTTAGGCAGTAATGAGGTAACATTCTATCCTCCACTTTCATTTCCACCAGAAAACATGACGAACAGCATATCCAATTTATCGGAACAAATCGGTGATCTTGTAACTCTTCAGACACTAATTCTTAATAGCAACAAATTAAAAAGTCTTCCAAATTCCATCACTAAACTAGTTAATCTTGAGGTCCTTGATTTATCGATTAATGAAAATCTTGATATTATGCAAGAACTAGATAAGCTCACAAAATTGCCGAACCTAAGAGTTCTGAAAATTGTAGACGTTAAAATGACTGAAGGTGATCAGGCAATAATAAAATCCTCATTTAAACCTGAAACAAAAGTAATTATGACAATTCCTGAATATTTTGAGGATTCTAAGTGAGAAGTAAGATTAACCAATAGTGTTTGTTGAACTGAAATGGTAGAGATGCTGAGTAATGGACCAGGCAATAAATAAACACCAACGTTGTCAGCAAATCTTAAGTGATAGCGTACTAACGATTACAAAATGGAAATTGGACAAAGATTTAATAAACTAACTCTAAAAGAATACTTCTTTTACATTGACAATTATAAGAAGTATACTGACTTTAATACACTTGGACTTTACCGTTCAATAGTGGAGAATGAAAAATTATCTCTTGAGGACAAACTATCCTTAAGAGAATACGCACATAAAACGTTTCGAAAGACATTTGAATTTCTTCAACTCAAAGATCCAAAAACATATATTGATGTAAAGTATTTGGGGCAGGAACTAACTAAAGGTGACGAGCGTATAATTTGGGACGATATAAGAAGAAACCAACAAAGAATATTAGCTGACAAGAAAATTAAGCACAGAAACTTTGGCGAATATTCGAAACATAATTGCGGTTACGACACCTGTATTTATAATGGAATTATGATTAAGCAAGGTTCAAGCCTTGCAGAAGGCAATATGCACTTTGACAGCGACAAAAACAAATACGCAGCAAAAGACAAATCTGATAGGCGTAAGTCAGACAGAAAGCAGGAGCGACAAATCATTAGAAAGGAGCTTGAGAACGAATGACGAAAAACCAGTAAATAAGTTACGTTATGTGCAACTATGAACGACCATTCAAAATATAAAAGTGGGAAATTTTACCAATATAGATCACAAACTGACAAATCTAGCTAACAGACTAAATGCAACTTTAACCAAAGATCGTCCAGAATATCCTGAAATATTAAGAACGTTTGAAGAACGAAGGATTGACTGGCGAGATGGCAATATTTTTAAGGCAATAATCATACAACCGATCTTTGGAATGGATGAAGTTGATTCTACGATTTGGAACTTTATCAATACTGCTTGGTTTGACGATGGGCATTCTATTGAAAGACCTCAATGGATTAATATCCTTGCCGAAAAAACAGACTTTCAAATTATAGAAGAGAATATTGATAATTTATTAAGCAAATCAGTAAATAACTTGAAAGCGATTGAGATGCGACACCTAAAATAATTAGACTTAATATATTTTAGATATATCTGAACCGTAATGCGCATAACATGGGTATTGCGAAAATGAAGGCTGACGGAAGCCGTGTTTCAAATATTGTAATAATGTTGGGCTGCATATACAACTTGACCCTATCTATTTAGCCATGTGCATACCATCATCTTTATTATCTTAATTCAGCAGCAATTAGCCGGGGGGACGGAATACTATTCCCTACACTTCGGCAATACCTATTCGCTAAAAAGCCTTTAAGTTTTTGCAAACTTGCCTGGAATATTTTATGTTTAGGCACTTTTCCTTTGATTCCAGCAATGGGACTCAGGTGGCGAAGCATTGATACAAACTCTGAGCCCTTTAAACCGTGTTTTAGCTGATTTTTTTGAAGTACGTACAGAAATAACCTTGATTTACTAGTTTGTAGATCAAGTGGAGAAAATCTGGGGTTATGAAACATGCAAGTGGGGTTGGGAATGAGGAGAAATGG
>CAZJNY010000381.1:0-2991 GCA_964547405.1 uncultured Flavihumibacter sp. | reverse complement strand
TGCAGCATTACTGGCGGGAAAACACTGCCGGCCTGGTTCGGCAGATGCGCCAATACGATTCCATCGCAGAAGGAGTTACCAGCGGTACACTCGACCTCTTGTCCATCAATGGTGCAAAAGGAGCGGCACTGATATACGATGGCCAGATTACAGTGGTCGGACAAACTCCTAACCGTGCATTTATTCTGGAATTAGCAGAATTTCTACAGACCTCTCCTACCAACCAGGTATTTCAGACCAACCATCTCTCGTCCGTATTTCCGCATGCGATTTCCGTTACCATGACCGCCAGTGGAATGCTTTGTGCCCCCCTTTCGATGGACCTGAAAGATTGTATCCTCTGGTTCAAACCGGAAATCGAACAGGAAATCAAATGGGCTGGCAATCCGGAAAAAGCGGTTATTGTTAACCAGGATGGGGGCACAAGGATTGAACCCCGCACTTCTTTTGCCATTTTTATTCAATCCCTAAAAGGCCGATCAGAAAAATGGACGACTGCAGAACTTTCCAACGCCTATAAGTTACGGGAAGAAATGCTGTTGCTCATTCAGGAAAAATCCAATCAGCTCCGCCTGCTGAACGAGGAACTAAAGAAGGCTTATGAAGAACTGGACAGCTTTAGTTATACGATTTCTCACGACCTGAAAACACCACTTGCCACCATCTATAATTTTGCTGATCTATTGCTGGATGAAGACCCCACGCTGGATAACAGGCTTCTAACGGAAAAGATTAAACGAAATGCAGAACGCATGCAGCTCATGATCAAGGAGGTCTTTCATTATACCAAACTCGGTCGCGAAAAAATCAGCCTGAAACCGATTAATATGAAAACCCTGTTGCACCAGATCCGGGAAGACCTGCTGGATGCCTACAAGGACTCCAACCCTGATTTTGAAATTGGAGAAACTCCTGAAGTTTATGGCGACAGTACCATGATTGGCCAGGTATTCAGTAACCTGCTGGGGAATGCATTGAAATACTCCTCTAAAAAAGACAAACCGTTGGTGCAGGTTACCGGCATCAATGATGAAGACACTGTTATTTATACGATTGTCGATAATGGAATCGGGATGGATCCCCGGCATACCGGAAATCTATTCAATCTTTTTTACCGACTTCCGGGCGCCAGCAATTTTGAAGGAACCGGTCTGGGTTTGGCAATCGTAAAACGGATCATTGAAAAACACCAGGGCCAGCTTTGGTTCGAAACCGAACAAAACAAGGGCACCCGATTTTACATACGTTTAAAAAAAATCGAACAGCCGGAATTGGTCTAGGATAAAACTTCGAGTTTATAGCCTTTCCCATGCACATTTACCAGTTGAACGCCCGGATCCATTTCCAGCTTTTTCCGAAGTTTTGAAATGTACATGTCCAGGCTGCGTCCAACTATCACCCCCTCATCTTCCCATACTTCTTTTTGAAGGCGTTTTCGGTCGATGAGCTGGTTGCATGCCGATCCGAAAATTTCAAGCAGCCGGGTTTCTTTACCAGTCAGCGAAATAATCGTTTCCCCAAAATGAAGCTCCTGCTCCTGGGCAAAAAAAGTATACTGACCGATTGCTATTCCGGTTTGGGTAACTGGTTCTGTGGGCGGAGGAGTTTCTGTTTTTACAGTTGCGGCTTTGGTTGACCGCCACATGATCCAACCTATTACCGGAAGCAAAACAACCAGTCCGGCAAGTAACCAGTAATAAGCACTCTTTTCTTTCTCTGGCTCCCAGCTGATTTTAACAGCATAACGGGCCAGGGGTTGTTTCCGTCCGGAACAGGGAATGATATTTTCCTGCTCGGAGCCTACCATGGCATACCCAAAAATCACCTTGCTGTCGGGTTGCTGTAAAACATTCACGATATAACGGTGAGACAGACCATGTTGCTTAATTACTTCATTGATGGTTGCAACAAGGGAATCAGGATGAAAAGAAAAGGCTGACTCAAACGGAAGCAGGAATTCCGTATCGGAAATCTGCTGAATCGCGGGAACAGGCGAACTGCTGTCCCCTGCTGCCAGTAAAAGTTTGTGAGAAATCTTTCTGAGAACAATCAGTTCGCGGGCCGACTTATAGCCAGCATCAGCTGGTTGCTTACTTATAAAAGCTGCCAGCACCAATACTGGAACTAGCAGTAAAACTGCCCGGTATTGCTTCCCTTTCATATGTCAAAGATAGGTTTTACCCGTGGCCGCCAACAGGCGGTTTTCTGAATTTACAGCGCGTTTACAATCAATTTACAGTTGATTTACTGCAATTGACAAGCCCTCCCGTTACATTCGGGTTCATTCAATTTTTCACAAAAACAGTTTCCCATGAACTCGATTTTAATTTCCCTTATCTGGTTAGTGTTAGCCGATACGCCGCCTGCACCAGCCAAACTTCAGCCAGTCCAAGAGGGCGTCATCCGCTTATGGCCCGGACCCGAAACCTGGTTAAAATCCAAAAACCCCGGACCTGAAGAGCTGCAAATAAGTGCGGCTATTCACAATATCCTGGAAGACAAATCCGGTAATATCTGGATAGCAACCGGCAAGGATGGGGTTTGCTATTTCAATGGAAAAGATTATTTCTACTTTACCACGGCGGATGGACTATCCGGTAACTCAGTCAGAACGATACTTCAGGATGCAAAAGGAGATATCTGGATGGCAACCAATGGCGGTGTTACCCGGCGCAATGCAACTGGTTTTACTGCCTATACTATGGCCAATGGCCTTCCGGATAATGAAGTACTTACACTTCACCTGGATAAAAAAGGCCGTATTTGGGCCGGAACCAGAAAAGGATTGGCAAGATTTGAAAAAGAGGCCTTTGAAACGATTCCTATGTACAGGGAACCAAGACCTGAAAATCCACTACCAGTGCAAACGCCGGTACATACCATATATGAAGATGGATCCGGGCAGCTCTGGTTTGGCACGGACGGTTTTGGACTCTTCAGGTATGATGGCAAAACCCTGCTGAATATAATCAAACCCGGTTGCTGATACTC
>CAZJNY010000380.1:0-2996 GCA_964547405.1 uncultured Flavihumibacter sp. | reverse complement strand
CGAAGGCTGCCTCTTCAAGTATCATTGCCAATCTGAACACCGGCTTACCTTTTTCACAGGTAATCTCCCCGGATATTACCTCTTCCACTGGTAACCTACCCAAGGCCTACCTGAATGTCGTCTTCTTTGATGAGCGCTTCAATTTTGTGAGTGAGAGCAGTACCAGTGTTCGGGTGGGTGCTGCCAACGTCGCTGCCAACCTGGCATTAACGCAGATCAAGGCTCCTGAGAATGGGTACTGTTATGTGTACATCTCCAATGAGAGCACGGTAAGTGTTTACTTCGATAACCTGCAGGTGCGCCATGATCGTGGCCGAATCGTTGAGGAGAATCATTATTACGCCTATGGCTTGCGGATCAATGCCATCAGCAGCAAAGCCTATGGCGGCCCGGCTAACAATTACTTGTACCAGGGCGATTTTGCGGAGCTGGATGAGGATTTAGGCTGGACAGATTTTATGCTGAGGAGTTATGATGCAGAGATTGGAAGGTTTTTGCAGAATGATCCGTATGATCAATTTACAAGTGGGTATGTAGGGATGGGAGGTGATCCGGCGAATTTGGTGGATCCAACAGGTGGATTTAGTGGAGGAATTGGGTGTCCAAGTGTTGCTGGAATGGTGGGGTATGGGACGTTTGTAAGTCAATCATTTACTAAGTCAATGCAACTTATTAGTACTGCATCGAGTGTAATTTCACTGGCGGTCACTACAAACAATGTATTTAATTTAATATATAACAATCAGGGTTTTAATCAAGCCAAACAAAAATTAAATGGCGATGAAGATATTATTAAGCAATTAAATACAATTGCTCAAATGGATAAAGCATTTGACCCGGCATGGAAAAATTCAAAACATGGGACAAAAAATAATGAGGAATGGGGGTTTACAGTATCAAGAAAAGGTGACACTTATTATGCCTGGAATTTACATACAGATGGTTCAAGTAGTGGTATAAATCATGATGTGAATCGAATTCCATCGAATCAAGATATACTAGGATTTGTTCATACTCATCCATATTTAAATTTAAAAAACACAGGAGTAGGTTTTTCTGCAGCTGATATTAGTATACTAAGAAAAACATTGAAATATGGAGGGTTTGAAATGGTTGAAGCGGGAACAAAGAGATTTGCTGCGGTAATTGTAGATGTGGCAAAGGCAACTACCTATTTTAATAAGTATAGCAGGTATGATTTGCAAAAAAAGTGGGATGCTGTTTTTTATGATAAAAAGAATTCTACACTAACTTTGGCACAAAGGACTGAGAAAGCATTTAGGTCTATTGTTGGAAATGTTTCAAATAGCGGTATACGACTATATTCTACATATGATAAGAAAAAGAAAAAATTTAAACGATTATGAGATCTTTTACTATTTCATTAATTTTAATTATCACAATATTTAATTTTTGTGATGGGAAATTGAAAGGATACAATACAGATAAAAAAATAGGGAAGCTTGAATTTAATGATAGTGTATTAATGATAAATTTATTATCAGTTCCAATGGAAAAATTCATTGGGGGAAGTATAGAAAAGTTTATTTCTGATTCGACAATTAAGGCTTATTCTGATTTTATTTTTGTTGATCAAAAGCCAGGGGAATTGTCTTTTATTAGTTTTAAATATACTGATGATATTTTCATTGATATTTACATTGATGATTTTAAATACCTTAATCAATTCAATGAACAAAGAAGGTGGGATTTTGAATTGGTAAAAAGAGAAAGAATTGATAGGATTAAGATATTAAAGGGTGATAGCTTAATAAAAGTGATTCAACGAACAAATTAAGGTCTAAATTCTGGTATGATCGCCTGGGACGGCTGGTCGTTAGTCAGAATGCCAAACAGCAGCTCGCGGGTAATGTTTATAGCTACACCTTATACGATGCATTGGGTAGAATCAGTCAGGTAGGGCAAATTACCGGAGGCTCAGCCATGACGGATGCCATCGCCAAAAATGCTACCAGTCTTCAGAACTGGCTGAATACTGCAGCCAACAGCAGGAACCAGATAACGCAGACGGTGTATGATTTGCCCATGTCCCTATTGCATGATACCACGTTAAAGCAAAGGAATTTAAGAAACCGGGTCAGTTACACGCAGGTGATCAACCTGGCTACACAAACCTTACCAGCATCCGCAACCTATTATTCCTACGATATTCAGGGCAATGTGGATACCATAGTGCAGGACTTTGGGTCACCCAATGGTGTCAAAAATGGCATGAACAATATTGCTTTTGATCCGGGGTATCGCTATAAAAAAATAGCCTATAATTATGACCTGATCAGTGGAAAAGTGAATCAGGTCAGTTACCAAGCTGGTAAGCCCGATGCTTATTATCACCGCTACGAGTACGATGCGGAAAATCGCCTGACACAGGTATATAGTGGCAGGGACAGTATCATGCTATTTCTTTTCCCTGAGCGGGAAGCCAGTTATGAGTACTATGCACATGGGCCATTGGCCAGGACTGTCCTGGGCAAGCTCAATGTACAGGGACTGGATCACGCCTATACCCTGCAGGGTTGGTTAAAAGGGATTAATCCGGCCATGGGAGGTAGTTTAACCAATGGTACCGATACCACAGAAGCCAAGCCGGTAGCGCAGGATGTATTTGGTTTCAGTTTACATTACTACCGAAATGATTACAAGGCAATCTGGTTTACTCCCCAGGCAAGCTCAGTAATTGGATCGCTAGGCAGCAATGCGGCACCGCTCTACAATGGAAACATTGCAGCGATGGCTGTTAATATTCCGAAACTGAGTGCAACCAAGGTGTATAACTACAAATACGATCAGTTGAACCGATTGGTGGCGATGGATATGTTCAATGGCCTGAATCCTGTAGCTGGCACTTTTACGGCCTCTATTAGCACGGACTATAGGGAGCGGATTGGGTATGATCCCAATGGGAATATCACCTACTACCAGCGCAATGGGGATGCTGCACGACTGACCATGGACAGGCTGGCCTATCATTACAA
>CAZJNY010000379.1:0-3002 GCA_964547405.1 uncultured Flavihumibacter sp. | reverse complement strand
CCGAGCGGTTCGGCATTCCATTCAGCTTTATGCGGACCAGGGTCATCCATCCATTCAATGTATTTTTTATCGTCCAGGGAAACGCTATCCAGTTCAGGATCAGGAACCGTACTTAGCATAATGTCAGCCTCCTGCATAAAGATTCTTTCATAGAGTCCAAGGTGTTCAAGTACCTGGGCAATTGACCAGGTAGCTGAATCTTTTTTATAAGACCATTGCTGAAGGGTCAGGTGTTGGGTTTCCCGGATAATTTCAAGTTTCGTTCGTTCCAGGTTACTAACTAAAAATTCACGATCGGAAGCTGTCCAGCGCTTTGCTGACTGACTGTAACCATCCTGTTGTATGCTTGCAAATAACAGCAGGAGAATTGCTACATAATGCTTTTGCATCGTATTGTGTTGTACAGGTAAATTACGAAATAAAAGCAGTTTAAAAAGATTATCCCTGATCCAGCCATTCGCGGAAGGAGGCAGTTGTAGCCTGACTGGTTTTATAATATGCCGGATATCCCTTCAACTTTACAGCCAGAATATTTTTGGAGAAGCGTTCCACTTTTTCAATAAAGTTCTTATTAATCAACTCACTCCGGTTTAAGCGATAAAAATCAGCGGGATTCAGTTGGGTTTCCACTTCTCTGAGCGTTGCTTCATTGAGCATATGTTTCTTTCCTTCCTTGTCAAAAGCCAGCACAAGACCATCCTTTGCCTCGAAAAAGACAATCGACTCAACCTCGAGCAAATAGATACGCTGATTATTTTGAACCGTGAATCGTTTTTTATATTTTCTTTCAGAAAGATGCTGTTCCAGTAGCCTGGAGAGATTGTCGAATTGCAGCTCCTTTCCCTTTTCTGATTTTCGAAGCAGCAGAAACTTATTCCAGGCTTTTAGAAACCTTTCTTTTGTAAAAGGTTTGAGCAGGTAATCAATCCCATTGGTTTCAAAAGCATTCATCCAGAACTGATCATAGGCAGTAGTAAAAATAACCGGACAGCTAATTGAAACCTGCTGATAGATCTCAAAGGCTGTTCCATCCTGCAACTGGATATCTGAGATCAGTAGATCGACCGGGCTGGATTGAAGGAATTCAATCGCATCAGCAACACTGCCCATCTCCCCTATTACCTCAGTAGGTTCCTCCAATGCGGCAATAAAACGCTTCAGTTTCTGGATAGCAGGGAGTTCATCTTCTATAATGGCAATTCTGATCATTGGGTGCTTTGAATTTTGGGAACCCGTACAAGAAATAGAGATTCCGTTTCCTCAATTTCAATAACCTGCTTTGTTAGCAACTGGTACTGCTCTTTCAGGTTTTTCAATGCTTTGCCGGAAGGCCCTATTTCTAAACGTTTTGGTTTTCGGTTATTGGTCACAACAATATCCTCAGCGATTGAAATAGTGATACAAACGGGATTCGCTACAGTACCCAGATTGTGTTTTACAGCATTCTCAATCAACAGCTGCAATGTCAGGGGAACAATAAAACCATCCGGATTAAGTGCATCAATACGTATCTGGTAGGATTTTCCGTATTTATGATTAATCAGGTTATAGTATTGCTCAGCAAATCGGAGCTCCTCTGCTATCGGGACTATCTTTTGATTATCCACCTGCAGCACATAGCGGTAAATATCAGCAAATTCATTCAGAAATTCAGAAGCCTTTTCTTTGTCTTCATAAATCAGCTGATCCAGCACATTTAAATTATTGAATAAAAAATGCGGGTTTAACTGAGCACGGAGCTGACTCATCCTGCTATCGTATAAAGCCTTGTTATAATCGGCCAGTTGGGCAGACTGCTTTCTATACTTTTTATAATAGGTGTATGCCAGCAAAAAACTTCCGTAAATAAAACCATCAAGCAGGTAGGAAGAGGTAGCCAGCAGAAAAGTCTCCTGGTTAAAATTACGTTCCAGGGTACCGAAAAGCAGGGCAACAAACAGGCTGAATAACTGAAGAACCACCACATAAGATAAAAGAGAAAAGGCGGTTACCTTCAACCAATCCCTGATATTGAAACCATCCGACCGAAGCCAGAGACCCATGAAATAGCGCATGATGGCAAACAGCAGCAAGGCATGAAACAGGGTACCAAGGGCAGCATCCGGGGTAAAAATATACCAACTCAATTCCTGCCTGATGAGAATTCTTAAATGGATCGACTGTGCATAGGCGAATAAGATGATAAACAGCAGGAAGAATCGGTTGGTATATAGTTTTTTGAACATTATTTCTTATCAGGGAATGAAGCAATAATATTTCCTTTTTCGTCAAAAAAGTCAAGTTTGGCATTGTTTTGTTTATCCACATGAAACATCGCCCTTGGCATGCCCTTATTATCAAAGAGAAAGAGTCCATTGCTTTCGCTACGGGATTTACCCAGCATCATACGGGGAACTTCTCCGATTAATCCGGCAGCTTCGTATTCCTTGTATTTTTCCCTGCTGGCTTTTGGATCCTTTTTCCTAAGCTCATCCAACTCCTTCATAATTTCGGCGTTTCTGAGTTGGCTTTCTTTGGATGGACGATCATTAAACCGCAAACTACTTCCAACAAAGCGTTTGTCTCCTTCTTTGTAATCTTCTGTAATCAGTTGAAGTACCTGGTCGCCATCGTACTGGTCATAAGTGAGGGAAAGTCCGGCACTATGTCCTTTCTCAGTTTTCCGGCCGTCATAAATAAATCCACCGCATTCGATTCCATCTTCGTTGAAGAATAACATGCCGGAACGCTTTTTGCGATTCTCATTTGTCGGACGATCATTAATCTTAGCAGTTCCGTTCGGGAAGCGGTCTACATTGGTGATGATCATTTTAACGGTACCATCCTTTTCCACAATATTGATTCGTTCCACATCAATTTCACCGAATTTCTGATTGCCGAATTTTTTGAAGGCGGTGGTACTGATAAAAACTAATCCAGCCACAGTAGCCACTGCAAAAGCGCGTAAAAAAATTAATTCCCGGTTCATAGATAACTCTTTAGTTGTAAACAATTAGGAGTTA
>CAZJNY010000378.1:0-3016 GCA_964547405.1 uncultured Flavihumibacter sp. | reverse complement strand
TCTGTTTTGATAATGGATGCCGGTATCAGCAAATTGGGGTACTCTTCTTCTTCTCCATATTTGCCGTGGCATTTGGAACAATTGTCAATAAAAAGTACGCGACCTTTTTCTGCCAATGATTTATCCACCTTACCAGGATAAGCAGGTGGGCGCAGGTTGTTGATATAGGCAAGTACATCACTGATGCGTTTATCTACTTCTGCTGCTTCTGAAGAGTCGGTAACTGTTAGCAGATTGGAGGCCATCAAAAATCTTCCAAAATCACCGCGACCGAATCCATTGTAAAACATGGCATTCTTTTTCCTGAGTAACCACCAGGCAGGTACATCACTTGGTATTACTTCTTTCGGTATATCCATGGAAGCAGTATCTGACCATTTCAATGTGTTGGGATCGCGATGCGCCACCAATACTGCCGCCAGCCGGTCTGCAGCATTTACGCCCCGTACGGCCGTGGTTAAATAAGGACCAATAGTCCCTGCCACCTGCAAAAAACCTTTGCTCGCTTCGTATTTGGATGGTGCGTTTGCTTTCATCATGGTGCCCATCATCTTAATGGCAGCAGGATTCAACTGCTGGCCCATCGAGAAATCGATCAGGGTATTGCCCATGCCAACGATCAGCGAATCATTGAATACCTGTGCATGACATTGCATACAGTTGGGCGCTACCAGGTTTTCTCCATTCACTGCTTTCACTACCGTATAATCATGCGATACAGTTGCATTCAGTCCGGTTCTTTTGAGGTAATTCTTCTGTTCTTTCCCCTTACCCATCAGGAAAAAATCATAGGGTATTCCTCCCTTCACATAATCTCCGGTAGTCAGGTACTCAAATCCTCTGGCCGCATCACCGCTTCTTTGTTTGGATGGAGGTATAGGCACCGGTTTATCCGGATTCAATGCGGTGGTATAACCTGATAACAGAACCACGCCGGCACCGGCTATCAGCACGATTAGAAAAAAGATTCGGGTAAGCATAGAAAATGGTATTGATCCTTAAGCTAACAAATTTCAGGCGTTGGTGGTTTTAATCCGCTTTTTCATTGCCAAATTGTTGCAATAATTCATGGAGATCGTCCAGTGTATTGATATCCTTCACCGTTTTATCTTTTCGCCAGCGCAGAATGCGGGGAAATCGAAGTGCCACTCCGCTTTTGTGGCGGGCAGATGCAGCAATTCCTTCAAATGCGATCTCAAATACCAGTTCTGCCGGCACAGTTCGAACCGGACCAAACTTCTCCAGTGCATTTCGCTTCACATATGCATCCACTTCCATCAGTTCTTTATCCGTGAGTCCTGAATAGGCTTTGGTGAAGGCCAGCAGTTTATCTTCTTTCCGCACTGCAAAGGTGTAATCCGTATAGAGGTTGCTTCTGCGCCCATGGCCTTTTTGCGCATATATCATTACGGCATCAATGGTCATGGGATCTGTTTTCCATTTCCACCAGTCGCCCCGCTTCCGGCCTACCTGGTATACCGAGTCCTTTTTCTTCAACATGATGCCTTCGGCTACAAATTCCCTGGATCGGCTTCTTAATACCGTTAATTCTTCCCAGCTTTCAAATACCACCACAGGAGACAGCAATAATTTCGGATGCTGCACCTGTGCTACCAGCGCTTCCAGTTTGCTTCTTCTTACCGAAAGCGACTCATCACGATAATCCTGTCCTTCCCATTCCAATAAATCATATGCGAAAAAATGGATCGGCGCTGCCTCGAGTTGTTTTTTAGTAATATTCTTCCGGCCAATCCGCGTTTGTAACAAGGCGAAGGGCATGGGTTTGCCTTCCATTACCGGGAGGATTTCACCATCCATTACCAGGCCATCTGGTAAAGCCGACAGTAAACCCTGGTACTCCGGAAACTTTTCTGTTATTAATTCTTCTCCGCGGCTCCAGACAAAGAGTTCTCCATTACGTTTGATTAACTGTCCGCGGATGCCATCCCATTTCCATTCTGCCTGCCAGTCGGCCGGATCTCCGAGTGCGGCCAATTCACCTTCTATCGGATAACATAGATAAAATGGATAGGGCTTCGAGAAATCAGTGGCAGCAACACTGCTGTCGAGTAATTCTTGCAAACTGGTATGTGCCGGATCCCATTGCCCACTGATCAGGTAAGCCACCTGGCTTTGTTCCAAGTTCGCGCGTTTGGCTAGTGCCTGTACCAATAATTGCTGACTTACACCAATCCGAAATCCCCCGGTCATCAGTTTATTAAATACAAATCGTTCTTCCCGATTGAGTTCATCCCAGGCCTTTAGTACCACTGCTTTTTTTGCTTCTACTTCCTGGTCGCGGATGCTTTGTAAGAGCTCCAGGTAAGCCTGCAGCGAATGGCTGGATTCCCTGGTGGGTGGTGGCAATAATAGGGCGATGGTTTCAGCCAGATCACCCACTGTATGATAGGATTCTTCAAATAACCAGGCCGGCAATCCGGTTTGTTCAATGCACCATTCCCGGAGATAGGTGCTGCTGACTGTTCTTTTGGGCCGCCTTCCGGTGAAGAGTGCGATTACCCAAATACTATCTGCTTCCGGTGCTGTTTCAAAATAACTCAGCAGGGCTGCCAGCTTATCATTGGTTTTGGTACTGGAACCCAATTGCTGGACCAGCTCCGCAAACAGGCGCATGCCGGTTGTATTATTCCTGCTCTTCGGTTCCATAATCCGTTTGTATTTCTTTTGCTTCGATTCCCTGCTCGGTTAAATACCTCGAAAAAGCAGACTGAAAACCATGCGTTACATATACCGAAGAAGCGCCTGTCGCTTTTACTGCTGTGATTAATCCATTCCAGTCGGCATGATCACTTAATACAAATCCGGCATCCACATTTCTTCTCCTGGCATTGCCTCGTACCTGCATCCAGCCACTGCATACTGCTACTTTAACCGGACCGAATTTCTTCAGCCAGCTACTTCCATCTGCACTGGGTGGCGCTACCACGATTGATCCCTTCAGTTGATTTCGGTTAGGCTCCACCGGTACACGTACTACCGGTGTTAAATTCCATCC
>CAZJNY010000377.1:0-3041 GCA_964547405.1 uncultured Flavihumibacter sp. | reverse complement strand
ATTTGTTCATGTAGCAGGATGCTTTGAAGATAAAGAGCGACTGACCGAAGAACCAAGCTACCCCATTGCCGGCGGCATTAAAGACATTATGCCCTTTGTGCTGGAGAACAAAGTGACAGAAATTTATTCCACGCTGGCACCGGAACATTTTCCGGATCTCTATGAGCTGGCGAAACAGGCCGAAAGTCAGTTTGTACATTTCCGCTTTGTGCCCGACTATAAAATTTTCGTGAACCGCAATATCTATGTCGACTTCATTGATAATATTCCGGTTTTATCATTGCGAAATGAACCGCTGGAAGATACCGGCAACCGCATTAAAAAGCGGTTGTTTGATATCGCATTCAGCAGCCTGGTGATCATCTTCCTGCTTTCCTGGCTGATTCCAATCATGGCGCTTCTGATCCGTCTGAGTTCAAAAGGTCCGATCTTTTTTACCCAGATGCGTTCCGGAAAAAGCAACCAGCCCTTCCTTTGTATCAAGTTCAGAAGTTTACGTATGAATGATGACGCGAATAAGAAGCAGGTTACCCGCAATGACGACCGCGTTACCAACATCGGGCGTTTTATGCGGAAAACCAACCTGGATGAACTACCCCAGTTTTTCAACGTGTTCATGGGCGATATGTCGGTGGTGGGTCCGCGGCCACATATGCTGAAACATACAGAAGACTTCTCCAATATTTACAAGCAGTACATGATTCGCCACTTTGTTAAACCGGGCGTTACCGGGTGGGCACAGGTAAACGGATTCCGCGGTGAAATCACCGATAATCTCTTCCTGCAGAAGCGGATCGAGCATGATATCTGGTACATGGAAAACTGGACCCTGCTGCTGGATATGAAAATTATTCTGATGACCGCATTCCTTTCAGTGAAAGGCGATAAAAATGCGTTCTGATCAATTCCCTTCTTTCTCAACCAATACCCGGCGACTTGCATAAAACAGCCGCAGGGAATCTTTGATGCGGGTTGTATCTGCAATGGTAGCAGGTAATAAAAAATAAAGTTTGAAGGTAACAGAGTCGGCCGTTTCCATCCGGATGCCGCTTCTTATTTCCATCAACTGGTTATAACGACGGGTTGCTCTCGCTTTATTAGTGGTGGTTTCAATGACGAATTTATACCGGCTTTCGGTGGTTGCCGCGTTGATTCGGGCCGTATCGATCAGTGGCCTGCGACTAATAGAATCCGTTGCGGTCACCCGGTTGGTGTCTGGTTGCAGGGCAGGTTCAGGCTGCACCACGGCTACAGGAACAGAAGCTTCTTTTTCAACCCCTTTTTCAACCCCTTTCTGAGCCCATTTCCAGCCTCCCCAGATTATAATTCCGATAGTGGCCGCAATACCCAGGAAGATCGCCAGTTTTCTTCCGGTTCCTGAACCGGAATCATAACGCGGATGCTCTTCAAATACGGAGGTCTTTCTGGTTTCAGGCGGGCGCTCATCCAGGCGCTCCATCACCATATCACCGGGTGTAAATTCAAAACTGCCCCCTTTTTCTTTTACGAGGGTTCCAATTCCTTCCATGTAAAGGGCTTTCCCGATATTGAGAAACTGCTTGTTCAGCATGATATAGGATTCCAGGTCGGAACTGGCCAGTGCCGTCATTTTGCCCGTATGCGTACGGATAAACTCAATCAGTTCGGGGCTCAACTCGGTATCGGCAGTGTTACTGAACTGAACACCTCCGTTTTCCATGGTAAATGTTCCGATCCCGGGTAAACTGAGTCGCTTCTGCTGGTATAAGTACTGGGTGATGAGGTGATCAATTTTCAATGCAATCGAATATTGGTTAAGACACAAATTAAGTAAAAAAGAGCGGAGCGCTGTATTTTTGCCAAAAGCAAGGCATGCTGACAACCGAAGAAAAAGATTTTATTCAGTATTGGGAACAAAACCGCGACCGTCAGAAAAAGACCTTCCGGCAATGGCTGATCGGCCTCCCAATCGGCCTGCTGTTTGCAGTTCCCATCTTTCTGAACTACGCACTTGGCTGGTATAAACGGGCCGGAATGGTAGCGGGTAGCCAGAGCAGTCCGCTTATTCTTATCATCGCCATCCTGGCCATTATCACCTTTATGGCGATTTTTTATAAACAATACCAGTGGGATCAGTACGAACAGCGCTACCGCGAACTGAAAGTCCAGCAGGAACGGGAAAAGGGTGAGATGTGAGAAGTGAGACGTGAGATGGAAGAATGGAAGATGGAGAATGGAAGATGGAGAATGGAAGATGGAAGAAAGGAAGAGGGAGGAAAGAGTCCTTCTCACATCTCACATCTCACTTTTCACTTCCCATGCAACATATCCCACCCTTTGCTGGTCTATACCAGTATCAATCTCTATATTCGCGCAAAAAAACTGGGTAATGGTGAAAAAGATAATCGTGCTCCTGGGTGTAAGTCTGATGGCTATAAGCAGCTGGAAGTGTAATAAATCGGATACGGATAACAGTTGTACCGTAGTGCCACCTGCCAATGAAGAGCAGGCTATTCTTGCTTATAATGCGGCCAATAATATCAATGGCGTTAAAGACACGGAAACCGGCCTGTACTATGAAATAATTGATCCCGGTACCGGCGGAGCCCCCAATATGAATTCCCAGATCTTTATCAAATACACGGGCAAACTGACCAACGGAACAGTATTTGATTCCCAGTCAGACCCCAACCGTACCGGCTGGAGACTGGCTACCCTTATTCCCGGTTGGCAGATTGCCATCCCCAAAATCAAAAAAACAGGAAAGATTAAAATGGTTGTTCCATCCGCATTGGCTTATGGCTGTCGCGCGAATGGAAATATTCCGGCAAATTCCATCCTGTATTTTGAAGTGGAACTGGTGGACTTTTATTAAGCCTCCGGATTTTCCTAATTTCGATCAAAATAAACCTGCTTGTCGTACGAGCCCATTTCCGTATTTGATATTTTCAAAATTGGCGTAGGTCCATCCAGTTCTCATACCCTGGGGCCCTGGCGCGCGGCACTTGCATTTCTGAACCGGCTGGAGAAGGAAGGCGGACTGGAACAGGTGGAAGACCTGG
>CAZJNY010000376.1:1900-3044 GCA_964547405.1 uncultured Flavihumibacter sp. | reverse complement strand
ATGAAATGCTGGATGAATACGAACAGGAAGAGATCCTCGATTATTTCAAGAGCTGCGAAACCTCTTCCTTGCAGGTGGCGCAGGAAGAAATGTCGGATAGTAATTTTTCCTGGGAGCAGTTGAAGATTATGCGGATTAAGTTCCTTGCTCAATACGGAATGTAATTCACCGGTCGGGTGGCACCGGTCGGGTGGATTTGAAATATTGATAAAATATTGTTTCTTGTGCGGCATGAATTTACATGTCCGCACATTTTTATTTTCACTGGTTATAGTTTGTTTTCAATTGCCGTTGCTGGCGCAGGATTCTCTTAAGCTTTCCGAACGCGTTCCTGTTGTTACGGGCATTTCACCAGTATCCGGACCCATTGGTACGATTGTAACGATTCAGGGTAAAAACTTCTCACCAATACCAGCAGAAAATTTTGTTCGCATGGGCGGAATCGTTTGTCCGGTTCTGTCTGCGACCAGTACTGAATTAACCATCCGGATTCCTGTAGGAATGAATAGCCAGCGACTGGTGGTGATGAGCAAGGAAGGGTTGATAACAATGACGGATTATTTATTCAGAGTAACATTTGAGAGTTTGGGTAAAACATTGGGGAAGCGGTCGGTAAGATTGGCGTGGAGTTATAGGACATCAGGAACTCCCTATTCAGTTATTTCGGCTGATTTAAACAATGATGGTGTGCTGGAAATATTTTCACTTGAAAATACCGGAAGTATTCTGTTTCACAGAAATAAAAACCAAGGGAAGTTTGCGTATAATTTAAAGAGGATCGAAAATAGTAGAGGAGCATACAGTAATTCCGGAGATCTTAATGGAGATGGTGTGGAGGAAATATTAGTGAATTCTGGTGATTTTGAAATTTTTCAGAATAAATCGCACCCGGACTCATTTGATTACAAACTCGTTTTCAAACTTATAGACAATTTTATTGGCAATCCGAATTTGATTCCCAAATTGATAGATCTCAACGCAGATGGAAGACCAGATCTGGTATGCAGGATAGGTGCTGGGTTATTGCTTTTTGAAAACAGCACGTTGAATAAGGAGCTCTCCTTTAGGGAAAGTAAAACCAAAATGATTGGCGACCCATCAAATGAAAATTTTATTTTACTCTCAGGGGACCTTGATGGTGACG
>CAZJNY010000376.1:0-1890 GCA_964547405.1 uncultured Flavihumibacter sp. | reverse complement strand
ACAGGAAATAGTGTTCAATGCGGGAAGTCATCATAACATGGTGTATATTTTGAGAAATATACATCAGCAGGGTCAATCGCTGGATCCGGATAAGCTTGAGCTTGCGCAGCAGTTTTCTATATCGAAACAACCAAATATTGTGTTGAATCTCGAAGACCTGGATGGTGATGGGAAGCTGGATTTATATTTTTTAGGCCTTCGTGACTCTACGTTATCCATCTACAGAAATAAAAGTGAAAATGGAAATATCGCATTTGAAAATCCAATCCGGTTATCAACCAAAGGCAGCAATGTAGAATCCATGTTTACGGATATTGATGGTGATGGACTTCGAGATTTGGTGTCTTCCAGACAAACTACGAGTGATGATATCGCAACTGATTTTGGCAGTTATTACTTAAAGAATACCAGCACTCCTGGAAAAATTCAATTTGATCCTACAGTTGGTATAAACCTCAGTGGTCATATGCTATCGGTCATTGACGGAGATTTGGATGAAAATGGAACTCCTGATCTTATTTTTTCAAATGGAAGTGAGGGACAGGTTGAACTGGTAAAAAACGCTACCAATGATGCTGGTGTAAAATTGGCGCCGGATTCCCCACCTGTAGGTTATATCGATCAATCTATGTTTCTGGATGATTCTATTCGAACGCATAATAATGCGCCCTTTGTTCGCAGGCATTACGAAATAACGCCCTTTCGGAACGGCTCAACGGCAAAAGCAACCATCACACTATATTTTACGCAAGAGGATTTCACTGAGTTTAATGCATACAGACCCGATGACAACAATTTACCTACAGGTCCGGATGATGCCATTGGAAAAGCAAATTTGCGCGTGTATAAATACGGTGGCAATTCTGTTGGCTCTCATCATCCCGTTGATTATGCAGATGCGGGCATTGAAATCAACCCGGATGATAACAAGATTGTATGGAACAATGTGGAAGAGCTATGGGAAGTAAGTTTTGAAGTAACCGGATTCAGTGGCTTTTTTGTTGCTCCTCAGAACGATGGAATGATAGCTAAGCCACCTGCTCCGGCGATTCCGGTGATAGTTGCAGAACCTGCTCTTGAAGTTTGTTCCGGAACACCCATTCGCCTGGTTGCGTCGTCAGCTGGTTGTACTGATTGTACGTATTCCTGGAATACCAATCCGGTTACGATTGATTCTATAGTAACTGTTACCAGTTCAGGTACCTATACCGTAAGTGCGACCAATAAAGGTGGGACTGTAACAGCCTCCTTATCGGTTCAGGTATTTCAAACACCCCCGAAACCTGAAATTACTGTACAGGGGAACCTGCTGACATCATCTGCTGTTGCTGGAAATCAATGGTATTTTAATGGGCAGGCAATAACTGGTGCAAATCAGCAAAAGCTGACGGTGTTTGAATCTGGCACTTATTCGGTGCAGGTGAAAGCGGGTGCCTGTACAGGTGAACTATCGGAGACGAAACAGGTGGTTGTTACCTCTATTGATCAATTGGAATTGCAGGGAGGAATAAGAATTCATCCCAATCCTGTTCAATCCGATTTATTCATTAACAACCCGAAACTCCTGCAATTGTCGATTACTGTTTTTGATCTTTCCGGAAAAAGAATCAGTTCTATTCGGACTAATAGAACCAATAATCGAATTGAGCTGCAACAGTTGCGCCCGGGAATTTATATCCTCCAGGTTTTTGATGAACGAAATGATCGGTTTTTCATTCGCAAGTTTGTAAAAGAATGATTTCACCCGACCGGTGCCACCGGTCGGGTGGATGGATTATATTAGGGGAATGAAGAAATCCCTTCGGGCGATTAGCCTGCTTGCATTCCTGGCAGGCGCCTGTTCACAGCAGTCCTCCAACCTCGACTGGCCGGTGTATGGCGGGTCGAAGG
>CAZJNY010000375.1:0-3053 GCA_964547405.1 uncultured Flavihumibacter sp. | reverse complement strand
GGGGCTGGCGTTTGATTTTTCCAAACAGATCCCAGGCAGCGATATCGAGTGCTGCCACCAAAAAACCATTGGCCGGATAAAGATGATGCAGGTAATGCCAGTAGCGATCCGGTGTGGTAAGGGCGAATTTTTCCACGAAGATTTTCTTCGCCAGCAAATCCGCTTCCATCTGCTCCACAGGAATATTATAATAGGCGATGGCTGGGGCTTCGCCATATCCCTTTATACCATTGAAATCAAGTTCTACCACCAGCGCAGGCTGATGGGTTTTGGTTCCTTTTGAAATGGTAAAAGGGTGTATAAACGGAAGATTGGTTTTGGTATAACTCACACGCATACCACAAACCTACATTTTTATCCTCTTCCGCTCACCTTAATATGCTCTTTCAGATCCTGGTTAAACGCTTTTTCTTTCATTAATTGTTCCAGCGAAATATGCATCCGGTAGCGCCAGTAATGTTTGGGATTGGATGGAATATTGATCCGTTCATCACCCGGATTGCTAAAGCGCAACTGCTCATCGCCCCCCATTAAATCCTGTAACTGGAAAATACTCCACATAGCCGGAGAATGAAGGTGCTGAATGACGATCTGTTTATTAATCCAGGCCTCACAAAATGCAGGTGCATCGCCCCACTGACCGAGTTCGTTATTAAAAAAGCGTTGGGTTTTAGCAGGATCCTCTTCCCACCAGCCACGGATCGTACTCATATCATGCGTAGAAGGCGTTACTACAGAGAGGTAGGGCGCATCATCGGGGTGAAAGAATTCCCGTTCCGGGTTTTTAGGCATACGCTGAATTTCCAGGCTAAGTATACCCAGTTGATTCATCACTTCCGGAACACAGCCCGGTACCATGCCCAGGTCTTCGCCACAAATCAGCATATTGGTAGAAGCTTTCAATGCGGGCAATTTGTTCATCGCTTCCTCCATCCAGAATGCATCCTGCCGACGATAAAAATAATTGACATAAAGCTCTTTCAACTTCGCCTGTGTATCCCATTCCAATGCCTGGAAAGAACTGGTCTGTTCCATGCCAAAACGGAAATGATACTGTGTTCCATTGGAGCCTTCCTGTTCAAAGAGAATAACATTACTGTGTAAATCATAAAGTCCCTGGCGGAGCCAGTTATTGGTGTCATGCACTTCTTCAGACAGGAACCAGTTTTCTATTTTTCGCTGCGTATCAAATGCAGGTTTGAAAAAATACTGTCCATACCCGGTAGCATCGAGGAAGGTTTCTTTCACAAATCCGCTTACTTCGCCAAAACGTTCCTGCAGTAAATTTTCGGTTATATAGGGCCGTGAGTAACGGATTGGATCGAACCAGATGCCCCGCTCCTGGAATTCGTTTTTATGTACCGGAATAGCAGGTACAAACCGGCCCATGATGCCTTCTACGGAATGATAGGGAATTGACCAGATCCGGAAAAATCCAAGAATATGATCAATCCGGAAGGCATCGAAATAGTCACTCATCTGGGCAAAGCGGCGTTTCCACCAATGAAAGCCATCGGTTTGCATTTGCTGCCAGTTATAGGTTGGAAATCCCCAGTTCTGTCCCTTGATGGCGAAATCATCAGGTGGTGCACCCGCCTGCTGATCCATATTGTATAACTCAGGGGCTACCCAGGCATCACAACTATAGCGGTAAATTCCAATAGGGATATCACCTTTTACGATGATGCCTTTTTTGTGTGCATATTTTGTAGCCGCCCGCAGTTGAACATGCAACTGGTACTGCAGGTAATAGTGAAACTGAATCTGCGCATAGTCGTCACCGTCAGGTGCTACCAGTTTTTCAATGGACTCCGACTGGTATTCGTTATGCTCCTGCCATTTGGTAAAATCTGAGCTATTGTTTTTATCTCTCAGGTAACAGAAAGCTGCATAGGGCACCAGCCAGTCCTGGTTCTTGTTGAAAAACTCCTGATAGGCAGGGTCTTTTTCCCAGCTTCCTTTCTGCGCTTCAAACAGCTCCAGAAAGACTTTCAGTTTGAGTTGCAGTACCGCTTCATAATCTACGGCCTGCCGTTCATTTAATTCTTTTTGCTGGTCGCGATATGGCTTTAACAGGGCTGCCTGTTTTTTTCCTGCCAGTTCATCCGGATTCAGAAAAATGGGATGCAGGGCAAAGGCGGAGATAGCAGCATAGGGGTAGGAATCCACCCAGGTATGCGTAGCGGTTGTATCGTTGATGGGTAAAAGCTGAATGAGTTTCATATCAACGGATCCGGCCCAGTCTACCAGCGCCTGGATATCCGTGAATTCACCAACTCCCCAACTGTTTTTACTCCGTAAACTGAATACCGGTATCGCCACGCCTGCACCTTTCCAGCTGGTATTGGGAAGTTGGGCGAATCCATCGTGTACTAGCGTCAGGTGCTGACCGGCATCACCAAAGAGGTGGCGGTTCTCCCCTGCTTCAAACTGAACAAATGTTTTCTGTTTGGTATGGTAGATGCCGTATTTGTATTGTAAGGGAAATTCTTCCTTGGGCAGATCGATGGCAACGGTCCACCAGTTTCCTTCCGCCTGCAACAGAATCGGATCTTCGGTTGACCAGTCCCGTAAGGCAGTGCCGGCTCCTGCTAAACAGATCACTTCATTTTTTTTCAGCAGGGGTGCTTTTACCCGGAAAATATGGCTGAACTGTTTAGGATGTTTGTATTTTTTCTTCCCGGTTTCCGGCAACAGGGTTTCCTGGAAAGGCGCTGTATAAAAAGCATTTTCAAAGGAACCTGCATGGTTCCAGGTATCCACTACCTGGATTTCGGTAAAACCTTTAGCGGGGGGATTCAGTTGCCGGTCGTTTCCCCACTCCTGTATTAGTTTTCCGGTTCTGTCCTGTAACAGGTATTGGTAACTGATGCCTTCCAGTTCTGCCGGATCAAGTTCCACCTGGGCGAACCAGTATTCCTGATTGAACCAGGACATAGGAAGGGGCGTTTTCCTGTTGGGCAGGCCGGAAATGAAGAGTTCCTGTCCGACTTTGGTAGTAAATCGTAGATAAAACTGAATTGTCATGCAATCGTTGTTTGGGCTGGTCGAAA
>CAZJNY010000374.1:0-3056 GCA_964547405.1 uncultured Flavihumibacter sp. | reverse complement strand
CTGATTGCTCATCAGCAAGGCAAAACCGATTTCCTGACCTTTATTCAATTATGTGCAACAGTTGGTATTGAAAAATGGGCCATCTCCATGGATAAAATGACCTGTACGTATTACGATCTTGCCGGCAACGAAATCCTGGTAGAACAAATTCCCCACTAAAATCTGGCATAAATCTTGTTTTTTAATTATTATTTATTGTTTTTCAATATATTTTTATTAATATTGTGACATAATTCCAAATAGCAACAATTATGTCAAAGGCAAACAACTTCGTATTCTGGGGCCTGTATATAGTGGCCTGGCTCATTTTTGTAGGCCTGTCCATTGAAGCCGGAGGCCTGGTAGTTAACTTCTTTTTCAGTCTGTTCAGGCCTGAATTCGTTCAAAATCTCTATCAAAAGCTGGACTTATCCCAAATGTATGCAGAGAGTCGGCTAGCGTTTTTCGGCACTTATAGCTTTATTCTGCTCATTGCGATATTAAAAGCCTGTTTGTTTTATATCGTTATCCGGCTAATGCACAAAATGGATTTGATAAAACCCTTCAACAGCTTTGTTTCCAAACAGATTTCGCAAATAAGTTATTTCACCCTGCTAATCGGATTCTTAAGTTATATCGCCAGTGCACTTACCAAATCACTGATGCATCATGGTTTTGTTCCTGACAACTTATCCAGTTTCTGGGCGGACAGTGAGGCATTCATTCTGATGGGGGCAGTGATCTATATTATTGCGACTATTTTCAAAAAAGGTGTAGATATTCAAACTGAAAACGATTTAACTGTTTAATCTATGCCAATTATTGTAAACCTGGATGTGATGATGGCGAAGCGTAAAATCTCTCTGAATGAACTTTCTGCAAGAGTAGATTTGACCTTGTCTAACCTTTCTATTCTGAAGACAGGAAAGGCTAAGGCAATCCGTTTTAGTACCTTGGAAGCTATTTGTAAAGCCCTGGATTGCCAGCCTGCTGATATTCTGGAATATAAAAGCGATGAAGAAAATACTGCAAACTAGGCCTGAACAACACTGATTGGGCAGTTATCAATCAATTATTTACAAAGTTTGCACTTTAATTTACAGTTCCTATCCTTTCAACCGGATTGATTCAAATTATTTTTATTGAACCAAATCTATAAGGATATGAAAAAAATTAGCTACGCTCTGATCTTACTGCTGATAGTGGTAAGCGGACTGGTATTTGCCAATCGCAAATTCAACAATGACCCTCCCAAAAAAGCAACACCACTCTCTGATGCCGAAAGGAAGGCGGAAGTGAAAAAATGGGAAGCAACACCAGGGGGAATAGCCTACAAAAAATGGGAAGTATCTGCCCCAGGGAAAAAAGTTTTTGCAGCGGAAGCTAAAATAGCAAAGCAAATAAGGGAGTATACCAATATGGAGGGAGTTGTAACTTCTTTATCTCTTCCCCCTGGCTCAAAACTTGGCTATGGAGTAATGGTCAGCATTAATGGCGAGGACTTCATTCTTAGCTTTGGGGCGGAAACGGTGGACCTGAGAGTAAATGACAAAATAATTATTAAAAGTCGTCATGTATCCCACGCACCCAAATATGCTTATCCCATAATCACTGGCGACTATATTGAACGCGACAATAAATTACTCTACAAACGCGCACCACAAAAAGACGGTTGCTGAGTCCGGTGGCACAATCTTTTTGCATTCCATGTGATTGTACACATTAAAAACTTATTCACATGGAAAAGAAAATTGCGATTCTCGCTACTCATGGATTCGAAGAAAGTGAATTAAAATCGCCGAAAGAGCACCTGGAAAAACAGGGTTGGACAGTGCATATTGTAAGTCCGGAAATGGAAGAGATCAAAGCCTGGGCAAAAACAGACTGGGGTCAGGCTTATAAAGTTGATAAACAGCTTAATCAGGCATCTCCGGATGATTACGATGCGCTGGTATTACCAGGCGGGGTAATCAATCCCGATCAGTTAAGAACCAACAGAGAGGCCATTGCGTTTGTGAAGGCATTCTTCACCGAAAGCAAACCCGTTGGTGCGATATGCCACGGTCCCCAGGTGTTGATCAGTGCAGAAGTGGTGAATGGTCGCACCCTCACTTCTGTTGAAGCCATCAAAATTGACCTGAAAAATGCAGGGGCGCGCTGGCTTGATGAAGAAGTTGTAGTAGATAACGGACTGGTTACCAGTCGCACTCCGAAAGATCTACCTGCTTTCAATAAAAAGCTGGTAGAGGAAATTAAGGAAGGTGTGCACGCGTAGGAAGTGCATCTTACCTATACACAATGCCCCATTTCTTATTCAACCGGTTGTATTCCTCCTGGGATTTAGGTTCCCAGGGGGTACCAACCGATGAACCAAATTCTCTGAAATAGCCTTCAAATCCGGCTCCAGCTCTCCCTTCCCCCGATGAATAAAGATTAATTCATCTTCGTTAAGGTGTTTATGCATGGGAATTCCCTCACCAGGGGCAATTAATTCCTCACAAAAAGACATGGTTTCATTTCCCTGCAGGTCTTTTGCCACCTTAATGGTTAAGGGAGAATTTCTTCGTCCAATCCAATAGGTTTCTCCTTCACCGGCATGTATTACCACAGGTTTTACTTGCCCTGCAGATTGTGCCAATAACTGCGGTGTTGATAATAGTCCCAGTAAACCGGCAGCTGACTGTTGTAAAAATTTCTTCCGGCTCTTTTTCATCTCCTAATTTACGGATTTGCGTTTCCATCCACAATGGTAATCCGGATAAATATTATTGGCTATTTTAGACTGATCAGCAGCAAATTGCTCAAAACGACTTTTGTTGTAACCTAAACTATTTTTATCTGATAAGCCGTACTTCTTCCTCCTGCATCTCCTGTCAATTCAATAGCCCCAATTTCCAGCAAGTACTGTAAATCTCTTGTGGCAGTTGCCTTGGAGGTTTTTGTAATACCCATATATTTTCTGGCATTTATGCCGCCTTTAAATCCACCCATCCCTTCATCAAACATGCGTTGTATAACTTTTGTCTGACGGTCATTCAGTTGCTCCCTGAACTGATCGAAGAATATTGTTTTACGCA
>CAZJNY010000373.1:0-3068 GCA_964547405.1 uncultured Flavihumibacter sp. | reverse complement strand
ACGATACTGATCATCAAAGAACAGATATAAGGTATCTTCGGGATTGTGTATTTTCTCATCTAACTGTCCTCCAATCCATATTTTGTCCGATTGAGCTTTTAAATTGCAAAAAAGGAGAAGTAATAAAAACGATAAGATATACTTTAGCATTACAATTTTTATAGTTACAATAGTCTTCATTCAATATACATACAACTCCTTAATCCTTCTTAGACGAACCTCAGAATGCCAGTTAGTAGAATCAATATCAAACCTCAGCAAATCTGATCTTAACGTGAAAACAGTATTTATTCTTCTATTTTCTCTAAGCCTTTCCTACTCCACCCAGGCCCAGGACTGCGATTGCCAATCGGATTTCAACTTCATGGCGGATACCTACCTGGCCGATTACAGTGGCCTGCGAGATTTTGCTGCCCGCAACCCAGGCTACCGGTCCTATATCGATACCCTGAGAAAACAAGCTTCCAGCAAAATGGAAATCCGGGCCTGTGATAGCCTACTCAAAAAACTGATCCATTACCTGGATAACGGCCATGTATTCCTTGTACCCTCAGAAATCAACCCAGTTGCAGCTATGCCCACAGAAGGCGCCCACAAAGATCCTACCCCAACGCTGAGCTTCAAGCCAAACTCAACAGCCCTGTTCACCGTACCAACCTGCAATATGGCCTACAAACCAATCCTTGACAGTCTAGTGCTTACCAACATAGAAAAACTGGAGAAAACCCGGCATTTCATCATTGATGTAAGAGGAAACGGAGGCGGAGGGGATGCCATGTTTGCATCACTGCTACCATACCTCTATACAAACCCCATCCTGGTATACAATTCTGACTTCTGGAGCTCCCCAAACAATATCAGGTTCTTTGAAGAATTATTAAGCAATGAATACATTCCGGAAGATGCAAAGAATCAAATACGCGATATCGTTAGCCGCGGCAAACAAGCCCCCAACCAGTTTGTGCCCTTTGCCACTAATCGGATTGATACCATCCGGATGGATGAAATAAAGGCATACCCGAAGAAGGTTTCGGTTCTTATGGACAAGGAATGTATCAGTGCAACAGAACAATTTTTATTAAATGCCCGGCAGAGCAAAAAAACCCGGATCTATGGCTATAGTAATAGCGGCGGTGCCATTGACTATGGAAACCTGAACTTTGTTTTTACTCCATCCAAACTTTGGTATTTTTCAGTTCCTACAACCCGTTCAGCCAGATTACCCGACTACCCAGTTGATCCAACAGGAATTGCACCGGATGTGAAATTGAAACCGGAAATTAAGGACCCGATAAAATGGTTGGTAAAATAACTTTTTTACAGGCACGACAATATAAGTAAGTCTCCATCTTCCTCATGAATTACTCTTAGTATCGGCTTCTTTTCTTCCAGCCATTGCCGGGTTGTAAAAACGGCCAGGTTCTTCTCTTCCAAAAATTTATATGTTCCGTTTCGGTCCAATAAAGGTTGAATAAATTTAAACTCTTCTTCAAAACCATCTTGCCAGGGATACCGATTCTGGCGGTCCGTCCATACCAGTTGTAAGGCAGGAAAATTACTGGTTTGATTAAACCATATGGCATATCCGAAATAGTCTTTTATCCAAAGCAAATAAACTCGGGGTGATTAAAGTTCTTCCACAACCCTACAGTAAAGGCACATGATGGCTGGTAATCAGTTGCTTCCATCATCATAACTGCAAATCCATACTTTTTAATATCTGCTATGAGTTTTTCGTCATCCATCTAAATGCTTAATAAGATATTTTTTTCCTATTTTTTGCGTACAATCAACTCTTCCCGTTTATAATCTTATTATTTACCATGGAAGGAAGTTTTCGAATTTGAGTCCAATACTCAACCCTGACATCCTCATCAATAATGATAGACAGTCGCTCTCCATATAGCCGGTCACGGCCATCTCTTTTACAACCTGAAATATTGAAACCACTCTTCAGCAGAGCGTACTTTAAGATAAATCATCAGCGAATTACCAATCCCTTCAAAGGAAATATTTTACGATACATATAAATTTGTTCTTCTGTCTATTTATATCGCTCCCGCAATAAATTCATCATATACCTGTTCACCTCCCATTGGTTTGCGATGGGTTGTTTGGTAAAAGGTATAGTCGGCATGTAGTCAGCAGGCCCGAACTCCGTTAATATGGTCATCAACTTTCCTTCTTTCTTTTTTCTGTTTACAATTACATCCCACCATTCCAGGTGTTTATTGACAACCTCTTTCCATTCGGGAGCACGTGGATCATTTACCTGTGGACCCTGAGGATGACCCACCCTGGCATGAATATGATCTGCCCTGCTTAATGCCAATGCCAGATTTTTACCCTGATCTGCAAGTAAACTTTCATGAACTGCACACCAATGAGAGATATCCAGTGTTAAGCGCATATCGGCATGATGGTTCAGATAATAGGTAGTATCCGGAATAGAAAAACACATTCTGCCCCGGTGGGTTTCATGATAAATGGGAATGCCTGCAGATTTACTGACTTCAGTGGAAACCTGAATAATTCTGAGATTCTGTTCTTTGGTAAAATAATCCTTGCCGGAATGGCAATTTATATACAAAGGTTTAATCCTGGATGAAAAGCAAGCCGCATTAATTGATTTGGTAAACGTGCGCAGATGCTCTTCAAAATCAGGTTGCCAGCCTCCGCATAAAAATGCGATATCCAAACCTTGCTTTTCAACAGTATCAAATATTTTTTTCTGAGCAGCCGGATCATCTGTCCACCAAACCTCTATTCCATCATATCCTGCACTTTTAGCTGCTTTACAAAACTCTTCAGTGGAGCCGGTAAAACCCCAGTCCGTTGCCATAATACGCAATGCAAACCCAGGATTTGCAGCAATTGACGGCAATAATGATCCTGCAGTAACAGACAAACCTGTATTCAAGAATTCTCTTCGGTTCAAGTTGAACAATTTTATTTGTATGTGAATACCATAAAGTAAAACAAAATAGTGGTAATAAACTCCTAAACCTAATCAATAAAATACTTCAGAATTTCTTTCGCAATAACCGCATGCCCTTTTTGATTCGGAT
>CAZJNY010000372.1:0-3076 GCA_964547405.1 uncultured Flavihumibacter sp. | reverse complement strand
CTGGAAGGTTTTTCCGGAATTCAGGAGCCACCCTGGCTTTTGAAGCCTGTTCAAAAGAATAGGCGAGGGCCAGTAAAACCGGTTCTGAAAACGCGGGACCAAAAAATGAAAATCCAACTGGTAACGCATAAACCAAACCTGCCGGAACCGTGATATGCGGGTAACCCGAAATGGCAGCCGGTGAAGTCAGCGATACATCTCCCCAGCGATCACCGTACCAAAGATCAATGGCGCAGGAAGGCCCCATGGTGATGCCCGCAATCGCATCCAGCTGATTTGTTTTGATCACTTCATCCAGGATCTTACGGGAACCAGTAAACGAAGCTTCCAGTGCATCCTTGTATTCTTTACTGTCGAGGCCTCCCAGGGCTTCGCAGGCTTCCAGGGTTTCCTGTTTGAAATAGGGCATGGCCTGGTCAATATTTGCTTTATTGAAGGCGATTACCTCTGCCAGGCTTTTCACTTTTGCATTACCGTTAGCCAGGTAGTTGTTCACTCCTTCCCTGAATTCGTATTTCAGCACATTGTATTCATGGCGGCCGAGTTCATCGATTTTATCCAGGTAGTCAATCTCTACTACAGTAGCTCCCTGAGCGGTTAACAGGGCTTTGCATTTATCCAGCAATGCGAGGATATAATGATTGGTGCCCTGTGGTTTTTTTTCAATACCGATTCGTTTGCCAGCAAGGGCTTTTGCATCCAGGAATGTAGTGTAGTCCTTTGCTGCTTTCCCTTTTGCCGCTTTAGAAGCAGGATCCTGTTCATCAGTGCCGGTTAATGCAGTCAGGGTAATGGCCACATCGGTGACTGATCTTCCCATTGGTCCGGCTGTATCCTGGGTGTGGGAAATCGGAATGATACCGGATCTGCTAATGAGACCAACAGTAGGTTTCAATCCAACCAGGGCGGCTACCGAAGAAGGACAGGTGATTGACCCATCTGTTTCTGTTCCTATAGTGATGGCAGCTAAGTTGGCGGCAGCAGCAGTTCCCGATCCCGAACTGGAACCACAGGGATTATGCGTAAGCAGGTAAGGGCTTCGGGTTTGTCCGCCTCTGCTGCTCCAGCCGGAACAGGAACGGTTGGACCGAAAATTGGCCCATTCCGACAGGTTGGTTTTACCCAGGATGATGGCTCCTGCTGCCCTTAACTGTTGTACAATAAAGGCATCTTTGGAAGCGATATTGCCGGCCAGCGCCAATGCCCCGGCGGTAGTCTGCATATTGTCAGCAGTATCTATATTGTCTTTAATAAGGATGGGTATGCCGTGCAGGGGACCGCGGACCTTACCATCTTCTCTTTCCTTATCAAGGCTTTTGGCGATTGCCAAAGCATCGGGATTGAGCTCAATAATAGCATTCAGAACCGGCCCGTCTTTGTCAATAGTATGAATGCGGTCTATATATAACCGGGTAATTGCTACGGCCGTATACTTCCCCGATTGCATGGCTTCCTGCAATTGCGGTATGGTCCATTCGAGCAATTCAAAGCTGTCTTTTTGATCTTCCGCGGTATTGTTTTCTTTAGGCGATTCGGTGGTACAGCCTGCCAGGCTGGCGGTAGTAACCGAGAGTCCGGCCAGACTACCGCTTTTTAAAAAATTGCGACGATTCATAATACTGAATGTACTGATTCTGCCATTTATCTGCATCAGCCGGGGTAGGTTTTCTACAACCTGTTGATAGTACTACTCTGTCTGGGTCAAATCCCCTGAATATTTCCGTTATAATTTGCTGGCACAGGAATTGAACCTGAGTATATAGTTTTTCATAGGATATTGGATTTAACGACGGGGTGTATTTCAATACTGCCCCATTTACTTGAACTACAATCAGAACAAATACAAAAGCCCCTGCATTTGATGCAGGGGCTTCGTATGTTGGTGCTACTAACGTAAATGCTTAGATGTATTTAGTTTTTCCCGGAACGGCAATCGGATAAAAACCGTCTGCATTGGGAACAATTGGAGGCGCGGCTGTCCAACTGAATTCTTTCGGCATAATATCCAGCCCGGAATTAATTGCCTTATCCCATTCAATCACCTGTCCGCTGTAAGTGGCCATACGACCCAATACGGAGGTCATGCTGCTTTTTGCCCCATTTTCAGCATCTGCAAATTTGTACTGGCCTTTCGCGATGGCTTCAAACAGTTCATCGTGTTCTGTCTGATAAGGATTGTTTTCTGTTTTACTGTCGAATTTATACAGTTGTTTTCCTTTAAGATCGGTAATCGTACCGGCACCAGTGGCAATACGCCCTTTGGTACCGATCAGCAGTTCATCCACGCGTGCCATTGTGCCCGGGATATGGCGACACTGACTATTAAGAATAGAACCATCTGCATAGGTGAATTCAACAAAGTGGTGGTCAAAAATTTCACCGTGATTTTTTCCATTCCGAACCTGGCGGCCTCCCATGCCCTGGGCTTTCACCGGATAGCCACCTTTGAACCAGTTGATCACATCAATATTGTGAATATGCTGTTCGGTAATATGATCTCCGCAGAGCCAGTTGAAATAATACCAGTTACGCATCTGGTATTCCATTTCTGTTTGACCGTCTTTCCGGTCGCGGACCCAAACACCATCATTGTTCCACCAGGCCTGTGCAGAAGTGATATCGCCAATCAGGTCCTTTCGTTTGAACAGTTCGCGATAGGAATTCTGATAGTGACGCTGTAAGCCCACCACCACATTCAGTTTTTTCTGTTTGGCAATGGCCGCAGCGGCCAGCACTTTCTGAACCCCGGCAGGATCAACTGCAACGGGTTTCTCCATGAAAATATGTTTGCCCTGTTTTACTGCTTCTTCAAAGTGAATGGGGCGGAAACCGGGAGGCGTTGCCAGGATGACAACATCCGCCAGGGGGATTGCTTTCAGGTATCCGTCGAAGCCGCTGAAACGTCTTTCATCCGGCACATCGATTTTGGATTTGATACCCGGATTTTCTTCTGCCTCGCCCATGATGGCTTTCAGGGAATTGTCGAGGTTATCACGAAAGGCATCAGCCATCGCTACCAGCTTTACATTCTGTTTGGTAAGCAGGGCCTGGATGGCAGCACCGGTACCCCGGCCAC